>JBEKSF010000038.1:0-43165 GCA_049517295.1 Verrucomicrobiota bacterium
CCGGCGACCGGGACGGTCGCGCTACCAAAAGCGTGTGATGGATTACGGGGCCGCGGTTACTTTCGGGCCGGGGGCGGGAGTTGTGGGTGTAAGCGCGGCCATGCGCTGGTAAAGGGCGAATTTGTCATGCACGGCGGCCTGGGCGATTTGGAGAATTTCTTTTGCGCCTTGGGGGTCCTGGGTTTCGAGAATTTGAAACCGGCGCTCGGAGGCCCAGAGTTTTTGCAGCGGAACTTTGGGGGCGGGGGAATCGAGTTTCAAGGCGGGCTGGCCGTCGGCGAGACGGCGGGGGTCGAAACGGTAGAGAGGCCAAAAGCCGGTGTCCACGGCGAGTTTCTGCTGATCGAGGCTCAAGCCCATGGGGTAGCCGTGTTCGATGCAGGGACAGTAGGCAATGATGAGGGAGGCGCCGGGATAGGATTCGGCCTCCTCGAAGGCTTTGAGAGTTTGTGAATCTTTGCAGCCGAGGGCGACCTGGGCGACATAAGCGGTGCCATAAGCCATGGCGATGAGACCGAGGTCTTTGCGGGCGGTGCGCTTGCCGGCGGCAGCGAACTTGACAGCCGCGCCGATGGGAGTGGCTTTGGATTGCTGACCGCCGGTATTGGAGTAAACCTCAGTATCCAGAACGAGGATGTTGACTTTGCGGTTCATGGCAATGACATGATCGAGGCCGCCAAACCCGATGTCGTAAGCCCAGCCGTCGCCGCCAATAATCCAGACGGATTTTTTGACAAAAGCGTCGGCAAGAATGTGGAGAGTGGGGGCCTGGGGATGATCAAGTTGGTGCAGGCGCGCGCGCAATTGGAGGACGCGCTGGCGTTGGGCGGCGATTTCGGAATCGTTGTTTTGCGGGGCGTTAAGCAGTTGCTCCACCAGAGTCTCGCCGAGTTGCGGCGCCAACTTGAGGGCGAGTTCGCGAGCGAATTCAGATTGTTTGTCGAGAGCCAGGCGGTGGCCGAAGCCATATTCGGCGTTGTCTTCAAAGAGGGAGTTGGACCAGGCCGGGCCGCGGCCATCGGCGTTGATGACATAGGGGGAAGTGGGGAGGTTGCCGCCGAAAATGGAGGAGCAGCCCGTGGCGTTGGCAATGATGAGGCGGTCGCCGGCCAATTGAGTGAGGAGCTTAATGTAGGGAGTTTCACCGCAGCCGGAACAGGCGCCCGAGAACTCGATGAGGGGCTGGCGGAACTGGGTGCTTTTGACATCGATGGCCAGGCCGGTGGAGTCGGGAGCGGGGAGGCCAAGGAAGAAGGAATAATTGACAGATTCGCGCTGTCGGAGGGGAGCCATCGTTGTCATGTTAATGGCTTTGTGTTTGGGATCGGTTTTGGATTTGGCCGGGCAAACCACGACGCACAGGGCGCAGCCGGTGCAATCTTCCGGGGCGACCTGGAGGGTGTATTTGGAGTCCGGCCATTGCTGGGAGCGGAAATCGACGGCCTGGAATGACGGGGGAGCGCCGGCGAGCCTGGCGGCGGGATAGAACTTGGCGCGAATGGCGGCGTGCGGACAGACCAGGACGCATTTGTTGCATTGGATGCAAAGAGCGGGGTCCCATTGCGGGATTTCCAAGGCAATGGCGCGCTTTTCCCATCGGCTGGTGTTGGAGGGCCAGGTGCCATCGACGGGGAATGCGCTGACGGGCAGGAGGTCGCCCTTGTTGGCGAGCATGAGAGCGGTGATGCGCCGGACAAAGTCCGGCGCCTCCGGCGGAACGGCCGGGGGCTGATGCCGGGCGGTGGAAACGGCGTCGGGCACCTGCAATTGGTACAAGGCCGAGAGGGTCTGGTCCACAGCGGCGAAATTCCTGTCCACGACGGCCTGGCCTTTTTTGGCGTAGGTTTTGGCAATGGCCTTCTTGACTTGCGCGATGGCTTCCTTGGGCGGGAGCACGTTGGAAATGGCGAAGAAACAGGTTTGCATGATGGTGTTGATGCGGCCGCCCATGCCGGCGGCTTTGGCCACTTTAAAAGCATCGATCACATAACATTTGAGTTTTTTGGCGAGGATGGTTTGCTGCATTTCAATGGAGAAATGGTTCCAGGTATCGTCAGGGCCGTATGGAGAATTGAGCAGGAAAACAGCGCCGTCGCCCGCGCATTCGAGCACGTCATAGCGGTCCAGGAACTGCCATTGGTGGCAGGCAACGAAATTGGCGCGTTTAATCAGGTAAGGGGCGTCAATGGGACGCGGGCCGAAACGCAGGTGCGAAATGGTGACGGAGCCGGACTTTTTGGAATCGTACACGAAATAGCCCTGGGCGGAATTGGCGGTGTCTTCGCCGATGATCTTGATGGAATTCTTATTGGCGCCGACGGTGCCGTCAGCCCCCAAACCGAAAAAGACGGCGCGGACGACATCGTCCGGCTCGATGTCAAAGTCACTGTTGCACGGCAGCGAGGTATGGGAGACATCATCGACAATGCCAACGGTGAAGTGGTTTTTCGGAGTGAGTTTCTTCATTTCGTCGAACACGGAGTTGACCATTGCCGGGGTAAACTCCTTTGAAGAAAGGCCGTAACGGCCGCCGACGGTCTGGACCTCGGCGTCGAAGGCAGCAAGGCCCTTGTCGGAGGCCTCGCGCAAGGCGGCGACGACGTCGAGGTAGAGCGGTTCGCCGAGAGCGCCCGGCTCCTTGGTGCGATCGAGCACGGCGATACGGCAGGTGGAGGGCGGGAGGGCGCTGACGAAGGCCTCAATGTCAAAGGGGCGATAGAGGCGCACGGAGAGGACCCCCACTTTTTCGCCGCGAGCGGCGAGCCAGGCGGCGGTTTGGCTGGCCGTCACAGCGCCGGAACCCATGATCACGATGACGCGCCTGGCCTGCGGGTGGCCCGAGTAATCGAACAAATGGTAGGGGCGGCCGGTGATGGCGGCGAAGCGGTTCATTTCGTCCTGGACGATGGCCGGGAGGCGATCGTAGAAGGGATTGCAGGCCTCGCGCGCCTGGAAAAAGACGTCGGGGTTCTGGGCGGTGCCGCGGACGCACGGGCGGTCGGGGGAGAGGCCGTGGGAGCGAAAGGACTGGATGGCGAGATCGCACTCCTGGAGCATTTGGCGCAAATGAACGTCGGTGAGGACCTGGATTTTGGAGACTTCATGCGAGGTGCGGAAACCGTCGAAGAAGTGGAGGAACGGCACGCGCGATTGAAGGGTGGCGGTATGGGCGATACAGGCCAGGTCCTGGGCTTCCTGGACCGAGGCGGAGGAGAGGAGGGCAAAACCTGTCTGCCGGCAGGCCATGACATCGGAGTGATCGCCAAAAATGGAGAGGGCATGAGTGGCGAGGGCGCGGGCACTGACATGCATGCAGAAGGGGAGGAGTTCACCGGCGATTTTGTACATGTTTGGGATCATCATCAGGAGGCCTTGCGAAGCGGTGAAGGTCGTGCTCAGGGAGCCGACTTGGAGCATCCCGTGAACGGCGCCGGCCGCGCCGGCTTCGGACTGCATCTCGACCAGGCGCGGGATGGTGCCCCATAAATTGGGACGGCCCTCGGCCGACCATTGATCGCAGAATTCGGCCATGGGGGAAGAAGGAGTGATTGGGAAAATGGCCACGGTTTCCACCAGACGATAAGCGACGGAGGCGGCGGCTTCGTTTCCGTCGAGGGTGGCAAACTTGGCGGCGGGCGAATTGTCAGGTTCAACGGGTGTATTCATAAATCAAAAGGCGGAGAATTGGAGGGCCGTGGAGAGCTTGGAAAGGAGGAGGGATGGGGCGCAGCCGAGGGCGATGACGGCCGCCGCCAGAAGAGCGATGGCAAGCTGGGCCGACAGAGCCGGGCGCGGCAAGAGACCGGGCGGAGGTTCGGCGGCATAAATCTGCTTGACGACTTGCAGGTAATAGTAAAGAGAGACGGCGCTGGCGGCAACGGCGACAATCACCAGCCAGAGCAGCCCCAGATTGGGCGCGCCGGCGGCGGCGGCGACGAAAACGTAAAATTTGGCGAAGAAGCCGGAGAGGGGCGGAATGCCGGCCAGCGAAAGCATAAACACGAGCATACAGAAGGAAAGCAAAGGCGCGCGCCGGCTCAAACCAGCAAGATCAGCGAGGCGGTCCCGTCCGCCAGCGGTTTCGACCGCGGCCACGACGGCAAAAGCGCCCACGACAGTCAGCGCGTAGGTGATCACGTAGAAAAGGAGCGAGGGAAGAGCGCGCGGGGCGGTCCCGAAAAAGGCGAGGAGCGCGAAGCCGGCATGGGCAATGGCGGAGTAGGCCAGCAATCGTTTGAGGCTGGTCTGCACCAGGGCGGCGAGATTGCCGGCGACCATTGACAGGACGGAGATCGCCGCCAGGACCGGCATCCAGCCGGGGGCAAAGCCGCCCAGGGCTGCGCCGCCGCGTCCGGGCCAGAATCCAGTCAACAATATCCTGGCCAGAACGAAAAAGGCGCCGACTTTGGAAGCCGAGGCAATGAAGGAAGCCACCGGGGTGGGAGCGCCTTGGTAAACATCCGGCGCCCAGAAGTGGAAGGGCGCCGCCGCGAGCTTGAAGGCCAAGCCGATGAGCGTCATGACCAGGGCGGCATAGAAAACCGGCTCCGCGGGTTGGGCCTGAAGAACGGGGACAATGGCCGCGAGTTGGATTTGGCCAGTGATTCCGTAGATCAAGCTGATGCCAAAGAGGGTGAAGGCGGCGGAGATGCCGCCGAACAAAAAGTATTTCAAAGCGGCTTCGGCCGACGGGAGACTGGATTTGTCGAAGGCGGCCAAGGCGTAAAGCGGGAGGCTGAGCAATTCCAGCGCGAGGAAAATCATCAGGAGATTGTCGGAACTGATCAGGAGCATCAATCCTGCGGTTGCCAGAAGGAGGAGCGCGAAAAACTCGCCGACGTGGCGGGTAAAGCGCGCATTGAGAGAAATGACCGCGGTAAAGATGGTCAGGGCCAGCAAGATCAATTTCAGGAATTGCGTCATCGGCGTCAGCGCCAGCATGGCGGATGAAGCACAGGCGGGCAGGAGGACGAGCCACAACATGGCGGCGGCGCAGCCCACGCAAGCGGCCAGAGCGGCGGCGCGCGCGCGGAAAAGGGCCGGCTTATGGCGCAGGACCGTCAAATCGAGTGTCAGAACGAAGAAGGCGGCGGCGACGACGATCGCCTCGGGCCCCAGCAAATCCAGAGAGAGGTCGGGCAAGGTCATTGGGCGACTCCTCTCAAGAGGGGTTGCATGAGGGGTGAATGGAAGGAGGGTGAAATCAAATTCAGGAGCAAGTTTGGACAGAGACCAATCAGGAGCGTTGCCCCCAGAAGGAGAAGCGCGCCGGCCCGTTCGGGGATGGAAATGGGCGCGAAGTGGGCCGGTTGAGGCGGGCGAGCAGCGAGGTCATCGGCGAAAAACGCTTTGATCAAAACCCGCAAAGTGAACGCGACTCCGATGAGAATGCCCACGCCGGCGAGAATGGTCAGGAGCGGGAAGCTTTGCCAGGAGCCGACGAGGACCTGCAATTCGGCGATGAAACCGCTAAAACCGGGCAAGCCCATCGAAGCCGCGGCGGCCACGACAAAAGTCACCGCGGCAAAAGGCAGGAGTTTGTGAAGATTGAGGGGTTGCAGTTCGGCGAGGTCACGCGTGTGCGCGCGGTCATAAACCATGCGGCCGACAACGGCAAAAAGAAGGCCGGCGATGATGCCATGGGAAAACATTTGCAGGACGGCGCCGCTCAAACCGATTTGCGTCAAGGTCATCAACCCCAGCAGAACAAACCCCATGTGACTGACGCTGGAATAGCCGATGACGAATTTGAAATCCCGCTGGACCAGCGCCACCGTGGCGCCATAGACGATGCCGATGACGGCCAGGAGCGCGATCGTGTTCTGCCAGGTGTGCAGTCCGATGGGGAAGAGCGTCATGGCCACGCGCAAGGCTCCGTAGGCGCCCAGTTTCATGACCACGCCGGCCAGGAGCATGGAGCCGGCGGTGGGCGCGGCGACGTGGCCGGTGGGCGCCCATGTATGAAAGGGCCAAAGACCGGCCAGAATGGCAAAGCCAACGAAGACGAGCACAAACGCCCAGTTCTGGAAGGCGGGGGGATATGGGAATTTGGCCAGTTCAAGCAAATCGAAAGTCTTGACGCCGGCCACGACACAGGCGGCAATCAAACCAATCAAGACCATGGCGCTGCCCACGAAGGAGTAGAGGGCCAATTTCATCGCCCCGTATTCGCGGCGCGTTGATCCCCAGATAGCGATGAGGAAGTATTTCGGGATGATGGCGAGTTCGTAAAAAACGAACAACAGGAACAGATCGAAACTCAGAAAGACGCCATAGACGCCGCCAATGAGCGCAAGGTAGAGGGCAAAAAACTCTTTGGCGCGATGGTCGATGTTCCAGGAAAATAGCACTCCCGCGACCGCGGCGATGCCCGTCAACAAGACCAGGGTGAGGCTGATCCCATCGGCGGCGAGATGGAAGCCAATTCCAAGCTCGGGGACCCAGTCGCACTTCACAATGTCAAGAAGAACACCAGGCTGGACGCTGTGCTCGTAATCGACCACCCCGCCCAGTCCCAGAGCCAGGCCAACGAGGGCAGTGATCAAAGCGAGGACGCGCGCCGCCCGCGGCTTGTTGGGCGGCAGGAACATCAACGCCGCGGCGCCGAGAAAGGAACTGTAGATGGTCCAGGCAAGCATGGGTCAGAAAAGCTTGATGATTTGCAGCGCGGCCGGATTGGTCACGTGGATGAGGATTTGGGGAAAAACACCGAGCAGAAAAATGAGCGCGATCACGGGGGCGACGGTCAGGCGCTGGGCGAGGGTGAGATCGGTCCAGTCGCGCCATTGATTTGGCAGTGCGCCGGTGAAGACCCGCTGCACGAGTGTGAGGATGAAAATGGCGGTGAAGAGCAAGCCCAGGGTTGAAAGGGCCGCCGCCCAGGAGACGAGGGAAAAAACGCCTTTGAAAATCAGGAATTCGCCGACGAAACCGTTTAAACCGGGCAGCCCCAGGGAGGCAAACAAGGTAACGCCCATCAGGCCGCAGAGAACGGGGGCGGCTTTTCGCAGGCCGCCAAAATCATTCAACCCGCGAAGGCCGCCGCCGCGCTGCTCGATGAGGCCCAGGAAATAAAACAAGGCGGAGGCGCAGAGGCCGTGGTTGAACATTTGCAGCATCACGCCGTTGAGAGCGGCGGCCTTTTCATTGGTCCAAAGGGCGGTGGCGCCGGTCAGTTGGACGGCCGCGAAGATGCCGAGCAGACAGTAGCCAAGATGGTTGATGGAGGAATAAGCGACGAGGCGTTTCAAGTCCTTTTGGGCGAAAGCGGCGGCGGCGGAAAAGACGATGGTGGCCACGGCAAGGCACAACAGAGGCAGTTGGAGCGCGCGGAGTTGGGCCGGGAAAATCGGCAAAAGCACGCGAAGGAAACCATAGACACCCATTTTGGACATGGCGCCGGTCAACACCATGGACGTTCCGGCGGGCGCTTCCGCGTAAGCCGCCGGCAGCCAGGTGTGGAAGGGGATCAGCGGCACTTTGACGGCGAAACCGAGGAAGACCCCAAGAAAGATCGCGGTGACAAGAATAGTTTTGGTTGGAAAGAGCACCCCGCCGAGTTTGGCGAAAAGCGCGGTGGCCAGAGCGCCGCTGCGCGCGGATTCGGAAAGCGCGGCAAAATCAAACGTGCCGGCCGCCGCGTACATGGCCAGGAAGGCGAGCAGCATCGTGACGCTGCCCGCCAGGGTATAGACAAAGAACTGATAAGCGGCAGCCGTGCGGCGCGGCCCGCCCCAGATTTTAATCAGGAAAAAGGCCGGGACAAGGCTCAGCTCCCAGAAGATGAACCAGTGGATGAAATTCAGGGCGGTAAAGGCGCCAAACAAGCCGGTTTCCAAGAACAAGAGCAGTGAGAAATAGAGCTTTGTGTTTTGCTGGATATTCCATGAAGCCAGCATGGCAAAAGGAATGATGAGCGCCGAGAGCAACACCATCAGCAATCCAAGCCCGTCAACTCCCAGGCGGTACTCAATCCCCAGCGAAGGCACCCAGGGCATGCGCTCGGCGAATTGCATGCCGCCGGAAGAGGCGTCGAACCTCGTCCAGAGCAAGGCCGCCACCGCAAGGGCGAGCAAGGCGGCGGCCAAGGAAAGATTCCGGGCGAGTCTTATTTGATTGGGATGCAGCGCCACCACGAGCAGGCCGCCCAGGAGCGGGATCAGAGTCAGGATGGTGAGCCAGGGCAGAGAGTTCATGCGCACCCCCAAAACAAGAGCAAGACCAGTGCGGCAAACGCCACGCCGATGACACGCAAATAGCGCTGGACCTGGCCGTTCTGAAAAAGAGCCAGCAGCCGGCCCGAATTCCGCAGCCCTTCGCAGCCGTTGTCAAAACTTTGATTGACAAGCGATTCATCGGCATCGTTGTTGAAGAAGGACAACAGCAAAGTGAGCCTGGCCACGGCCCAGACGGCGCCGCCCCAAACGAAGCGATCAAGCCAGTCCGCAAGGACCGAAAAGGACGAAGTCCAGCGAATGAGGGTGCGCGCGTAAAATTCATCAACGAAAAACTTGTTGCGAAGGCAGGCAAAAATGGCCGGCATGGGTTTTTCCAGCGGGTCGATGTCGCGCGAGGTTTGCGAGGCGGCGCGCGCGTAGATGCGCCAGCCCAAAGCAATGGCGGCGCCAATGACGATGGTGGAGAGGAACATCAGATTGAGTTGCGGCCGGTCAAAGATTTTTCCGAGCGTGAAGCGAGCGGGTTCTCCAGTCAAATAGCTTTGAAACCAGGGCCATGCGGGCGTTCCCAGGAAACCCACGAGGATGGCGAGGACCGCCAGAATGGCCAGGGGGACGGTCATGACTGGCGGACTTTCGCGCGGGGAGGGATGCGCTTGCGCGGCGTCCGCCGGCTTTCCAAAAAACACGTATGCGACCTGCCGTGTCATATAAAAGGCCGTCAGGAAGGCGGCGGCCACGCCGAGGCAAAAGGGAATGTTGGAAACGGGCCAGTGACGGGCGGCGTGGAGGATTTCTTCCTTGCTCCAAAAGCCGGAGAAGAAGAGGGGCACGCCGCAAAGGGCCATGGTGCCGACGGCGTAAGTGACAAAGGTCAAGGGCATGAATTTGCGCAGGCCGCCCATTCGGCGGATGTCCTGCCCGCCGGAGCATCCATGAATGACCGAACCAGCGCCCAGGAACAAGAGGGCCTTGAAACAGGCGTGGGTGATCAGATGAAACATGCCGACGGCCACCCCGCCGACACCCAGGCCCATCATCATGTAACCGAGTTGCGAAACGGTGGAGTAGGCGAGGATGCGTTTGATATCGTTTTGCGCCACGGCAATGCTGGCGGCGAAGACGGCGGTAATCGCACCCACCCAGGTCACGACGTGGAGGGCGGAGGAACCGGTCGCGGGATTGAGGCTGTTGCTCATCAAGGGAAACATGCGGGCGACGAGGAAGACGCCGGCGGCGACCATGGTTGCGGCGTGAATCAACGCGCTGACGGGGGTGGGTCCTTCCATCGCGTCGGGCAGCCAGACGTGCAAGGGGACCTGGCCGGACTTTCCAACGGCGCCGCAGAAAATCAGGAGCGAAATGCCTGTGGAGACAGCCATCCCGCCGAGGGTGGCGCGAGCGAGCAAGGGGGCCAGCGATGATTGTTCCAAGCAGCCGTGGCCGTTGTCATAGAAAAGCAGAGTGCCGCTCTGCGAATAAAGCCAGAGCATACCCAATAGAAGCCCCAGGTCGCCAATGCGAGTGGTGATGAAGGCCTTTTTGGCCGCGGCGGCGGCGGCCGGTTTTTGAAACCAAAACCCGATGAGCAAATAGGAAGCCAGGCCGACCAATTCCCAGCAAACGAAAAACAGCAGGAGACTGTTGGCGATGACGATTCCCAGCATGGCGGCGGCGAACAGCGCCATGAAACAGAAAAAGCGCGCGGCATTGTCATCGTGCGCCATGTAGCCGAGGCTGTAGATGAAGATGAGCAGGCTCACGAGCGTGACCATGACGAGCATGACCGCCGCCAGCGGGTCCAGCACCCAACCCAGTTGAAGGGAAGTGGCGCCGAAATCGAACCAGACCCAGTTGCGGTAGTGGCGAATCAGGGGCGGATTAAGCGTGGCGCAAAAGGCCCAGAGGGCCAGCAGACCGGAAAGAGCCACCGAGCCGATGGCCAGCGCCGCCGCCAGGCGCTTGCGGCTGCGAGGAAGCAACGCGCCCCATCCGGCGGCCAGGAGCGGGAGCACCGGGATCAACCAAAGGTATTTGACAATCGCTTCCATGAATCAGCCTTTGAGCGCCTGGAATTGTTCGACTTGACTTGTTTTGCGGTGGCGATAGATGGCGATGACCAGGGCCAGGCCGACGGCCACTTCAGCCGCGGCGATGGCGATTGAGAAGATGGCGAACATCAGGCCGGTCAAGGCCTCGGGATGGGGGCCGTAGCGCCAGAACGCGATAAAATTCAAATTGGCGGCATTGAGCATGAGTTCAATGCCAATAAGCACCAGGACGGCGTGGCGGCGCAGGACAGCGCCGGCGAACCCGACGCTGAATAACAGCGCGCTCAATAGCAGGTAATGGGACAATGGCGTGGTCATCGCAAGCACAGGTCTTTGTCCGCGATTTCGCGCGGGGGCGGTTTGACATCGGACGCCGGTTGGGCGTCAGGTTTGTCCTGCATCGCAATAACGACGGCGCCAATCAGCGCGGCGGTCAGCAAGAGACCAATGGTTTCCAGCGGCAGCACATAGATGGTCATCAATTGGTTGCCAATGTCTTTGACCGGCGCGCCGGCCACCGGCGGCGCCAGGCGGTCCAAGCTTGGACTCATGAGGATGGGCAGGACCAAGCCGGCGAGGACCAGCGCGACGGCGCAGACGCCCGCCAGCCAGGAAGAGGAGAAGGCAATGCCCGGGCCGGTTTCCGCGGCGCACGTGAGCAAAACGGCAAAAATAATAAGGATGGCGACGGCTCCGACGTAAACGAGCAGTTGGGCAAAGCCCACAAACGGGGCGTCCAGGAGCAAATACAGAGCGCCCACGCCGGTGAACGCGGCAGCCGCGCAGAGGGCGCAATGCACCAGATTGCGCAGCGTCATCGCGGCGATGGCGGCAAAGAGCGTCACCAAGGCCAGCGCGTAAAATGGGAATTCAGACAGCATAGTGATAGCGGTGCGGGGGAAGTTTGTGGTCCTTGAGGCCGCGGCCCAGAAGGATATATGCGGCGGCCAAAATGGCGGAGCAGACCAGCCAGCGAATCAGAAGGCCCGGGAATTGGGCGCGACCGGTCCACCACCAGATGCCGGCGACGAGCAGATTCAGCAGCGCCAGCGGGACGAGGAATTTCCAGGCGAAATTGAGCAGTTGATCGAGGCGGAGGCGAGGCAGCGTGGCGCGGGCCCAAATAAAAAGGAGGATGAGGGCGGCGAATTTGAGGGCGAACCAGGCCCAGGATGGGAACCATTGCAGGAAACTGACGGGGGCTTGCCAGCCTCCCAGATACAAGGTGACCGCCAGCCCGGTGACGGCGAACAATCCGAGGTATTCGCCGAGGAAAAACAAGGCATACTTGAAGCCCGAATACTCGGTGAGGTATCCGGCGATGATTTCGGATTCGCCTTCCGGCAGGTCAAAGGGAGAGCGGTTGGACTCGGCGGTGGCGGCAATGAGGAACATGCCAAAGCCAGCCAGGCCCCAGGGGGTGAACAGGAACCAATGACCGGGCGGTTGGGCCTGAACGATGTCGGCCAACGAAAGCGAACCGGAAAGCATCAAGACAGGCATTGCGGCCAGGAGGAGAGGGACTTCGTAACTGATCATTTGGGCAATGGCGCGCATGGCGCCGATAAGCGAGTATTTGTTTTGACTGGACCAGCCCGCCATGAAAACGGAGAGTTCGGAAGCGGAACCGATGGCAAAAAAGAAAAGGATGCCCGCATCCAGATCGATGGCGGCCATATTGCGGCCGACAGGAAGAACGGCAAAGGCGAGCCAGACCGGGACGGTCAGGACGAGCGGAGCCAGGAAGTGCAGGGCCTTGTCGGCTGAGAAGGGAACAATGTCCTCTTTAGTGAGCATTTTGATGCCGTCGGCGATGGGCTGGAAGAAACCGAAGGGGCCGACGCGATTGGGACCATAGCGATTCTGCATGCGGCCGAGGGTTTTGCGTTCGACAATGGTGGTGAGGGCAAAACAGGATCCAAAGACGACCATAATGCCGGCGATGATCAGAAGCATGGAGACCAACGGTTGCGCCGCCGGGGGGGCCAGGCTGGCGATCCGGTGCAGCGTCGAAACAAAGATCTGGTCGATGGAACCGTCCATTTCAGTGGATAATCGGGCCAGAGGGTTGCGGGCGCTTCGCATCCTTTGGCAAGAGTGCAACAGATTTTGTGCAGCAGCCGCACTATAGGGGATTACCCTATGGCAGCGGGCTGGGAAACCCCGATGGAGCAGAGGCAATCGCGGCTTTTTTGGCTTCGGCTTTTCGCTTTTGCTCGGCGCGGGCGGCGTCAATGGCGGCGGCTTCGCCCGGATGGATTTGGCGGAAGTAAAGGTTGGACTTGGCGAGTTGCTCCTTGTGCAAAAGCAGAGCTTGGCGGTCGCCCGTGCTCAGGGCAAAGACCTGGTCCATTTTAATGGAATCGAAAGGGCAGACTTCGGCGCATATTCCGCAATCCATGCAGACGGAAATATCGATATCAAAGACCTTGGGCTGCAATTGCATTTTGCCCAGGTAATCGGGCTTCTTGACGGTATCCTTGACGATAGAGATGCACTGCGGGGGGCATTCCAGCTCGCAAATAGTGCAGGCGGTGCAGCGCAGGCCCTGGGAAGGATCATCGCCGTCATAGACCAGGAAAGGAATCGTGCGCGCGTGTTCATCCGGTGGCAGCGTTTGCTCGGGGTACTGCACGGTGGTCAGCCGTTCGGGATCGTAGTAACTGCCGACGAAATTCCTGCCCGTCTCAATAAAGCCCTGGATGATGGCGCGGCCGAGCATTAGCGATCCACCTCCCCCAGGACAATATCGACGCTGCCCAGGATAACGACCACGTCGGCGATGGTGTGCCCGCGGCACATATCTTCCAGGATGGTCAGGTTAATCAGACTCGGAGGCCGGATGCGGAAGCGGTACGGATTGGGTCCGCCATCACTGATCAAGAAAAAGCCCAGTTCACCCTTGGGAGCCTCGATTCGGCCATAAGCTTCGCCCGGCTTAGGGCGGAAGTTGCGAAGTTTGGCCTTGGGATCGATGACCGGGCCGTCGGGGATTTCCCGCAAGGCCTGGCGGAGAATCGCCAGGGATTCACGGGCTTCCAGGATGCGAATCATGTAACGATCAAAGGTGTCGCCATGTTCGCCCAGTGGCACGCGAAATGGGAACCGGCCATAAACGCCATAGTTGTCCACTTTGCGGATGTCATAATTGACGCCGCTGGCGCGGAGCATGGGACCGGTGACGCCGGCGTTGACGGCCAAGTCGGCGGGCAGGACGCCGACGCCTTCGGTGCGGGCGCGGACAATTTCGTTGTCGGTAAGCAGCGCTTCGAACTCGTCGAGGAAGAGAGAGTAACGGTCGGTTACGGTGGCGGCCTGTTCAATCCAGCCGGCTGGGAGGTCGCAACGGCAACCACCAAAGCGCATGAAATTACACATCATGCGCGAGCCGGAGAGGGATTCAAAGAGATCGAGGACGTGCTCGCGCTCGCGAAAGGCATACATCAAGGGGGTGCCCAGCGCACCCATATCCTGCAATAAGAATCCGGCCAGGCAGGTGTGATTGAAAAGGCGGGTCAATTCGCTGACGATGACACGGATATACTCCGCCCGCTCGGGAACTTGGAGGGAGGCGAGTTTTTCGACGGCCAGCACGTAGGCGCAGTTATTGGTCATCGAGCAGATATAATCGAGTCGATCGGTATAGGGGATGGCGGCAAGGAAACTGTTCTGCTCGGCGATTTTTTCGTGATTGCGGTGGAGGTAACCGAAAACGGGGGTTAATTTGACAACGGTTTCGCCATCCAGCGTGACGTTCATGCGGAAGACGCCGTGTGTGGAGGGATGGTGCGGACCCATGGAAACTTCCAGCAGGTCGTGGTCCAGCGTGAACGGGGCCGGTGTGGCTTGTGGGAAGAGCGCCGTCATGGGTTGGGTCTCCCCGGGTCATCGTCGGCCGGCGGGACGTAGTCTTTGCGCATCGGAAAATCGGCAAAACCATCCCACATCAGAATGCGGCGCAGGTCGGGATGGCCCTGGAACTGAATTCCGAACAAGTCGAAGACTTCGCGCTCCTGCAACTCGCAACTGCGCCAAACAGGAGTGAGCGAGGGCAGGGCGGCGCGATCCGAGCGGTTTTCGGTTCGCAGACGCAGGACAAGCGGCCCGTGTTTGAGGGCCATTGAGTAGAGGTGATAGACCGCTTCCAAAAAGCCGGGAGTTTTCTTCTCCACAATTTCTTCGACTTCCTTGTCCAGGCCTTGGATGGATTTCCTGACTCTGGTTTTTTCCTTGACCGTCTTTTCCGGCCAATCCACGCCCGTGACGTTAGAGGCGTAGTCCAAACGGGTTTCGGGATCGTCGCGCAACCATTCCGCCACGGCGCGCCCATGGGGGCGATCGACGAGGAGGGAAGGCGGGTTGGCCGGACTGCCGTTGGGAATAATCTCCAGGCTCACGCCTTGGATCGCCGCTTCGATGCGAGGTTTCAATTGTTGGAGAGTTTGCATGTGGCAATCAGGCGGCGCGTGAGGGGTGGGGAGAAGAGGGCTCCGGAGTGGGAGGAGGATTAGGATTAAGATTAAGATTAGGATCAAGAGTCGCAGCGGGAGGGGGTGGGAGAAAGAGGTCATGCGGCCCGAATTGGGGGACGGGATATTCAGCCGGGGCATTGGGGTCCAGGTGACGTGGGAGCTTGGAGCCGGTCAGGTGTTGATGGGCGATTTTGTTTTGCAAGGCCATCAGGGCGTCGAGGAGCGCCTCCGGCCGCGGGGGACAACCGGTGATATAGACATCGACGGGCAAATAGAGATCGATGCCCTTGAGGACGTTATAGCCTTGGCGAAAGGGGCCGCCGGAAATGGCGCAGGCGCCCATTGCAATCACATATTTGGGTTCGGGCATCTGATTGTAAAGGCGCACGACCTGGGGGGCCATTTTTTTTGTGACAGTGCCTGCGACGATCATGAGGTCGGCTTGGCGCGGGGAGGGCCGGAAGACCTCGGCGCCGAAGCGGGAGATGTCAAAGCGGGCCATGGAGGCGGCGATCATTTCAATGGCGCAGCAGGCGAGGCCAAATTGGAGCGGCCAGATGGAGTTTTTGCGGCCCCAGTTGTAAAGCTCTTCGATGGTGGTGGCCACGATGCCCTGGCGGCCCAATTCAGTTTGAAGGTTTGCGTCGATCACAAGGGTATCATTGTTATTTCCAGGCCAACAGGCCTTTGGCCCAAACCCAAACCAGACCTTCGGCCAGCAGGAGGATGAAAATCAGCATGGCCACGCAGGCGCCAAGCGGGAGGCCCTTGAAAGCGGCCGCAAAAGGCAGGAGGAAAATGGATTCAACATCAAAGATGAGGAAGATAATGCCGTAGAGATAGTACTCCGGCTGGAACTGAACCCAGCCTGTGGAGCGGGCTTCAAGACCGCACTCGTAGGTGGCGTTTTTGACGGGCCCGGATCTGCGCGGTGAAAACGCCCGCGCCCAGAGCCAGGCGATGGCCAGCGGGGTGAGGGCAAAAATGAGGGCGAGCAAAGCGAAAACAGCCAGGAAGAGGAACGGGCTGAAAGTCGTGGCGTGGGGCAAAGAGGCCGGGGGAGCGCCGGCGCCGCCAAGGCCAAGAAAGGACTGTGGATTGAAGTTCATCGTTCTCTAAAAACCGGAGTAAGGTAGAATGGGGGGTGGGAGATTCCTCCACTTAAGTTGCGCTTTTCACGCCATTTTTTGGCCATGCAAAATGGGCACTGTGCAATAAATGTTCACTCATTCACAATGGCTGTGTAGTCGTGCTATAGCGCGTCGGCCATGTTGCGGGCAGTTATGAAGGGGCGGATTACGATCGCCAGCCCGGCTTAACGCTATCCGGCGAAACGGAGTTCGCCGCCGGAAACCAAGCCACTGCGGACTCCAGGAGGAAATATGAACAAGACGATAACAGTTGCGGCCGCGGTCTGCGCGCTGATGGCCGCATCAGCGCAAGCCGATGACGGCAAGGCGCTCTATGAGAAGGATTGCGCCAAATGCCACGGCGCAGACGGCAAAGGGGACACGAAAATGGGCAAGAAACTGGGCGCGAAGGATTATACCGACGCGAAGGTGCAAGACGCGCTGACGGACGAGGCCGCGACCAAAGCCATCAAAGAGGGGCTCAAACAGGATGACAAAACCCTGATGAAACCGGCGGAGGGATTGACTGACGATCAGATCAAATCGCTGATTGCCTACATGCGGTCGTTTAAGAAGTAAGCGCCACGTGAACTCAGCCGCGCCAGATTCAAGCCCGTATCCAACGTCCGCATTTGGACGTTGGAGCGGGCGGGCTGGCGCGGCCGTCATGCCTGGGGCCAGTAGAGCGGAGGGAGCATCCAGAATGGCGGCCGTTGTGCTCCTTGCTCTCTTTTTAAGCCGAGCCGGCGCCGCGGAAGCTCAAGGAATATCCAACCAGGATTGCCTGGACTGCCACAGTGATCCGACGACGTCGCGCACGGTGGGTGGCAAGACAATCCCCATGGGGGTGTTTCCGACCAACGTTTTTGCGAAATCGGTTCACGCGAAGTTGAATTGCACCGATTGCCACGCTGGCATCAAAGAAATGGTGCATCCGAGCCATCCGCCGGCGGCGCAATGTGTCAATTGCCACGACGGCAAATCCAGCCACCAGGATGCGGGGGCGCAATACGCCACCAGCATACATGGGATGAGCAAAGCAATGGGGGCGTCGGCGGCGGCGGGTTGCGCCGATTGCCACGGGTCGCATGACATCATGCCGGTCACTGACGCGCAATCGCCGGTTTTCAAACTGAACCTGCCGCGGACGTGCGCGCGGTGCCACAGCAACCCCGGCATCAGCGCCGAGTATCGGATGAAGTATCCGCTGGTGGCCTCGCAATATACCGACAGCATACATGGGCGGGCGCTGTTGCAGATGGGATTGATACTGGCGCCTTCGTGCAACGATTGTCACGGGGTCCACAATATCAAGCGCAGCGTGGACCGGAGTTCGCCGGTGAACCATGCCAACATCGCGGCCACTTGCGGGAAATGCCATCTGGGCATCGAAAAGACCTACAGCGCCAGCATACACGGTCAAATCCTGGCCAAAGGCGACCAATCCGGTCCCGTATGCACCGACTGCCATTCAGCGCATCAGATCGAATCGCCCGCGGAGAGCAACTTCAAGGCGCTGAGCGACGAGCGTTGCGGGCGCTGCCACCATGACCGGCTGACATACTACAGGGAAACGTATCACGGCAAAGCGATGGCGCTGGGCCGGCCGAACGTGGCGTCGGAGGTGGCGGCGTGTTACGACTGCCACGGGTATCACGACGTGCAGCCGCCGTCCAATCCGGCATCCCACCTGTCGGCGGCGAACATCGTGGGGACGTGTCAGAAATGCCATCCTGGGGCGACGCGGAGTTTTACGGCCTACGTTCCCCATGCGAATCCGCTGGACGGGAAGCATTACCCGCAGTTGCACTGGACGTTCGTGGCGATGACGTCGTTGCTGATCGGGGTTTTCGCGTTTTTTGGCGGGCACACCGCCTTGTGGCTGTTTCGCTCCGGCTATCTATATCTGCACGATTCAAAGACGTTCCGTGAGGCGAAGGTGCAAACGCAACGGGGCGACGAATGGTTCACGCGGTTTCCGCCGTACGAGCGGTTTTTGCATTTCCTGGTGGTCACCAGCTTTCTGCTATTGGTCGTCACGGGCATGCCGCTGAAGTTCTATTACACCGATTGGGCCAAAGTGATCTTTGCATTTCTGGGTGGGGCGGAGGTGGCGCGCACGCTGCACCACTTTGGCGCGGTGATCACGTTCCTTTATTTCGGCCTGCACCTGACCAAACTGGCGGTCAAAGCATGGCAATTCAGGGGGGAGCTTGGCGGCTGCTCCGGGTGGCGCGGGAAATGGGCGCGGCTCATGGGGGCGCTGTTTGGACCGGACTCGATGATTCCGACGTGGCAGGACTGGAAGGATTTCATAGCGCACCAGAAATGGTTTTTTGGCAAAGGACCGAAGCCGGAATTTGACCGGTGGACCTATTGGGAGAAGTTCGATTACTTTGCCGTTTTCTGGGGCGTCTTTGCGATCGGCGTCTCCGGCCTGATCATGTGGTTTCCGCTCTTTTTCACTCATTTCCTGCCGGGCTGGGTGATCAATATCGCGCTGATCGTCCATTCCGACGAAGCCCTTTTGGCGGCGGGCTTCATCTTCACGATTCACTTCTTCAATACTCATTTCCGACTGGAGAAGTTTCCCATGGACACGGTGATTTTCTCCGGGCGCATCTCCAAGACCGAACTGCGGCACGAACGGAAACGGTGGTATGAGCGGCTGCTGGCCGGAGGAGGCCTGGAGGAATTGCGGATTAAAGACGAATGGGAACGGTGGAAGGGGATAGCGCGCTCGTTCGGTTACCTGTTTTTCGGCGCGGGCGTCATCTTGCTGGTCTTGATCATTTACGCCATGGCGTCGCGATTGGCACATTGAAGACAAGAAGAAAAATCCAGGGCCGGGGCATTGGAGCGGCGCTGACGGTCTGGGCGGGACTTCTGGCCGCCACCGGTTCAATGGGCGAAATCAAAAACAGCGACTGCCTGGAATGTCACAGCGATAAAACGCTCACATCCACAAATGCCGCCGGGGCGGTGCGATCATTATACGTCGATGCGGGCGTGGTGGGCGCATCGGCTCACAAGACGACATCCTGCGCCGGTTGCCACGGCGACCTGACCTCCAAGCATCCCGACGACAACGTGGCGGCCCGTCCGGTCAATTGTTCAAGCTGTCATGCCAAACAATCGCTCTCCTACGATGCCAGCGTCCACGGGGCGGCCGAGCGCGAGGGACGCCGAATCGGCGCCCATGCGGCGCCCGAATGCGTGGATTGCCACGGCACGCATGGAGTACTGCCGGCCACATTGCCGGCGTCGCCGTTGTATTATTTAAAACTCGCCAAGACGTGCGGCCAATGCCACGGGGACGAGGCGCGGGAGGTGACCGAAAGCGTTCATGGCCAGGCGCTGGCCGCGGGACGGCGGGACGCGCCGACCTGCACGGACTGCCACTCTGAACATAACATCCAGGCACTGAAAGGGAGATCGCCGTTGGAGATTTCGCAGCAGGTCTGCAGCCGGTGCCATGCGTCGGAACGGCTCAACACCAAATACAACCTTCCGTCCGACCGCGTGAAAACATTTTTTGAAAGCTACCACGGATTGGCGGCGCAGTACGGATCAACGCGGGCCGCCAACTGCGGCAGTTGCCACGGCGCGCATAGAATCCTGCCCTCGTCGGACCCGCGATCGATGGTTTACAAAGACAACCTGGCGGCGACCTGCGGCCAATGTCATCCGGGCGCCGACGCGAAGTTTGCGGAAGGGAAAATCCACGTGGACTCGGCGTCGGCGGGGGCGGGGGCCGAGGTGGGGGAAAAGATCAACTGGTGGGTGCGCAAGGCCTACCTGGCGATGATCTTCGCGGTCATCGGGCTGATGGCCGCGCATAACGCGCTGATCTTTGGGCGCAAGGCGGCGGCGCGGGCGCGGCGGGAACAGCGGACGCGAGTGCGGATGGATTTTTCGCAACGCGCGCAACATGCGGTGCTGGCAATAAGCTTTATCTTTCTGGCGTGGACGGGGTTTGCGCTGCGGTTTCCGGATTCCTGGACGGCGCGACTGCTCGATTCCACCGAAGGCGCGCGGCGATGGGAGCATCGCATCGCGGGGATTGTGTTATTGTTGACGGGAGCGTATCACATTGGATACGTCCTTGCCACGCGGGAGGGGAGGCGTTTGCTCAAAGACATGGCGCCAGGGCCAAAGGATGTCCGGGACGCGGCGGCCAATGTCCGGCGTTTGGCTGGATTGAGCGCGGCCAAACCTGAATTCGGACGATTTGGTTACGCCGAGAAGGCGGAGTATTGGGCGGTGGTGTGGGGAACGATCATCATGGGCGTGACCGGGTTTATGATCTGGTTCAAGCTCGGCACGACACACTGGCTGCCGCGGTGGAGCATTGATGTGGCCACGACGATACATTATTACGAGGCGATTCTGGCCTGCCTGGCCATCCTGGTGTGGCATTTCTACCACGTGATCTTCGATCCCGATGTCTATCCATTGAATCGCGCGGCGCTGGATGGCCGTGTCTCCGAGGAGTGGTATCGTGAAGAACATCCCCTGGACACCGAGACCAGCAAAGAGGACGCAATCGGAGGCAACGGAACAACAGTCAAGCCGGGACAAGGCGGAAAGGACGGCCGGAAGGCTCCGCCGGCCGCTGCTGTTTAAGGAGATTACACCGAGTTGGTCACTCAGGCGGGGAGCGGTTCAACGATAATCATCTGGGCCAACCGAGCACTGACGGCCAGGCGGGCGTTGCAGACCTGGCAAATCAAATCGGACTGGCGGATCAGCAGTCTGATGACTTGATGCTCACCGAAACCGACTTCGCGCAACCGCCGGGTGACTTCGGGCGGCGCGGCCAGTTTTTTGATGCGCACGGCCATGCCCGCTTTGACACGGCTTAACGGGCAGGCGGTTGGGGCCGGGCAGGCGTCGGCAATTTCGATAAAGGGCATTATGGACCTTTCATTACGCGGAGCAAGGTAGAGGGCGGGGCCGGACAATCCTCCACATGGATTGCGATTTTCATGTCATTTTTTGGCTAGGAGAAAATGAAAACGCACAATAAATGTTCACATATTCACAAGCGCCGTGTAGTTGCGATTGGCCGTCCCGGCGATGCTCGCATCCCAATGAAAAGGGAAAATGCGTCTATAATGTTCGCCGCTGGAATCAGCTTCAAGACCGCGCCGGTCGAGTTGCGCGAAGGGCTGGCCATACCTGCCTCGCGTTTGGCCACCGCCGCGTGCGAACTGAGAATCCAGGGCGGCCTCTCCGAAGTGGTCATCCTTTCCACCTGCAACCGGGTCGAACTTTACGGCGTGAGCAGCCAGGAGGAGGGGTTGGATGAGATGATTAACTTTCTGGTGAAGAACCATGCCGACGCACGCCCTTATGTCTATGTGCATAAAGGGGATGCGGCCGCGCGGCATTTGTTCTCGGTGGCCAGCGGATTGGATTCGATGGTGCTGGGTGAAACGGAGATTACCGGGCAGGTCAAAATCGCGTACGAGAGCGCCCAGGCGGCGCGGACGACCGGGCGTGTGACCAATTGCCTTTTTCAACGGGCGCTCCAGGCGGCCAAGGCGATTCGGACCAAGACACAAATCGGCCGCGGCGCCACATCCGTGGGCAGCGTGGCCGTGCAACTGGCGGAAAAGATCTTCGGTTCGGATTTTTGCGAGAAGACGGTGATGATTATCGGCGCGGGAAAGATGGGCGAGGCCTGCGTGCGACATCTGGCCAAGAAAGGCGCGAAAGAGATCATTGTGGCCAACAGGACGATCGAGCGCGCGCAGGAATTGGCGGGCCAGATTGGAGCGAGGGCGGTCAATTACATGGATGACGGCCTGGCGGCCATGCGGGAGGCCGACATAGTGGTCAGTTCGACGGGATGCCCGGAAACCATTCTTGACCGCGAGGACGTAGAAGCGGTGATGCGGGCACGGCCGCAACGGGCGTTGTTTCTAATTGACATCGCCGTGCCGCGGGACGTCGCGGCGGAGGTGCAGGAGGTGGAGAACGTATTTCTCTACAACATCGACCACCTGGAAGCGGTCGTGCGGGAGAATGTACGGCTGCGCGAACAGGAGTTGAGGCGCTGCCGCGAAATCATCGACAAACACGTGGAGGAACTGGTGGCAAAGCTCGACGGCCCCCGGTGGAAGCCCGCCGTGGCGCGGACGGATTCGGGGCTGGAGTGCGCCTTGGGCAATGCGGTGTCCAGTTACGCGGAGTGAAAAGCCATGATCGAGAGGTCACATCAATTTAGCGGACGATTCCCGGGAGGGCGGATGGGCCGGGAGCGGGCCGCGTGGACAGAGAAGCCGCACGGGGGGGAGCGGCGGGGAGAAAAAACACGGGCATTTCTGCCGATTTTCGGCCGAATTCATCCAAGTCAGCAGGAAGGCCCATCAGCCGGGGTTTGCCCCTGGCATCTGAAAATGCATGCATGACGGTAAACCTCAAAATAAGAACAACAGCGCAAATATGAAAAAAGATTCACCAATTCAACGGACGGGATGCTGCCTGATGGCAATAGTCCTGACGTCTCTGGCCGCCGCCCTAACGGCCAACGCGGCCACAGCCCTCAACGGTCGGCTCATCGCACGGCCCCTGACCCCCGGCGACATAGCCAAATACGCGCTGCCGGCGAGCTTGGAGTATTCAGGGGGACTCAACACGCTTGGCATCGGCACGCCCGTTTATCTGGAGGCGGACGCGAACATCGCGATTCCCGCCTCCCAGATCACCAATGTTACGTTTGCGCTGACGAACGCGCCGATCGGATCGCAAGCGGCCATAGCTGCCAGCCCCTTTGGCACGAATGTCGGCGTCTATGAGCCAGCCGACCAACTGGTTTACCAGGTGGCGGGGCGCGCGCTCTTGCGGCCGGACGTGCCGGGACAATATACCGTTACCGCGACGATCGGCACGTTTTCCAATGGAACGGCCACCGTGAGTTACACAGTGACTGCGGCGGTGTACCAGGGCGCCCAGTTGTGCGAATTATGCCACAGCGGCTCCCTTGACGTTACCGAGGAATACCAGTACTGGAGCAACACGGCCCACGCGATGATCTTCACCGAGGGCATCAACGGCACCTTGACCAGCCACTACAACTCCTCCTGCATCAAGTGCCACACGGTGGGTTACGATACCAATGCCGCCAGTTTGCTGGACGGCGGGTTTTATGCGGTGGCGCTGTCGAACAACTGGACATTTCCGACGACTCTGGCCGCCACAAATTTCGCGTCCATGCCGACGGCTTTGCAGAACCTGGCCAACATCCAGTGCGAGAATTGCCACGGACCCGGCAGCGAACACTTCATGGGCGCTGGAGACACCAATAAGATCACAATGACCGTCTTCACCGGCGATTGCACCCAATGCCATGACGACCCGCCGACACACGCCGACGGAACTCAATGGTACGCTTCCAAGCACGCGGTGACAACGACCACTCCCTCCGGCGCCGGGCGCGACCAATGTGTGGAATGCCACACCGCCTATGGCTTCATTACCCGCATCCAGAATTCAACAGTGACCAACACGATTTCATTTCCGCCGACCAACACGACTTATGCCGCGATTGGCTGCCAGACCTGCCACGAGCCGCACGGACAAACCGTGCCGATGGACAATTCGTACCTGATCCGAACGCTGGCGTCGGTGACGCTTGGCGACGGAACGGTCATCACCAACGCGGGATTGGGAGAGCTGTGCCTGGAATGCCATCATGCCCGGGATGGAGGGGCGTCGAACAACGTGGCCAATTGGCCCATAGGGATTCGCACCTGGGTGGGAGCATCAGAGCCGCCCAGCTCGCGCGATTTCGGGCCGCACGAGGGGGTGCAGGGAGACATGATTGAGGGCGCCAATGCCATCACTTATGGCAAGGCGATCCCCAGCTCGGCCCACCGCTATGCGGTGAGCAACCTGTGCGTCGGATGCCACATGCAGACCCTGGCCTCAACCGATCCGGGTTTTCTGCTCTCGGGCGGCCACACGTTTGAAATGTCTTACTCGATGGTCACCAACGGCGTGACCAATATCGTGGACCAGACGGGGGCCTGCATTCAATGCCACGGCCCGATTTCGTCCTTCGATTTCCCGGTGGCGGACCAGAACGGCGCCATCGTGGGTATTCAAACGCAAGTTCAGCAGTTGTTGAACCAACTGTCCACTTTGCTGCCCAACGCCAGTGGCGTCGTGGACGGCTCAGTGAAAACGAGCCTGCCTGTGACAACGAACTGGACAACGGCGCAATTGAACGCGGCCTACAACTGGCAATTTGTCAGTAATGACGGCAGTATGGGCGTCCATAACGCCAATTTCGCCGTCGGCCTCCTGCAGGCCTCCATCGCCGACCTGACAGGCACCTCGGTGCCCGGCGGTTTGCCCGACAAGTGGGAGATCGAATACTTCGGCTCGACAACCAATGCAGCGGGCGCGCCGGATGCCGACCCGGCTGGCGACGGCATTCCGAACTGGCTGAAATACTCGCTGGGCCTTGATCCGCGTGTCGCAGGAATGCAAGTCCCTGGCGGAGTTGTGTATGCCAATGGCGCCGGAAACCTGGGCGGGAGCACCAACACCATCCAGATCTACACGGCGGCGGAGATCAGCTTTGACACCGTGGCTGGCACGGCCTATCAAATCCAGGAAGCCACCGCGCTGAGCCAGGGATGGCAAAATATCGGCGGCCCGATAGTGGCGACCAACACCGGCTCATTTAGCTACTTGACGCCGACGCGGGACAATGTACAACAGTTCTTCCGTGTGGCCGTGGTCCCTAACCCCTGACCGCGGTTTGATTGGCTAAGAACGATGGCGGCTGGCGGCAATGCCAGCCGCCGAAGAAAAAAGAGCGAGAAGGAAGTCCTATGAACGGATCATCGGGGGACAATCGCGGCGAGATGGAGAAACGGCGCCCAGGCCCGGCCGCGGGCCTTCGCGGCATGGTCATGGGGCTGGTCTTGTTCGCGGCTGGGATTGCGGTGAGCATGGCGTGGTTTCTGCGCGCGCCCTCGCCAGGCCCGGCAGCGGAGAGTGCCGGACCGCGGGCGCTGTCCGAGGCGACCAAGACGATTCTCCAGCGCCTGAGTTCACCTGTGGAAATCCGGTTCTATTCATTGCTCAATCCGGCCATTGTCGGTGAGAGCACGGTGGGCTTTTCCTCGCGCGTGGACCAACTGATCTCGCAATATGAGAGGCAGGGGGGCGGCAAGATCAAGGTGACCCGTGTCAATGCGGTTTCAGATGCGGCGGACGATGCCGCGACCGCCGATGGCATCAGGGCATTCAATCTGGACAAGGGGGATGCCTCCTTTCTTGGCGTTGCGATTGTAAGCGGCAGCCAAAAGCAATCGCTTCCTTCGCTGGCGCCGGAATGGGAGCAGGCGCTGGAATCGGACATCAGCCGCGCCATTGCGGGGGTTGACGCTGCTGATCCGCGGCCGCGGCCAGCGGCCAGGAAGGCCGATGCGGCGTCGCTCGAAGCAGTCCGGCGCGCCATTCCAAACCTCGATTCCGTCTCGGTGGAGGAAGGCACGCGTATGTTGCGGGCCGCGTCAATAACTCAGGTCGAGAAGACTGCCTGGGAGATGCAGGCCAAGATCACGCAAGCAGAGGAACGTTTTATCCAGGCGCACAACAGCCAATCCAGCGCGGAAGAGGCGGCCGCGTTGAAGGAGCTTCGACAAGTTCAAAAGGAACGGGAGGCGAAGCTCGGAGAAATCGCCTTTAACTCCAGGGCGCAAGTGGAGGCGTTGGAACAGCTCAAAGGAGCGGCCCACTGACACGGCAATGGGAGGCCTATGCCTTTGACAGCCTGCCGGAATTGGCGAATTCCAAAGAGGACGAAGGCGCTCCTGTTGGTCAATGTCGCCGGGCTGCTGCTGGTGACCTCCTTCGCCGCCAACGCACAGAACGTGCCACATTTGAGCATCGCGTTGCCCGGCGGAATGCCCGGATTGCCGGTGGTGACAGGGGTGGCGCGGGCGTCCAACGGCTTGAGCATCACCTGGGACGGCCCGTCCGGCTACTACCAACTCTTTGAAAAACCCAGCTTGCGGGCTTCCAAGTGGCAGGCCGTGGGCAAAGACACCAATTTGAATCGCCAAGCCACCGTCAACGTCCCTCTATCCAACGCGTTTTTCATCGTCTCCGGCCCGTCACCGCAATACGACGGAGCAGCGGCCTGCGCCGACTGCCACGCCAGCATTGTCGATACGGTGGCGCAGACCCCGCACTCGAAGGCGCTGACCAACGCGTTGTTTGTGGCCGATGGCGGTGCGACAAACGATCGCTGCCTGGTATGCCACACCGTCGGGCTGGGGTTGCCGACGGGATTCGTGAATGAAACCAAGACGCCCAAGCTGGGTGGAGTGCAATGCGAGAATTGCCACGGGCCGGCGGCCGGCCACCCGGCGAATCCGGGCGACGTCACGGCCCTGCCGCAGGTTGAACTGGCGGCGACGGTCTGCGGCGGATGCCATACGCGGGCGAGACATCCGACGTTCGATGAATGGCAGAGCAGCGCCCACGCGCGGGTGGTGGCGGGTCTGAACGCGACAAATCAGATCAACAGTTGCGGGCGGTGTCATTCCGGTTCGGTCCGCTACAGCTTGATTGTGGGCGCCACCTTGCCCACCGGAGACGCCGATGTCGGAATCGTGTGCGCGACGTGCCACGACCCGCATCAAACCAACGATTATCCCGCTCAACTCCGCTATCCGGTCGCTTCGACCAATGATTATTTCATGTCAACCAACGGCACGTTCGCCAGCCAATACAATCCGGCGATCAATGTCTGCGGGCAATGCCACAATGACACCGGGGCATCGTGGACCAACACGCTGAGCGCGCCGCACCCGTCATCGCAGTATAACATGCTGCTGGGAACGGTGGGTGAGTTGGGTACGGGGCTGGCGCCTTATCAACCCGGGTCGCACGCGTTGCTGATCACAAACCAATGCGCCGGCTGCCACATGCAAACCTCCTCCTATGTCAGCCAGGCTGTGCCGGCCAATACCGGTCATTCGTTCAGGGTGGAGAGTTATGCGCTATGTCTCCAATGTCATCCTGTTGAACCCCAACTTCTGGCGCAAGATTGGCAGGCAGCGGTGTCCGATCAAATACAAGAGGTCAAGTTCGGTTTGGATTATTGGGCGGCCAACAGCACCAACGCGGCGGTGAAAGCGTTGTGGACCAAGTATGGGGACCTGGCGTGGGAATACAGCACGCCCGGCCAGTTGTCGGTCGGCGGCCCCGGCCCGGATGCAGCCGAGCAGGCGCAAATTCCTGTCAATATTCAAAAAGCGCGGTTTAATATGTATGTGGTGCTCAGCGACGGGAGCCTGGGCGTTCACAACGCCCTCTATGCCGTGGATCTGCTCGATGCCGCTGAGAACTGGGTGGAGGACGAAATCGGCCAGTGACGAGAGCACGAAGGCGAAAGAGTATGCCAAAACGCAAAATAAGAATGGCAGAAGATAGCGTCCGGCGGTGGGGGCGCGCGCTGGCGGTTGCGGCGGGCGCGATGGCGCTTGTTCTGGTGGCCATATCCTGCGGCACGGTGACGCGGACGGTCGTGGACCTTCCAAACGTGCCCGGCGCGACCTACATCGGCTCCAAGGAATGCGAACAATGCCACCAGGATATTTACCGTGAATTTTCGACGGCCGACCACGCCCGGCTCATCGCGCAGGGGACCAATGGCATCAACGCGGGGTGCGAATCCTGCCACGGCCCGTGCAGCCTTCACTCCGATTCCGGCGGCGACGTGAAACCGCCTTTTAGTTTCACCGCGGGACGGGAGCCGACGGACAGTTTTGGCGCGCGCGAGGCGGCGTTGCCGTGGCGCGCGACCGAAACGGCGTGCTTTCAATGTCATACCGACGTGCGAGGCCAGTTTGGTTTGCCCAGTCACCATCCGGTGCCCGAGGGGAGAATGACCTGCACGGTTTGCCACCCGCCGCACAAGGGGTCGATTTACACCGGCGGCGGGACCTCGGTGCTGTCGGGAAATGACAACTGCATCCGGTGCCATCCGGCGGAACGGGGGCCGTATGTTTTTGAACATGAGGCGCTGCGGGAAGGTTGCACCGTCTGCCACACGCCGCACGGGTCGATCAATGCAAAATTATTGACAGTTCGGGACTCCAACCTGTGTTTCAAGTGCCACTTCCAGCAGATCAGCGGCGGGGAGATTCTTATTGGCGGTTCGGACCACACCTTGCGCCTGCAACAAGGCACCTGCTGGACGGCGGGCTGCCATGAAGCCGTTCATGGATCCCGCGTCAGTCCAACCTTGCGATTCTAATGACGGACTTGAAAACCATGAAATCAAGCAGGCCAACCTGGAATGAAAAAGCGCCGCGGTGTTGGGCGTCCTTGCTCGGGCTGTGGATGGGAACATCGGCCGTGCTGGCGGCGGACACGAATGCGCCGGCGGCAAGCGCCGAAAAGCCGCTGACACCGCAGGAAATATTCGAGGGCGGCAACGTTTCCTATACCAATTGGATAGACCTTACAACGGGGGGGTTCATTGCCAGCGGCCACAATGGGCAGCTTGAGCAGGAGCAGCAAAAGTCCGGCAACGCCTTTGGCGGGATCGAGGACATGCACTACGAGCAAAGCCTGAGCAATAGCACCACCGTCGCCGTGGACGGGCGGGCGCTGTTCAACGAGGGCGATTACAAGTTGCGCCTGGGCATCGCAAAGGAAAAGGTGGGTTACCTGCGGCTGTCTTACACTCAATTCCGGTATTGGAGCGACGGAGATGGCGGATTTTACGCAGCGTCGGGCGCCTACTACCCGGTGTCGAAAGACGCGGTGGGGCTGGATAACGGAGAGTTTAGCATCGAGGGAGGATTGACACTGGAGAACAAGCCGCAGGTGACGTTCAAGTACACCCATAGGACGCGCGACGGGGAGGAAGGATCGACCGAGTGGGGTCTGACGCATCCAGACGGAGGGTCTTTAGTGCGCGGCATCAGCCCGACTGTCGATGTGATAAAAGAGCGCAGCGACAGCTTTGACTTGAATGTGACGCACCACATCAAGGAGACCGATTTGGGAGCGGGGTTTCATTATGAGACAGGAAGGATGGACGACGGCTTGAACATCACGCAATTCCCCGGCGAACCGGTGCAGCAGAACATCACTGACCGCGAGGGCACCTCGTATGACTTGCTGGGCTTCCACACGTTTTCAGAAACATGGATTAAGACAAATCTGATGATGTCGTCCGGCTTTTCCTACTCGGACCTGGACAACAACGTTTTTGGAAGCCGCACTTATGGAACGGACTTTGGCGTCGGTTATACGCCCAATCCGCTCTATGGTTCGGGCTACTATGACTTGAGCGGCGCAACGCACATGCACGATTATGTGGGAGACTTGAACCTCTTTTACAAGCCGGCGCCCCACCTGACCATCGTTCCCTCCGTCCGCGTGGAGGAGGAGGATTGGAATGCGGAGTCACGGGGAACGGAAACATTGGCAAATTTTGCGCCGACGGCATTTACGCAGAATAGCGAGCGCGCGTACACGGATGTGCGCCAGCGCCTGGACGCGACCTATAACGGCTTCACCAATTGGGTGCTTTACGCGCGGGCCGACCTGACGGAGGAAGACGGCAACTTGAATCAGTACGGCGGCTTGGTGCCGATTGCCGGCATCGGGCTGGCGGCGGTCACCAACGTGGTTGATGACCGGCAGTTTCTCCAGAAATACAGCGTGGGCGCCAGATGGTATCCCAGCCGCCGTGTGACTGTCGATGTTGGCGGCTATTACAAGAGCGACGGCTACCATTATGACAACGTAGTCAACAGCGCGCCAGGCAACTACCCCGCCTATTTGATCATGCAGGATTCCGAGACTTATGACGGGAATTTCAGGCTGACGCTGAGACCGTGGCAGAAGGTAACAATGGTCAGCCGGTACGAATTCCAGTGGTCCACCATCGGCACCACGCCGGATCCAATATCGGGTCTGGCGGGAGTGGAGTCTTCCAAGATGGCCAGTCAAATCATCGGCCAGGATGCGAGCTGGTCGCCCTGGTCCCGATTGTCGTTGCAGGCGGGACTCAATTACGTGCTGAGCGAAACCAAGACGCCGGCATCGGATGCGACCCAGGCGATCCTGAACGCGCAAAACAACTATTGGACCCTGAACTTTTCGTCGATGCTGATTGTGGACAACAAGACCGACCTGAATTTGAGTTACTTCTATTATCTGGCGGACAACTACGTGAATAACTCCGTGGCGGGCCTGCCGCTTGGCGTGGGCGAGGAAGAGCACTCCATTACGGCGGCATTGACGCGGCGGATCAGCAAAAACATGCGGCTTTCCTTGAGGTACGGGTTTTTCCTGTACGACGAGGTGAGTTACGGGGGGAACCGGAACAACAGCGCGCAGTTTGTTCAGGCCAGCATGCGGTATCGGTTTTGAGGATTTGCATATACTGTGGTTGACGCGACAAGAAATGTTCAGTAATTCCCAATTCTGGGAAAGCTGAGAATTTCGCCATGCGGCATACGTATGGCGACGGGAAATAACATAAACAAAACATCAGATAACGACCTATGAAAGCAACGAAACTTCATCTGGCAATTCTTGCCCTGGCCGCGACAACGGCGGTGGCTTCGGCGACCGACGTGGCCGGAATATGGGAGAAGAGCTGTCAGAAATGCCACGGCGCGGACGGCAAGGGCGATACCAAGATGGGCAAGAAAATGGACATCAAGGACATGACCGATGCCAAATACCAGGCGTCCTTCACCGATGACCAGGCATTCAAAGCCATCAAGGATGGGATCAAGGATGGCGACAAGACAAAAATGAAGGCGGCGGAAGGCTTGTCCGACGACGACATCAAGGCGCTCGTGGCCAAGGTACGAGCGTTCAAATCGTAGTCTGTGAGTTTTGCAGTGGCTGCGGTTGCGACCGCACCCGGCCAAGTCCGGCGCGAGGGCCGAGTGCTCTCGCGCCAGGCCACAAAGGCCAACAAATGCCATGAGGGATTCAGCTAAAACGGCTTTGGTTTTGAGGGGGTTGACGCTGGCATTTGTCGGTCTGGCGGTGGTCTTTGCGCTGGAATTGCGCAGTCATCCGCCCCAACGCCCCACCCTGCCGCCGGTGGATACGAATTTCCTCAGCACTGCGACAGCCCGGCTCTCGGCCGCCGATTTGATTCGATCCGGCGGCGACACCTCCGGCTTGGAATGCTATATCTGTCACGATAAAGCGACGCCGGTCAAACTGACATTCGATGCCAGCGAAAAAATCATTTTACCCAAAGAGCACGGGGATCTGGTGATGGCGCATGGCCGCAACAACCGAAACAACAACTGTTTTAATTGCCACAACGAAACCAACCTGGAAACGCTCCAAACGCGTGATGGCCGGGAACTAAAGATCACGGAAAGTCCGCAACTGTGCGGCAGTTGCCACGGCCCGACGTATCGTGACTGGGAAGCGGGCGTGCATGGACGCACCAGCGGGTACTGGGACCGGGCGCTCGGTCCCATTGATCGCAAGGTCTGCACCTCCTGCCACAATCCGCATGCGCCCAAATTTCAACCGTGGAAACCGGCCCCGCGACCCCATGCGCTCCATCCGGTCATGGCCGGGGTTGGGCAAGAGGAGAAGCCACACTAATGTCTGAACCCGTTTCAAGGCCAAATGGCCATCCGTCCGGCGCCGCCGGGCATGAGGGCATGGATCGAAGGAGTTTTTTGCGCACCTCGGCCGTGCTGGCGTCGGGCATGGCGGCGCTGGCCGCCAGCCTGGCTCCGTTGCGGGACCTGCAGGATTTTCCGAGCATGGAGCGCTTTTTGCAAAAGCACTACAAGGAATTGACCCCGCCGGAAATGCAGAAGGTGCTGGATCGAATTACGCGCGAGGTCGAGACGCAATACGGCCTCCGCCCGGAGGTGCGCGATTACAAGCCGATGGATGGGGTGGAATTTGTGTATTGCCTCAACCTGACCCGCTGCATCGGCTGCCGCAAATGCGTGCATGCGTGCGTGGCGGAAAACAACCAGTCGCGCGACCCGGAGATCCAATACATTCGCGTTTTGCGCATGCCCCACGGCTCGCTAGACCTGGAGAAGAGCGATCCCAACTACGCGCCGGACACGGTGCCCGAAAAGGGCTTTTTCTACATGCCCGTCCAGTGCCAGCAGTGCAAAAAGCCGCCGTGCGTCAAGGTTTGCCCGGTCCGAGCCACGTGGCAGCAAGCCGATGGCATCACCGTGATCGATTATGACTGGTGCATCGGGTGCCGCTACTGCGAAGCGGCGTGTCCTTATTTTGCGCGACGCTTCAATTGGACCAGGCCGTGGATTCCCAAAGACAGGATCAATCTGAACATGTCGTACCTGGGCAATCGTCCCCGCCGCCAGGGGGTGATGGAGAAATGTCATTTTTGCATCCAGCGCACGCGTGCCGGTCGATACCCGGCCTGTCTGGAAGTTTGCCCGGCGGGGGCGCGAAAATTCGGCAACATATTGGATCCGGAGAGCGAGGTTTCCTACATAATGAAAAACAAGCGGGTCTTCATTCAACTCAAAGAGGAGGTGGGAACGTCGCCCCGGTTTTTCTACTACTTCGACGTATGATAAAGGGCGCTCGAAACTACTTCACGTTTCTGAGGCGCTGCGCCCGGATCGCGTTCGTCGGCGACTGGCGATACTACGCGTGGATGGGAGTGCTGAGCATTATCGTGCTGGTGGGGATCAACGCTTACGCCAGACAGTTCGTCAACGGTCTGATTGTGACCGGCATGAGCGACCAGGTTTCCTGGGGCGTTTACATCGCCAATTTCACTTTCATTGTCGGCGTGGCGGCGGCGGCGGCGATGCTGGTCATTCCTGTTTACATTTATGACAACAAAGAATTGCACGATCTGGTGATCTTTGGGGAATTGCTGGCCGTGGCGGCGATATTGATGTGCCTGGCGTTCGTTGCCGTGGATTTGGGACGGCCGGACCGGTTCTGGCACCTGATTCCGGGAATAGGCGAGTTTAATTTTCCCCATTCGATGCTGAGTTGGGACGTGATTGTCTTAAACGGTTACCTGCTGCTCAACGTCCACATCTGCGGCTATTTGCTCTATTGCCGTTATCGGGGCCGCACACCCGCCAAATGGTTTTACATTCCTTTTGTCTTCATCGCCATTGGCTGGGCGATCTCCATACATACTGTGACGGCATTTCTCTATGTCGGCCTTGGGGGACGCCCGTTCTGGAATTCCTCCATAGTTGGCCCTCGCTTTATCGCCTCAGCCTTCACGGCGGGGCCGGCGCTGATCATATTGGCGCTGCAGGTGATTCGCCGGGTGGCGAATTATCAAATTGCCGACAAAGCGCTGCTGACCTTGCGCAGCATTGTGCAAGTGTCCATGCTCATCAACGTGTTCCTGCTCGTGAACGAGGTTTTCAAAGAGTTCTATTCGGGCACGATGCACGTGGCCTCTTCGGAGTACCTTTTCTTCGGCCTGCACGGGCATCACGCCCTGGTGCCGTGGATCTGGACGGCGATCGTTTTCAATTTAGTGGCCATGTTCATCCTCGTGCTGCCGTTGAGCCATAGCCTCAAATGGCTGAATGCGGCCTGCCTGCTCGCCATCGTCGGCATCTGGATAGAAAAAGGCATGGGCTTGGTGGTGCCCGGCTTCATTCCGACTCAATTGGGGGAAATGGTGGAATACACACCCAGCGTCAACGAAACCTTGGTTTGCCTGGGGATTTGGGCTTTTGGCTTGCTCTGCTATACCGTCTTTCTGCGCATGTCGATCCCGATTTTGCAAGGCCAGCTTTGCCAAGCCAATGAGCAGGCGGGAGCCCGCGCCGCGGGTCATTGACGAAATCCAGACAGACCGCGTCTGACAATGAGAACCTGCCGCGCATAGGACTCCGAGGAACCCGAATGCCTCAAAAACTCACGATTCAAGATGGCCGGAAATCGTTGAACGAGCACGTCGCTTTCAAAGGCGCGGAACTGCGCGAAAAATACGGGCCGGAGATCGGCTGGAATCAGTTGCTCCAGATTTTGCAAGACCCGGGTTGTGTGCGGTATCCTTGCGAAGTGGCCTTCGATGCCGCGCGGCTTCAACCAGGCGAGCTTGCCTATCCGGCCCCCAAAGGCCGGCGACCCGAAGAGGGCTACATCATTTATGTTCACCCCTATTTTGCCCTGCAGCCACAGCGGGTGCCTTTGGTGGTGCTTTATCAACTGGTCGTGGTGAACTACGGCGAGTTCGCTTCCGCCCTTGACGCGGAAACATTTGGGGCCAGCGCGCTTGGAATTACCACCGATCAATACTACGGCGCGCTGTGCGAGATGGCCGACGAAATTGGCGGGGGTGTCGAGTGATGACGTTGGCCGGTTTGCCAGCGATAACCGCGCCATTGCGGCGGCCTTACTGTGGAAACTGGCGGGCCACGGTGGTATTGATACACAAAAAATGCCAAGGAAATAACAATTCCGGTGGAGTTGATGATTCTGCCGTGGGGCAAATATAAGGCGGTAAAAATGAAACATAACGGAAATACCCGGTAACGAACTATGAATCCAACAAAGCGACATCTGACTATTCTTGCCTTGGCCGCAACGACGGCGGCATTGTCCGCTGCCGATACAGCGGGGATTTGGGATAAGACCTGCCAGAAATGCCACGGAGCGGATGGCAAGGCCGGCACCAAGATCGGCAAAATACTCCAGATCAGGGACATGACCAACGCCAAATTCCAGGCGTCCTTCACCGATGACCAGGCATTCAAAGCCATCAAGGAAGGCATCAAGGATGGCGACAAGGTGAAAATGAAGCCAGCCGAAGGGTTGAGCGATGACGATATCAAGGCACTGGTGGCCAAGGTGCGCGCGTTCAAGCCGTAACCTCTGGCTTGGCTCGGCCTGCGGCCGGTCGGTCAAGGCGTCGGGGCCGGGCGCCCTCGCATCGGGCCGCAAGAACCAACGAACATCATGAATCGCTTGTTCAAACTGCCGCCGCAGATTGTCCGATTAGTGCTCCTGGCTGTCGCGGTCGTGACGGTCTTTTTAATCGCCCGCTACTTTCTGACGCCGCTGTCCTTCGGCCAATATGGCCATTATCGGGGGGACGCGATACAAGAAATAGCCGCGCGCGAGCCGTATTGGGCGGGACGGCGGACCTGTGATGAATGCCATCCCGATCACGTCAAGAAGCTGGCCGCGGCCGAGCACAAAGGGCTTTCCTGCGAAACCTGTCACGGGCCGTCGCGCGCGCACGTGGAGAATCCCGAGGTCAAACTGCCCAAGATGAGCTTTGGCCAGTGCGTGCGTTGTCACGAAGCCAGTCCGTCGCGGCCCGCCTGGCTCCATCAGATCAAGTCCCGGACCCATTACACCGGCCAAGGTTGCACCGAGTGCCACGCGCCGCATCAACCCAACGAGGTTCCATGAAAGAAAACGTGTCTCGACGCAGTGTGTTGAAAAAGCTGGCCGGCATCCTCGGCGGCACAATGGTGGTTTCCGCCGGGCGGGCCTCCAAGGCGGCGGTGCAGAAGCTGCTGGTCAATTCCGGAGCGCCGAGGGGGTATGATCCGACGCAGCACAAATGGCTGATGGCGTTGGACGTGGACCGGTGCATCGGCTGCGGCCTTTGCGCCGAGGCCTGCAAGTCGGAGAATGACGTGCCGCTGGAGCCGCGCTATTTCCGCACTTGGATTGAACGCTACGTCATTACCAAGGCCCCGGCGGGATCCGGTGAAAGTCGAGGCGACGTCTTTGTGGACTCCCCCAACGGCGGGATTGGCGGCTTTCCGCCCAGTTCGATTCCAAAGGAGGACATCCTTAAATCGTTCTTTGTCCCCAAACTGTGCAACCTCTGTGAGAATTCCCCTTGCGCGCAGGTTTGCCCGGTGGGCGCGACCTTCGACTCTCCGGACGGGGCCGTGCTGGTGGACCGCAATTACTGCATCGGCTGCGGGTTCTGCATTCAGGCCTGCCCTTACGGCTGCCGCTTTTTCAATCCGGTGACTCACACGGCTGACAAATGCACGCTCTGCTATCATCGCATTACCCGTGGTTTGAGACCCGCCTGCGTGGAAATCTGCCCCTCGCAAGCCCGCATCTTCGGGGACCTGAAGAATCCCCTGCCCGATGATCCGATCCAGCACTTCATCGCCACCAAGCAGGCGGAGGTGCTCAAGCCGCATTTGGGCACCAGCCCGCGCGTGGTTTACGCCGGCCTGGACAAGGAGGTGAGGTAAAATGAATTCTGAAATCATCACCAATGCGGTGGAAATGTTCCCTCGATTCGAAGGCTTCGTCTATCCCAATGAACGGACGCTGCACCCGCTGTGGAGCGTGCTGATTGTCGTTTATCCCTACATCACGGGGCTGGTCGCCGGCGCCTTCATCATGGCGTCGCTGGTGCGAGTCTTTAAGGTCAAGCCGCTGGAGCCGGTTTACCGGCTGGCGCTCTTGACTGCCCTGGCTTTTCTGTTATGCGCCACCTTGCCGCTGCTCTTGCATCTGGGCCATCCGGAGCGATGCTTTGAGATCATGATGACGCCGCACTTCACTTCGCCGATGGCGATGTTCGGGTTCGTCTATGCGTGGTACCTCATGGCCGTGCTGCTGTTGGAGTTGTGGTTCGACTACCGGCGCGATTTTGTCGCGTGGTCGCGCACGGAATCGGGGCTGCGCGGGCTGATCTACCGGGCATTCACGCTTGGGGTGACGGACGTATCGGAGCCGGCGCTGCAACTGGACGCGCGGATGGGGCGGATCATCTCGGTGGTCGGCATCCCGTCGGCCTTTCTGCTGCACGGCTACGTGGGATTCATTTTCGGCTCGATCAAAGCCAACCCGTGGTGGGGCAACGTGCTGATGCCGGTTATTTTTATCCTCTCGGCGGTCGTCTCGGGGATGGCGCTCTGTGTCTTTGCCTATCAGTTTCTTTGTTGGGCTCGACGCATCACCGCGGACATGCGTTGCCTGGATTTAATGACCACTTTCCTGTTCTACGCCGTGGTGCTCGATGCTTCGCTTGAAGGGCTCGATTGGTTGCATCGCCTGTATTCGGCCGAGGAAGGGATTGAAGTCCTGCGTTCGCTGGCGGCGGGCAAGCTGTTCTATACGTTGCTGGTGGGCCAGGCGTGCCTGGGAACATTGGTGCCGCTTCTGCTGCTCGGCTCCATTCAACTCTTTCGCCGGCGATTCTCGGAGTTGATCCGGCGGCGCATCTATTTCTGCTCCACGGTGCTGATCCTCATCGGGGTGCTGGCCATGCGGTGGAACGTCGTCATCGGCGGCCAGCTCTTTTCCAAAAGTTTGCGCGGCTTTATGAGTTACAAAATGGAATTTGCCGGCCACGAAGGCTGGTTGCTGTCCCTGCTGCTGATCGTCCTTCCTTTTGTCATCTTAACGATATTTGTCAAGTATTTCCTGGCGGCGGATTTGCCGACCCTTGAAAACGTGGTGCCGGGAGCCGCGCCAAGGGCGGCTCGCCCGCGGGCGGAAGGATAAACCCATCGTGGACGCCATCCCCCCCTCAACTCCATCGAGATCGCCGGTCGCGCCATCGGTCTTCCAGAATTGGGTGAGCTTTGCCGGCCTGGTCTTGATGGCCTCCAGCATATTCGCGTTTGTGCTGCTGTTCTTCCTGGACCTGGTTTCCCACTCGTCCAATCCCTATCTGGGCATCCTGACCTTTCTGGTCGCGCCCGCCTTTTTGTTTGCGGGCCTGACGATCTGGCTCTATGGGGCCTGGCGCTGGCGCCGCCGGCTGGCCCGGACCCATGGCGGGGCCGTCCCGCTGCGGATTGATCTTTCCAAGGCGACAGACCGCCGGACGCTGGCGCTGTTTGTTCCGGCCAGCGCGGGATTTCTTCTTGTCACCGCGATGGGCACTTATCACACGTATCATTTTACCGAGTCGGTTCAGTTTTGCGGCGAGACGTGCCACGGGGTGATGAAGCCCGAGTTGACGACCTACCTGCATTCCCCCCACGCGCGTGTGGCGTGCGCGGAATGCCACATCGGCCCCGGCGCCACGTGGTATGTGCGGTCCAAATTGTCGGGCACATATCAGGTCTATGCCACGCTGGCGGACAAGTATCCGAGGCCCATCCCCACGCCGGTCAAGAACCTGCGGCCGGCCCAGGAGACGTGCGAGCAATGCCACTGGCCCAGAGAATTTGTCGGCAACCTGGACCGGACGTATTCGTATTATCTGCCCGATGCCAGCAACACGCTTTATTCCATACGCCTGTTGCTCCGGGTAGGGGGCGGCGACCCAACCGAAGGGCCCGTCGGCGGAATCCATTGGCACATGAGCGTGGCGAACAAGGTGGAGTACATCGCTGGCGACGAGGGCCGCCAAAGAATACCGTGGGTGCGGATGACCAGCGAGCAAGGGGTGGTCACCGTGTTTAAAACGGCGGGATTCACCAACGATCCGGAAAAGATGAACATTCGCACCATGGACTGCATGGATTGCCATAATCGGCCGGCCCACCGGTTCAAGAGTCCGGAAAGCGCCGTCAACCTGGCGATGGCCTTGGGCCACATTGATCGGTCGCTGCCATTCATCAAAACCAACGCGATGGCCGCGCTGCTTGGCCCCTATGCCAGCGAAAGCGGAGCTTTGGAAGGCATCGCCACCACACTGTCCGATCGCTACCACCAGGATCCGCGCATTGGACCGACAATCGATGCCGTGCAAGAGATTTACACAAACAATTTCTTCCCGAAAATGAAGGCGAACTGGCGCGTGTATCCCGACAACATCGGCCACAAGGATTGGCCGGGATGCTTCCGCTGCCACGATGGGCAGCATAAGACACCCGACGGCCTGCGCTCGATCAAGGCCAACGACTGCAACACCTGCCACGTCATTCTGGCGCAGGGCACAGCCGCCCAAATGAACCAACTGACCCCGCTGGGGCAGAAGTTCGCCCACCCGATCGACGAGTACGATCCGGCTTTTCAATGCACCGACTGCCACACCGGCGGCTTGTAAAGGCCAGCGGCTGGGAGGGCGGGGACTTCGCAAAATATGTGCAGGGATTGGCAAAGGAGGGTAAGCCCCTGTTCCTGCTGCCCGCCTATATTAGGTTCCATGCGAGATTCATTAGCAACCGACAAGCCACCGGTTCGGACGCGCGGGTTGGGCGGCGCCCCGACGCCGCGGCAGCGCATGAACAATGCGTTGCGCGGCCTGCCAGTGGACCGGCCTCCGGTCTGGCTGATGCGCCAAGCCGGGCGCTGCCTGCCGGAATATCGGCTGCTGAGGGAGAAGCATTCGTTCCGGGAGTTGATCCGAACGCCGGAACTGGCGGCCGAAGTCACCGTGCAACCGATCCGCCGGTTTGACTTTGACGCAGCCATTCTTTTCAGCGACATCCTGGTGGTGCCCGAGGCCATGGGGCAGGGTTTTGAGTTCCGCGATCAGGGTGGAGTGGAGATGGGATTTGTGGTGAGCAAGGCCGCCGACGTCCGAAAACTCAACAACCAAGGGGTTTGCGAACGCCTCGGTTATGTTGCGGAGGCGATCAAACTGGCCAAGTCGGAGTTGGGAGAACGGACGGCGTTGCTTGGGTTTGCCGGTTCACCCTGGACGCTGGCCAGTTTCATGGTGGAAGGAGGCAGCGCCAAGACTCACCTGCGCGCGCTGCAATGGTTTCGGACCGAACGGGCATCGTTTGAGGCGCTGGCCGGGAAGCTGACGACGGCGGTCATCGAGTTTCTTGAGATGCAAATCGCCGCCGGGGTGGACGCAGTACAGGTTTTTGACAGCCTCGGTGGCGTGTTGCCGGCGGCGGAATTCGAGGCGGGATCGGGCCGATGGATGCGGGAAATCGTGGGCGCCGTGCGGGGCCGGGCGCCCGTCATCGTGTATTCCAAAGGGACGCGGGCCTGGAGCGCGCTGGAGGGAACGGGCGCCGATGTGCTGGGCATTGATCACGAGATCGGGCTTGCGGAGGCCTGTCAACATATTTGTCCAGGCACCGGGGTGCAGGGCAATCTGGATCCGGCCCTGCTGGCGCCGGGCGTTCCACCGCGCGTTGTGGCGGAGGAAACGGGGAAACTGTTGGAGGCGATGCGGGGCCGCGACGGCTATATCTTCAATCTCGGCCATGGTGTCCGGCCCGACGCGACACTGGAAAACCTTAAGGCACTGGCGGACACGGTGCAAAACTTCGTATGAGCAAAGTGCGGGTCGATATCGAGCTGGTCAAAAAGTACAACGTCCCCGGGCCGCGTTACACTTCCTACCCGCCCGCGCCGAAATTCACGGACGAAGTGACGTGGCCGGAGGTGGCCGCGAAGATTTCCGCGGCGCAGCAAACGGAACGCGGGTTGTCCCTTTATTTTCACATTCCGTTCTGCCATGCGCTCTGCTGGTATTGCGGCTGCACGACGGTCATTAGCACCCAGCAGGAAAAGAGCCGCGTGTATGTCGAGCACCTCATACAGGAAATGAGCCAGATGCGGGACCGGGTCAATCGGGAGCGTCAAGTCAAACAACTGCACTGGGGCGGCGGCACGCCGACCTTTCTGCTGCCGGAGGAGATCCGGAGCCTGGGGCGGGCGATTCGGGAAAGTTTTCCCTTTGCGCCGGATGTCGAGGCGGGGGTCGAGATCGACCCGCGCCGGCTGACGGAGGAGCACGTGGCGGCGTTGCGGGAGGCGGGATTCAACCGGGCCTCCATTGGGGTGCAGGACTTCAATGCCCAGGTGCAACAGGCGGTCCATCGCATTCAACCTCGCGAACTGACCGAGCAGGCGATCCGCTGGGCGCGGGCCGCCGGGTTTGAATCGATCAACCTGGATTTAATCTACGGCTTGCCCTATCAGACGGCCGAATCGTTCGAGAAAACGCTGGACGAGGTGATTGAATTGGGGCCGGACCGGCTGGCGGTATTCAGTTACGCGCACGTGCCGTGGGTCAAACCGGCCCAGAAAATCCTCGAACAGGAAGCGGCGCTGCCGACGGCGGAAACAAAACTGAATCTGCTCAAGCTGGTCATCGAAAAGCTGACGCAGGACGACCGCTACGTATATATCGGCATGGATCACTTCGCCCGGCCCAACGATGAATTGGCGGCGGCGCAACGCAATAAAACGCTGCAACGCAATTTCCAAGGCTACAGCACCAAAGGCGGGACGGACATTTACGCTTTTGGCATGTCCGCCATTTCGCAAGCCGACGGAGTGTATTGGCAGAACCTAAAGGAGTTGCCCGCGTATTATGCCGCCGTGGAGTCCGGCTGGGAACCCTTCGCCAAAGGCTACGTCCTGAGCAACGACGATAAAATCCGCCGTCACACCATCATGCGCCTGATGTGCGACCTGAGCCTTGATTACACCGCAATGTCGAAGGCGCTGGGCATCGACTTCGCCGGTTATTTTGCCGCGGAACTGAATTCGATGACCGACTTGGAAGGCGACGGATTGCTGAGGCGCGGAGCCTACGGGCTAACGGTATCGGAAACCGGCCGGCTATTCATCCGCAACATCGCCATGCGCTTTGACCGATATTTGACGACGGACAAGGAACGCCGGTTTTCCCGGACGATCTGAGCCAGCGCAACAGAGTATGCGGCTGGTGGAACACGTCAGGTGGATACACCGGGCGGTGGGAAGACAATCACGAAAACAGCCAGGAACGATTCATTTACCCCATGAACAACAGATCAAATGGAAAATCCCGGCCTAAGGCCATACCGCCAGCGGGCATCTCCGCGAAGGAGCGCACAACGCCAGGGACACATGCGCTATCGCTCGTGTCAGTCCTCTTCGCCTTCTGTGCTGCAAGTGCGTTGTTCGCGCAAACCAGTGCCCCCTCGCCAGCCGCACTTGCAGCAAAAGACACGCCTCGGCTGGCGCATGGTCACCCCAGAACCCTCTGGGACAACCAAGACGTGGCCGCGTACAGGTCTTCCTTCACGACCAACATGGTTCTGAAGGCTGCCTTTGAGGAACTGCAGGCTTGGGGCAACAAGCGTGTCGCGGAACCGCTCAATGTGCCCGCGCACAAGCTCGAGGCGAATGGTACGTGGACCTTTCCCGCCTTCAAGCAGGGGTACCAGGACGCCTCCGGCAAGTGGAACTGGGAGTGGCACTTCAACGGCACGCTCCAGCAGCGCACGGAAGATGTCTCCAATCTGGGCGAGCTCTACGCGCTCACTGGCGACGAGAAGTACGCGGTTTTTGCCAGACAGATCCTCTCGGCGCTCGCCGATGCCTATGGCGATGGAAAAGGCAGCACCAGTCCCGATCCGCATGGCTACGACCACTTCGCGGCCTACGGTTTTGACGGTGGCGATGCCGGCATGTTCCTGGCCAAGGCATGCCACGGCTACGACCTGATCTACAACCTGCCGTCACTCTCCGCCGAGGATCGCACCCATATTGAGCGCGACCTGATCCGGCCGCTGGCCGAGCACCTCAAGAAGAGCACGTTCATGTACACCAGCCATGGGCGTTGGGGCATGGTCTGCCTCTATGGCGTCTTTGTCGCAGGGGAGACACTCAACGATCAGGCCCTGGTGGACTTGGCGCTCTACGGCCCGGGCGGAAACAAGGACAAGGTAACTGGCGGGTTCATGGATTGCTTCAAGCCAGCTTGCCTGCGTGATGGGGTGGTCTGGGGTGCGGATACGAAGATCGAGGAGCAGATGGCTGCCGCGTGTGTGCTGACGACTGTCGCTGAGGTGATGTGGCACCACGGCGTGGATCTGTACGGTTACCAGGACAAGGCGATGAAGAAATTGTACGATGCCGCACTGGAGTCGGCCGGGAATGGCGAGGTCTCGAATCTGCTCGCCCTCCCTGGGATCGACGCGTACCAGTACGTTTTCCGCCGCTACCAGGAACCGCGCTATCTGCCAATAGTCGCCAAGCTCAAACCGGGATTCACGCTGGCGATTAGCGAACACCTGCCATCACTGCCTGCGGCGACAGCGACTGTGAAGTGAGGCCGTTCGGCCCGTTCCCCCTCCGGTGGAAGCCCGGATCGTCGCCCTTGGATGATCAAGAGTCCATGCCGGCCGAGAACGATCTCATCCGGCCTGATACGCTTCAGTGGCGTGAGCGCACTGATCCGGATGGTCAATCGCGGCAGCTCGTCCTCGGTGACAGAAGGGAATCGCGAATCGTCGGTCGCCGCGGAAATCGCCTGTCGGATCACGGACTCCATCAGCGGGCGGATTGGCCGGCATTCGCCCCGACAGCCCCGCAGTTCGCCACTTTCGCGGAGGCGGAGGGTGACAAAGCTTCCCCGGTGCTGGAGCAAGCACGGTGAACTGGTTGGGTACTCGGAGACAACACCGCTACCCAGGAATTCATGGAGGGCTTTGCGGGCGGCCTGAAGC
>JBEKSF010000039.1:0-42376 GCA_049517295.1 Verrucomicrobiota bacterium
GTAGGTTTGCTGGGCGAAGAGCCGCGCCACGACTCCTTGGCGCACATAGGGTAACTCGGAGGGCAGCGCGTCCATGGCGACGATCTTCACCCTGCCCGGCTCCCACTTCAGCAGCGCGTCGGTAAACAAGGCCCAAGAACCGATCATCGCCCAGCCGTCGATGTCCGGGTTGGCCGTCTGCACCTCCTCCACTTTGGCGGCGGCATCTTGCGGCGTCTCTTTGCTGTAATACGGCCCCTTGATGGTGATGTCCGGATATTTTCTGGCCTCCCCCAGCGCGCCCCGGATGCGTGTCTGGATGTTGGCGGCGTTCTGGTTGCCACCGGGAAGGCCGACGACGTGCTTGCCGGGGCCCAGTTCCTTCACTAACTCACGCATGATCAACTGGCCGGCCGCGAAATCGTCCGTGCCGAAAAACGCGAATCGTTTGCTGTGCGGCGCATCGGAATCGAAACACATCACCGCCACCCCTTGCTGGACCGCCCGGTCAATGGCGGGTGTCAACGTGTCGGCAATCACGCAACTGATGCTGACGCCATCGACGCCCTGCAAAACCATTTGTTCCAGGAAGTCAACTTGTTTCTGGGCGTCGTCTTCGTTGGGTGTTTGCCATTGCATCTTGATGGACACGCCCAGTTTCTGGCTTAAATCGCGCGCCGCGTTCTCCGCGCCAATCCGCGCCGCCTGGAAGACGGGGTTGCCCTGGTTCTTGGCAATGAGGGCAAAGGTGTATTGTTGTTTCTTAACAGGGGCAGGCGAGGTCGAAGGCCCTTGGCCGCTAACAGCAAGCAAGCCCGCCGACAATGCGATGACCGTGAGAATCTGCATTCGGTGTTTCATGTGGTTGTTCTTTCGCTCGTTTTCGGTGCGGGCTGCGCGGCCTGGGCCAGACGCCTTTGGCGCGCCACTGTGTTGATGCGGTCCAGCACCACCGCCACAACGATCACCGCACCGATGATGATCTGGCTGTAGTTCTGGTCAATCTCAAGAATGATGATGCCGTTGTTGATCATCTGGATGATCAGCGCGCCGAGCAACGCTCCCAGCGCCGAGCCGCGCCCGCCCAGCAGACTTGCGCCCCCGACTACCGCCGCGGCAATCACATCCAGTTCGTAACCCTTGCCGGCATCGGACGAGGCTGCGCCGTAGTAGCCCAGCATGATCAGGGCGGCGACGCCGGCCATCAAACCGCTGAAGGCATAGACCTTGAGCTTGACGCGCTCGACCGGCAAACCGCTGTGGCGCGCCGCTTGTTCATTGCCACCGATCGCGAAAATCTGCCGGCCCGTCACCGTGAATTTCAAATACAACGCCGCCAGTAACGTGACGGCGATCATGATTCCCATCGGCACCGGATAGAGATTGCGGCCGACCTGATAGCGGATCAACCCGTCGGTGAACTGCGTCGGAAAATGCGTGTAAGCCTGGGCCTTGGTCATCACGAATGCAACGCCACGAAATATGGCCATCGTGCCAAGGGTGATGACAAATGGATGAACGCGCAGCAGCACCACGCCCAAACCATTGAGCATCCCACACAGCGTCCCGACGCCGAGACAGAGCAGGATCGCCGCCGGCACAACCCATCCCGCCGACGAGCCAGCCGCGGCGCCTTGGGGGCCGAAGCGGTGCAGGAACATCGCCCCGCACACCGCCGCCAGGCAGTAAATCGACCCGACCGACAAATCAATGCCACCCGTGATAATGACCAACGTTGCTCCCACCGCCATAATCGCGAAGAACGAAGTGTTCTTGGCCAACTTGTCGAGGTTTTCAGCGCGCAGGAACTTGTTTAGCGTGTGCGTCTCACCCGTGCCGCGATCGCGCACTTGGATCGAGCCGCCAAAGACGGACAACAGCAAACCGAGCGCGACGACCACTCCAAGCAATCCTGTCTCTTTCATGCCGCGTCGGAATCTGCGTGCCGTGGCCTGCCGCTTGCCGATGCCCGGTTCAGCCGCAAGCTCAGTTGGCATAACAAGTCGCCTCCGAAATGCCGGGGGCGCGGGCGCGACCGGCCATCAATTGCATGATCGTTTCTTCAGTGGCGTCCCTCCGGTGGATAATCCCCGCCACCCGTCCCTCGCGCATCACCAGCACCCGGGTGCTCAGATGCAGAATCTCGGGCAACTCCGACGATATCATCAATATCGCGTGGCCGGCCAACGCCAGATCGTCAATCAGCCGGTGAATCTCCGCCTTCGCACCCACGTCCACGCCGCGCGTCGGTTCATCGAGCATCAAAACGCGGCAGCGGCGGACCAGGCACTTGGCCAGAACAACTTTTTGCTGATTGCCGCCGGAAAGCGTCGCCATCGGGACTTCCTGCGACGCCGCCCTGACCTGCAGGCGACTGAAAAACTCACGGATCCAATTTCGCTCTTTCCCCAGCTTAAGAAACTGCCACAACCGCAGGCATTCTTCCCGTTTATGGCAGGTCTGACATGTGACCGCGCGCCTGAAAAAGCCGTAGCCCAACTGGCAATCCAAGGACGAAAGCGTCATGTTTTCGGCGCAGCTCATTTCCGGGACGATGCCCAGCCGTTTTCGGTCTTCGGTCACCAATCCTATGCCGTGCTGAAATGCCTGCTGAGGATTGCGAATGGTTGTTTCGACGCCGTCCACGAACACCCGGCCGCTCATCGCCGGGTCCATGCCAAAGATGCCCTGCGCCATCTCGCTCCGCCCGGCGCCGACCAATCCAGCCACACCCAACACTTCGCCCGCATGCAGGCTGAAGTTGATGCCGGAAAACCGGCCCGGCGACGAAACGGATTCGACGCGCAGCCGCTCCTCTTTTGCGGTGTGTTCGATATGCGCCGGGAAGTAGGCCGCCAACGATCGACCGATCATTAACCGCACTAGTTCCTCTTCGTTGGTTTGCGCCAGCGGCATGGTGGCCACATGCTGGCCATCGCGCAGAACCGTGGCCGTGTCGCAAAGTCGAAACACCTCATCCATGCGATGGGACACGTACAGGATCGTGGTTCCCTTTTGGCGAAGATGCAGGAGCAACTCTTCCAGTTTGAGCGACTCGGCCAGGGAGAGCGAACTAGTCGGCTCATCCAGCACGAGTATTTTCGCGCCTGTGGCGAGTGCGGCGGCGATCTGCACGAGTTGAATCTGCCCGGTCGTCAACCGGCCCAGTTCCTCGTCCGGATCACAATCGGCGCCGACTGCCTGCAAGAATCGCTTCGTCCGCTCCTCCAGTGCCGCGCGGTCCAGCCAGGGCCCCCGGTGCGGCAGGGCCGACAGGCAAAGGTTCTCAGCCACCGTGAGATTAGGGCAGTACGAAAGTTCTTGATGGACCAACGCAATTCCCGCCCGTTGCGCCTCTCCCGGCCAATGAAACCGGCAGGCGCGCCCGTCTATTTCGATGTGTCCTTCATCCGGCCCATACAGCCCGGCCAGGATTTTCCCAAGCGTACTCTTCCCCGCCCCGTTCTCGCCCATCAAGGCATGGCACGAACCCGCGGTCACGCGGAAGCTTACGTCGCGCAACGCGATCACGCCCGGAAACCGTTTGCCGATTTCATGAAAGGCCACTACCGAAATTTGGCTTCGCGGACTCTCCATGGCTAAACCTCATGCTTCTTGGAAAACCCGCCTGGGGGCGTCATGGGTTCGCAGGCGGCGGGGCAATCTTCGGGGTAGCTGCGACTTCATACGTTGCGGTGGACACCTTCACAAGTTTCCCGCACCGGAATGATTCAATCGCAGCCAAGGCCAATTGCAAGGCTCTCCGTCCAGCCCGCGCATGCACTGGCGGCTGCTGGCCGGACTTGAACGCGTCCAGCACGGCGTCCATGTGCCGGTCAAACGTCAGGTAGAAGTCCCGGTCGATGTCGTTGAAATACCCGGACTGCCACACCTCGGCGGTCTCGCTTCCCGCGGCATTAAACGTGTAGCGGCGAACCGTGTCTTCAATAAGAATGCGCCCTTTGGTTCCATTGACTTCCACGCGGTGCGTATCGGGGTAGGCATAGGAGGAGTCATACGATCCCACCAGGCTGCCCACCCCGCCGTTCTTGAAGTGCAAGGCCAGCGCCAGCGTGCGGTAGGCGCCGGCGTGCGTCATGTCGGTCATTTGGGCCGCCACCGAATCGATGGGGCCGCAGAGAAACTCGAGCATGTCGAAGGCGTGGCACTGCGTTTCGATCAGATTATTGAAAGGATGGCTCGTCCCGCCCTCGCCGCCAAACCGCCAGGTAGCGAATACGATTTCTCCCAGCCGGCCAGCCAGAATCGCGTGGCGGGCCAAGGTAACCGGCTTGGCATAGTGATGGTTGAAGTTGATTCCGAAAAACAACTTTCGCTTTTCGGCTTCCTCCAACAGCGTCTCGGCTTCCTCCGGGTCAAAGACCAGCGGCTTTTCGACAAACAGCGCAATGCCTGCGCGGATCACTTCCAGAGTGGCGCCGAAGTGCGCCTCGTTCGGGAGTGAAAGGCACACCAGATCCGGCTTTTCCCGGCCTATCATTTCCGCGATGCTGGTGTAGCCCCGGAGGCCAAAATGCGCCGCGCGAGCTTGGACTTTTGCCGGGGTTCGCCCCACGACGGCGCAAAATTCGACATCCGGCCGCTGGGACAGAATCCGGGCGTGTTGCAGACCCCAGTTGCCAGCCCCCACCACCGCCACTTTAATTTTGTTTTGCGGGCTCATTGCTCAATGATGACTTTGCCCGTCTCACCGGCAAAAAATAAGTCAAAGGCCTTTTGGATATCACTCACCCCGAAGCGATGTGTGATGATTTGGTTGAGATAATTGCGGTGTTGTCGCAACCGCCTGAGATTGGCCGCCAATTCGTTGTAACGGAAGTATTCGCTGCCGACCACACTGCGTTCTGGAGCTATAATGTCCGGCGAAATCTTCAGGGAGATGCCTTCACCGTGGCCCACGCAAATCAGTGACCCGCGTTGGGCCAGCGCGTTGAGGCCATCCTGCCGTGCCGCCTGCTTTCCGCTGGTATCGACCGCCATATCCACGCGATCCAAGTCGTGGGCTTTAAGTCCCTGGCTCAACGTCGTGTTCGCAACATGAATGGGCTCTCCACCCATTTGCAGCGCGAGATTAAGCCGGTAAGGTACAATGTCGGTCAGAAAGACACGAACCGATTGACCCAGGATGATCTTGGCCATCGCCAGAACACCCAGTCCAATTGGCCCTGCGCCCAGAATTAGGATGGATCCGATGTCCGGGCGCATTAACTGACAGCGTTCAATCGCATGACCGCCCGTGCCCATGATGTCCAGAAGCAAAGTGGCCTCGGTGGCCGAGAATTCCGCCGGCACCGGGAAGAAAATGCTTTCATGAACCAACTCAAACTGGCCATAGCCTCCGTCCCGGTTGAATCCCATGTCCCCGCGCTTTTGCAGACATTGGTTGGTGAATCCCAACCGGCAGGAACGACACTCTCCGCAAAAATCCATCAGATAAACCGCCCCTTTTGTGCCAGCCGGAGTCGCCGTATTGCTGCCGGCGGCAACCACGGTCCCGGCTGCTTCATGCCCTGGGACAACAGTGGTGCCCTCAAAAAACTGCGGCCTTTCGGAACCGCAAAGCGCGTTGGCCCGGACTCGCAACAACAGTTGACCGGGACCCGGTTCCGGAACCGTTTTCTCGACGAACTGGATTTGTTTGTTCCCCGTAAAAACGGGAACGCGGCACTTGGAAGGTATGGCAGTGTTCATATAACGCACAAATGGAGGGGCGCGCGACGATTAGTCATATCCACGAAACGAGCATTTAATAAGGGATTGATGGCGCAGTCGTCGGGGGTGTTGGGCCATGATTAATCATGCATCATATCTTCCACAACGGGCTGTCTTCATCCATGAGCTTTAGCGGCTGCTCTTTTGAGATCCTTTGCTATAGGCAAATGGAATTTTCGAGGTGGACTTCACGTCTGCGTTCGGGTACATTGAGAAAAAGTGTGCGAGCGGGTTTCCCATGAACAAGCCACCTCAAGTTGCGTTGATCATCGAATCATCGTCCAGCTACGGCCGTAGCATTCTACAGGGCATCGCCCGCTACATTTCCTCCCATCATCGCTGGTCCGTGTATTTTGAACAGCACGAACTGGGGACTGCTCCACCAATCTGGTTGGCTTCCAGCCACTGGGATGGCATTCTTAGCCGCCCCACGGATCCTGCCCTCGCGCGTCGTCTGCGGCGCATGAATGTGCCGGTGGTGGACTTAAATGATCTTTACGAGAATTTGAAATTGCCGTGGGTTGGCTCCAATCACAGGGCCATTGGTTGTCTGGGTGCTCATCATTTTGTCGAACGCGGTTTTCACCACTTCGCCTTTTGCGGATTTAGCAGGGAATTGTGGGCGGCGCAACGGCGCGACGGCTTTCGCGCCGTCGTCGAAAAAGAAATCATGTCCATCCCTGTTTACGAATCCCCTTGGCGAGGTCCCTCTGTGTCCAGATGGGATTTGGAAATAGGGCGTCTGGGGCGGTGGCTGAATGACCTGCCCAAACCCATTGGTGTCATGGCGTGCAACGATGCCCGCGCTTTGCACTTGCTGGATGCTTGTCACCAGGCCGGCCTGCTGGTGCCGGAGGAAGTCGCGGTCGTCGGCGTGGACAACGAGGAGATATTTTGCGAACTCTGCAATCCGGAGCTGTCAAGCGTGGCGCCCGACACGGAGCGCATCGGCTATCAAGCGGCGGAACTGCTGGATAATCTCATGTCCGGCCAAAGCCCTCCTTGCCAGCGGTTTCTCGTGGATCCCGTGCGCGTCGTGACACGCCGCTCGTCGGATACGCTGGCCATCAAGGATCCGATCATGACCGCCGCCCTTAGATACATCCGCGAACAAGCCCTGCATGGTTGCACCGTGACTGAAGTCATGAAGCATGTTCGAGTCTCGCGCAGCTTTTTGGAGCGGAGATTCCGCCAGCATCTGGAGCGCACCCCACAGGCGGAGATTCGAAGGATACAAACCAGCCGCATCAAACAACTGCTGACGGAGACAGATTTTACTTTGGAAAGAATTGCCGAGCTTTCAGGTTTTGAGCACCCCGAATATATGAGTGTGTTTTTTAAACGCTCGTTCAGTCAAACGCCTGGCGAATATCGGAAACTCATGCGAGCCAGTTTCAACAAGTCATTAGTTCCCGGAAAATAGCTCAATAATAGAAATACGGAATGTCGGCGGCGTTGTCGCGGTCCATCATCTGGTTGAGGGGGCGCCACTCCACGTGGCCGTCCAACATCCCTATATTTCCCCCGGCGGGAATCTTCGGACTTTTCAGGTGCGCGCTGATATGGCCTTTTGTTTTGCCATCATATTGAAAGCCACCGTCAACGTCAACCCAGTTGTAGCCTAGCATGGTGGCAAAGACATCGCTACCGCCCGTATTGTTGAGGGTGGCGCAGGCCGTGAGAGGGCGCTTGGAGATGGATCCTATCGGGACACTGCCTTCCAATCCAGGTGGAGTCGAGGTTGAGCTCAGTTTTTGGTTGGTGTTGGTGGCGAAATTGCCCGAGTAACTCGCCGTCCCATAAAAAGTCTGGGCGTATCCGATCACCCGAAAAGCACCGTCGCCGAGCTTTGCCGCGGAATCGGGATAAGGCGCATTGCCCCAAATCCACAGGCATGGCGAGCCGCCCGGCACATTGCCATAGGGCACCGTGCCGAACCAGTCGGTGGGGCCGAATTTGGGCGCGGTGCCGGGGTCATACCACGTCCAAGGCGTCGTGCCATTGGCCATCATTTGGTTGGCCAGAGCGGCGTCCATGTCCCAGACCCAATTGCCGCCCGAGCCATCAGGCAGATAATCCTTGTTTTCCCCCGCGTACATGTTCAACGCCACAAGCTGCTGTTTTTCATTGTTGACACACTGGGTCTTAATGGCTTGTACCTTGGCCTTCGCCAGCGCCGGGAGCAGCATGGCCGCCAAAATGCCGATGATGGCGATGACGACCAACAATTCAATCAGGGTGAAGGCAGCCCGCCCGCACCGCATGGTTGTTTTCCATTTCATGCAATGTCACTCCGAAAATTCCGAAACAATCTCACGAAAATGGGCCTCCTTTTCAAATCGTGCGTGCTATTCCGTGCCTGCTCCGAGGCGTCAAGAACGGCCGAAGCCAAAACCCCGGCCGCCTGGCATGCTGTGGAGTCAATACACATTCGGCATGGTGACTTTAGGGAGACACGAGAATCTTGTAGAATTGGCTCCCGTTCGTCGCCGCCACCGTGTGGGGCGAGACAGCCGCGCTGTTCGTCGTCCACGGGCCGAGCACGGTCGGGGCCTGCAAGAGGGTTCCGGCCGACCAAGTTAGCACGACATTTGTGCCGGAAGGTGCGATTCCCAAAGTCAATGGGACGAAGATGACAGCGCTGGTTCCGGTGGTGCCGGCCACGGTGGCGCTGATCGTGGCGCTGCCGCCGCCGACCGCGGTGATCAAACCACTGGCATTCACCGTGAGAACATTCGTATCGCTGCTGGTCCAGTTGGTGACCGAGCCGGTGACTGTCACACCGGATGCCGCCGCAAAATTTCCAACCACACTGGCTTGTTGGGTCTGTGCGGCACCCATATTGGTGGCGACCGCGACAGCAACGGACACCGGCTTCAGCACTGTCACCACATTACTCGGGCCGGCGGCGGCGCTTACTGCTACGTATAATGGCGAAACAGCGCCATTCCATATCCGAAACTCGTAGATCGTGCCGTCAAACTGCCAGTCACCATACACGTCGTTCCCTAACATGTTTTGGGTCGTGCCGCCCGCCCCTCCAATGCTGCCGGGAGAATAAACCGTGCTGCCAGGAGCAAAAACGGCATTGGGATACACTTGCGAGGCGTCCAAAACGCCGTTGGTATAGAGACTCCCTATAAGCGTGGAATTGTTGTATGTCAAGCAAACGTATTGCTCTGAATTATTCGGGAACGCAGCGGCCGAAGCTGTATAAATGTCATCATTGTTGGGGTTGAAGGCCACTTCCATGTTGCCGTTATTGTTGTCGGGATCCGGGATCAGCGCGAAGTTCTCATTGCCATTGTTGCCGAAGTCCCAAATCTCCGCCCACCCATTGCCTTGATTCTGCGTCACCCAGCATTCAACGGTGAGCGACGTGGTATTGGTTAGTATTCCGCCTGGCAAAGCCACATAACCTGAAAATCCAAATCCACCGTTCCGGTTTCCCGGCAGGATGAGGCCGTTGCTGATGGTGGCGGAGGCTCCGCCGTTTGGCGCCACCAGCGTCCCGTCATCCCCGCCCACTGAATCGGTCGCATCGCTGACAAAGCTGTAACGATGCTCCAGGGTCACGGGCATGACAGTGATGGGGCCGCTGCTGCCGGTGGGGACGCCGGCGACCATGGCGCTGACCGTCGCGGTGCCGACGCCAACCCCCGTAATCAAACCGCTGCTATCGACCGTGAGAACGCTCGGCCTGCTGCTGGTCCAGTTGGTGGCGTCCACGGTTGCCACCAAATTGGTCGCGCCCGTTTGCTCAAGGGTGACATTGACCGTGGCTTGCTCAGTTCCAGTGACGACCAAGCCTGGACCCGCCGTGACGCTCGCCGACGTGGGAATCAGGTTACTGGCGTTAATCAGAATACTTGGACCGAGCAGCGCGCTGGCGGCGATTTGCCGCTGCGGAATGACGCCGTTCCATATCCGCAGCTCGTAGATAGTGCCCTGAAACTGCGTATCCCCGTAAGTGTCGTTTCCCAGCCAGTTTTGGTCCGTGCCGCTCGCGCCTCCAATGCTGCCAGGAGCGTAGGAAGTGTCCGGGAGAATCCTCGTGCCAGCTTGGTTTCCGTTGAGATAAAGAATGCCGGCCAAGGTGGCATTATTATAGGTGACGCAAACGTATTGTTCCGAACCACTCGGGAAGGAATTAGTTGACTGCACATCCTCCTCGTTCCCGTGCGGCGTGAAGGCCGACTCCAAGTTATTGTTATTGTTGTCCGGGTAGGGACACATCTCGAAGTTTTCGTTGCCGTTGTTGGCGAAGTCCCACACCGTCGCCCACCCATTGGGCGAATTCTGCGTTACCCAGCATTCAACCGTGAGTGAGGTGATGTTGGTTAATATGCCACTGGGCAAAGCCACATAACCCGAATAACCGCCGCCACCGCCGCCTGGCAGGGAAAGGCCGCCGCTGATGGTGGCTGCGCTTCCGCCGTTGGGCGGCACAATCGTGCCATTCCAGGCGCTGCCGCCCACAGAATCGGAAGCATCGCTGATGAAGCTGTATCGGTGAGCCAGAAGGTTCACGTCAACGGCCAACGCTGCGGGATTGCTGTAGTTTGTTCCGAGCGCGTTGTACACCTCGACGGTGTAATTTCCAGACTGACTGAGAGTGAGGTTTGTCAAAGTCAACGCGGAATTGGTGGCGCCCGAAATCGGTGTGCCGCCTATGCTCCACTGATAGCTTAGATCTCCCCCCAGAGCGCCAACGCTCAGGGTCTCTGAATCGCCCACAGCGGTGGGCGTAGCCGCCGGTTGCTGCGTAATCTTTGGAGGAGTCAAGGCGACGGTAATGGAAGCGCTGGTGGCGGTAACCCCACCGACCGTGACGCTGATTGTCGCGCTGCCGCCGCTCTGGGCGGTGATCAAACCGCTGCTGCTCACCGTCAGAATACTCGGGTTGCTGCTGGTCCAGTTGGTGGCCAGAGTGGTCAGCGGCACGCCGGATATTTGAGCGAAGTCACCCGTGACCACCGCCTGTTGGGTTTGAGTGCCCACCATGCTGTTTGTTTCGAGCGTAATGGCGTCTGACAACAGCGTCGCGTTTGTGATCACGACACCCGGACCGGCGGCGGCGCTCGCCAGTATGTACAAGGGCGCAACGGCGCCATTCCATATCCGAAACTCGTAGATGGTGCCGTCAAACTGCCAATCACCATACACGTCGTTGCCCAGCATATTCTGGGTCGTGCCGCCTGGGCCTCCGATGCCGCCCGGACAATAGTTGGTATTGGGATACGCTTGCGTGGCAATCAGGACTCCGTTGGTGTAAAGACTGCCCGTTAGCGTGGAGTTGTTGTAAGTCAAACAAACGTATTGCTCTGAATTGTTCGGAAATGCAGCGGCCGATGCTGTATAAATATCGTTGTTATTTGGGTTGAAGGCCACTTCCATATTGCCGTTATTGTTCTCCGGGTCTGGGATCAGCGCGAAGTTTTCATTGCCGTTGTTGCCGAAATCCCAAATCTCCGCCCACCCATTTCCCTGATTCTGCGTGACCCAGCATTCAACCGTGAGTGAGGTCGTGTTGGTTAATATGCCACTGGGCAAAGACACATAACCGGAATAACCGAAGCCCCCACTCCGGTTCCCTGGGAGAATGAGGCCGTTGGTGATGGTGGCGGCGGCTCCGCCGTTAGGTGCCACCAGCGTCCCATTAGCGCCGCTCACCGAATCGGTGGCATCGCTAACAAAACTGTACCGGTTCTGCAAGGTCATGCGAGTGACGGTGATCGGTCCGCTGTTGCCGGTCGAAACGCCATAAACCTTGGCGCTGACCGTGGCTGTGCCAGGGCCAACCCCTGTGATCAAACCGCTGCTATTCACCGTGAGAACACTCGGGTCGCTGCTGGTCCAATCGGTTGCGTCGCTGGTGGCCGCCAGATTGGTCGTGCCCGTTTGCTCGAGCGTGACGTTGACCGTGGCCTGTTCGGTTCCCGTGACAACCACGCCTGGGCCCGCCGTGACGCTGGCTGACGTGGGAGTCAGATTCGTGACCAGGACACTTGGACCTAGCAGACCACTGGCAGCGAGATACCGTTGTGAAACAACGCCATTCCAAATTCGCATTTCATCGAAACTGCCGTTGAACACAGGATCGTTATACTGGTCGAGTCCAATATAATTATTATAGGTGAATCCGAAACTGGCCGGCGTGGTGGCGATACCCGTTCCGAGCGCGATCTGAGCCCCTCCGGAATACATGACAACGGTTTGACTTTGCGCATTGTAGGTAACGGCAATGTATTTCTCCACACCCGTTGGCATGGGCGCGTTGCCATTATCGACGATATCTTGTGTGTTGTAGTTCTGTCGCAATTCAGTCCATATACCACCTTGATTGCCGGCGGTCGGAATCAAGTCGATATAGTTATCCTGAATAAAGTTATCATTCGGCCCGGTGCTGCTGCCGCCGAAAGACCAAGCGCGGGCCCACGTAGTCCCCGCGTTATCCGTCATCCACGTTTCGATGGTGATTGAGTGGTAAGTGGAGAGCATCCCGTTCGGAAACTGCGCGTAGTCACCTTGACTCGTTGCTGGCAACGTCAGAACGCCGCCCCCAAGGCTCGTGTTGCCAAACAGCGTGATGTTGGAACCCCCGATCGAATCGAAGGCTGTCGTGCCGCCGTTTTCATTGAATGACCATTCGTGCTCAAGGGTTTGGGCCGGCAGCCAAAAGGGCAGGCCGAGAAAAATCAGCGTCACCGCCGGCAGACGATTGTTGGAAACGATGGCAAGCCGATGCCACCAGGAGGTTTTCTTTACATTGGTTATCACAGTTTTTTTCATATCGACTTTCACTTAGTTGCTCGGGCACATCCCGCACTCGCGGATGAACCCTGTTTCTTGCGGCCATAAAGGTGCGGACCACTGCTCGATCTGCGAATGATCACATTCCGGCTGCCGACTGAATCCGGTATGGTCGTGCCACCGTTGCCCAGCGAATACAGTGGGTTCATACGCCGATGTTTCCACAACGATCTGTTCCTATCCATGAGCTTTAGCGGCTGCGCTTTTGAGATCCTTTGCGGATTCAAACACGAAAACTTCTTTGTTACCATGGCCGGCGATTAGCGAAGCCAGTGCCGCCCGGCGGAAAACATGGCGAAGGCGTGCTTTCGGCCGCTTTCGCATCAATTCGCCGGAGAATTCTCCCGCCACGATTCGCGTGCTCGAAGGCATGGACCTCCAAATTCCGGCACCATGCATCAGTAGGTTTGGCGGCATGAATCCCCGAATTCAAGCCGCGTCCACTCTGACCCCTGAGACCGCTGCCTTGGACGGCGGCGATCTTCACCTGTTTTCGTGTCGGGTGATGTTGGACGTTGGAGGAGTTTTTGGAGGGGTCAAACCACTGGAGGGGTCAAACCATACTTTTGCACAATGTGATTGACGTAGGCCCGGTGAGGAAGGCGGGATGTGCCTGTGTCGTTGGCATAAAAACAAGCAGTAAAATGGTTTAATCCAATTGACGACGGAATGACCAAGCGCCTCCGTAAAGTCGAAAGCGGTGTCGCCGCTGCGCTCTGCCACTGCGCTCCACAAAGGAGGCACCCAAAAAGGTGCAATGTCCCGTCTGAAACGATCAGTCTCCGCCCCAGCGCCAATGCGGCCTTTCTCCTTTGATCCACAAGATGGCAAACAGCGCGCCGGCCAGGATCAGAACGTAGGGAATGTAGATTTCGAGGTGCGGGCCAAAAAGGATTGCTCCGCCAACCCCCAATCCCAGCCACACGACCATGACCACCCATCCTTGCCACGCGCAAGGCAGTCCCCAACCCCAGCCATATCGCTTGGCTGGAAACCAGTACTTTTGCTGGTTCGGTTGCATTTTGGAATTCACTCCGTGTCAGTCGGAACATAGAACAGCCCGGCGACCTGCATCTTCGAATCGAACACCCCCTTGATGTCAAGCGCGGCCTGTTCAAATTGACAGGTCACCAGCACGATCTGGTACCCTTGCTGTTCTTTGGTCCGCGTCTTGATCTGCTTTTTGAATGGGCCGGCCTTGTTCAGCAAGTCCCGCCAGGCTTCGCGCAGCTTTGATTCCGGAAAAACTTTGGTCATGGTCGAATCAAACCGCCCGACCGCCGCCGCGAAATCCTCCTTCACCAGCAAGTTTACGAATTGCGCGCCGGCGTCGGCCAAGACGCCGGGCGAAGTGTTCGTTTGGGTATTCGACGATTCAACGGCCTGGGGCGCGGCGGGCGCAGGAGCCGCGGAGGCCGTGTCAGCCAGGACGGGGGCTAGAAGCAATGCCATGCAGAGCTTGGAGAGGACTTCGCCCGCAATCAGGCCGCCCATGAAAGTTCCAATCCCTATGCCGCCTTTGACGTTGCAGGAAACGCTGTAGGCTTTGTACATCAAATAGACCATCCAACAGAACACCGGGATCATTGCCACGATGACAAAACAAAACACGATGCCATCGGGGGTGTTGATTGCGGGCGCGGTTCCCGGATTGCCAATCCATTGGATGAGTTGGGCGCCAAATCGTCGAACGGCCCCGGGCATCATGAGCAGGCACAGCAACAGCGCCGGCCATCGCGCCAGGGCCTGCGTCCCCAGAACGTCGAGCGACCGGAAGGCTGTTTTGGAGACGACCTTGCCCAAAACCAGCAGCACGATGGCCAGGCAGAGCCAGTCGATAATCCCTTCGGCAAGGAACATCCAGAGTGGCGCGGGCGCCCCGGTATGGGTGTCCAACACGCCGTCCAAGTGGGTGCTGCTGATCGCGCCGACAAGACCGGCAAAAAGAATGGCCGCCAGTCCGATCCCCAGCGCCTTGGCGCCCGCGACGTAAAAAAATGGATTGAACAACAATGTGACCGGTTTGTTGTCGGTAATTTGATTCATAATTTCTCCTTCTAGCGGGATTGGTTTTGGTTGAGTTTGTCGATGATCTCATCCAGGCGATTGCGGACGGTGGGATAACTGACCTTCAGGATGCCTGCCATTTCCTTGAGGCTGCCGCTGGCCTTGATGAACTGCAGGATGAAGTCCTGGTCCTCCGGCCCCATGCTGGCCAAGGCGGGAAGCGGGTAGAGACCATCGACTTCCGTTTCGCATTTCTCGCATCGAAGCTGCTTGACTGCGAGCTTCCCCTGGCAGCTTGGACAAGACGTTGGCAACCGTTTCATGGCGAAAACTTAACAAAATGAATACAATAGTCAATAAAGAAACACATCTATTTTATTTTATTGAACCACTGTTTGCGTTTATTGATGGCTGATCCCCGGCGCCAATCCGTCATTTTTGGAAATGAAGGGAGGAATTTGAGCGTGAGATAAAAAACGCCCGGTCGGGGGACCGGGCCTACAGGCGTGCGGATTTCTGGCCGTTTCCTGTAGGCCGCGTGCCCTCACGCGGCGTTTCCCCCCTGGCAATGTTTTGATTGTGCTTTTCCGGCCGGTACGCGCAGAATTGCCGGCAATGACAAATGCTTAAATGGAAGTCCCCATGAGTTCATCCCCTGCCCTCACGGCCGCCCAGGTTCGTTACAACCGTGTTCTGCTGTTGGTCGCCGGCTTGGGCGGTTTGCTCTACGGCGTCGATGTTGGGATCATTGCCGGGGCGTTGCCTTACCTGGAGGCCACCTCCGGGTTGAGCGCGGGCCAGCTTTCGTTCATCGTGGCGGCCGTCCTGCTGGGCAGCGTCATCTCCACGCTGTTCGCGGGGATGCTGGCCGATGGCTTGGGACGCAAGAAGTTGATGGCGCTCAGTGGCGCCCTCTTTGTCGCCAGCATCCCCATGATCGCGCTGGCACGCGGCTACGGGCCGCTGGTCTTCGGACGGTTGTTGCAGGGAGTGAGCGCCGGATTGATCGGCGTGGTGATTCCACTTTATCTGGCGGAATGCCTGGGCGCGGCCAATCGCGGCAAAGGCACCGGCATCTTTCAATGGCTCCTGACACTGGGAATCGTGGCGGCGGCCAGCATCGGGATGTATTTCAGTTATCGGGTCGAAGAAGTGGCCAAACTGGGGGATGCCGAAAAACTTTTCGCCTTCAAGGACACGGCTTGGCGCAGCATTTTCTGGGTTTCGCTGCCGCCGGGGATCCTCTTTGTCGTGGGCAGTTTGATCGTGGCCGAATCCCCGCGCTGGCTCTTTCGACACGGCAAAAAGGAGGCGGCGCGCGCGGCGCTGTTGCGCTCGCGCAGCGACGAACAGGCGGCGGTTGAAATGAACGAGATGGAAGCCACCGCCGCGGCGGAGCGGGCCAAAATCGCCAACAGCGGCTGGAAGGGGCGTGAATCGCTTTTTCACCGCAAATACGTCATCCCCTTTGTCCTGGCGTGTGTCATTCTGGCGTGCAACCAGGCAACGGGTGTCAATTCGATTATTGGCTACAACACGACCATCCTTCTGCAGGCGGGGCTGTCGGACGTGGCGGCCCACTGGGGCTACGTGGTGCTGACGATCGTGAATTTCCTGATGACCATTGGGGCCGTAGTTCTGGTGGACCGCAAGGGCCGCAAATTCCTCCTGAGCCTGGGCAGCGCCGGCATCATCGCCTCGCTGATCTGCGTCGCGCTGCTCTTTCGCAACACCGAAAGCCAGCGGGTTGATTGCCGGAACGCGGTGCAGGCGATGGCTGGCGCAGACCAGAAGCTGTCTCTGCCCTACAACGCGGAGATGGCGGCCAAGCTGCTGCCCGGCGGCAACCCGGCGGGGCCGACGACCTTGATTGTGATTTATTCTTATGGGGATTTTCGCGCGGCCACGCGCGTGGCAAGATCGGACGACGCGGCGGCCAAACCGATCGAGATCACGCGCGACAGTTGCGTGCCCGGCAGCAAGGTGGTCGCCTTCTTTTCCAATCCCTTTGCAAGCCTGGACGCGGCGCAAACCGCGCCGTTGAAAATCGAGAACGCTTTGATAACGCCGGTACCCAGCCAGCAAAGCGGCCACCTGGTGGCGCTGTGCCTGTTTGTTTTCATGGCGTTTTTTGCCATCGGTCCGGGTGTCTGCGTCTGGCTGGCGCTTTCGGAGCTGATGCCCACGCGCATCCGGTCCAACGGCATGAGCATCGCCCTGCTGATCAATCAAGCCGTTTCGACGACCATTGCGGCGGTATTTTTGCCCACAGTGGGCAAATACGGGTATTCGACGATGTTTTTCCTCTTCGCCGGCTGCACGGTGGTCTATTTCGTCACGGCGGCGTTTTTCCTGCCTGAAACCAAGGGCAAAACGCTGGAGGAAATCGAGGCCCATTTCGAGGGCCGTGCGCGCTGACGTTCCATGCTTTTATGAAATCATTATTACCACTCATTACACTGCTGGCTCTGGCCGTCTGCGCCTTTGGCGTTCAACCGGCTCTCATTCCCATTCCCATGCATATACAGGCGCGGGATGGGACTTTTGTCCTTGGCCGAAAAACCGCCATCTACGCCGACACCGCCTCAACGGCGACCGGGGAATTTCTGGCCGCGCGGCTGCGCCAGGGCACTGGCTATCGCATTCCCGTCAAGCCGCCCGGAAAATCGACCGCCGGCGGCATTGTCCTGACCACGGAAGGGGCCGATCCCAGCCTCGGCGCCGAGGGATATGAGTTGAGCGTGACGCCGGATGCGGTGCTGATACGCGCGCCGTCGCAGGCCGGTATGTTTTATGGGGCTCAAACCTTCCTGCAACTTTTGCCGCCGGAAGTCTTCGCTTCAAAACCGGCGCGGGCCGTCAAGTGGCAGGCGCCCTGCGTTGAAATAAAGGACCAGCCGCGCTTTGCCTGGCGCGGTTTGATGCTGGATGTCAGCCGCCACTTTTTCAACAAGAGCGAGGTGGAACAGGTACTTGACGCCATGGCGATGCACAAACTGAACACGTTCCATTGGCACCTGGTGGACGACCAGGGCTGGCGCATCGAAATCAAACAATACCCACGCCTGACGGAAGTAGGGGCCTGGCGCAAAGGGATCAACTTTCACCTCGACCCGAAGTCCAGCACGGCCTACGGGCCGGATGGACGCTACGGCGGCTTTTACACCCAGGAAGACATCCGGGAGGTGGTGCGCTACGCGGCGGCGCGGCACATCACCGTTGTGCCGGAGATCGAGATGCCGGGGCATTCCAGCGCGGCGCTGGCGGCCTATCCCCAATTCAGTTGCACCGGCGGGCCCTTCAGCACCGACATGGATGGAGGGGTCTTTCCCGGAGTCTATTGCGCGGGCAACGACGGGACGTTTGAGTTCCTGGAAAATGTGTTGACAGATGTGTTCTCTCTTTTCCCAAGCCAGTACGTCCACGTGGGCGGGGACGAAGTGCCGGCCAAACCGTGGGAGGATTGCGAGAAGTGCAAGGCGCGCATGAAAGCCGAGGGGTTGAAAGACACCCGCCAATTGGAAAGTTACTTCATCAAGCGCATCGAAAAAATCATCAACGCACACGGCAAGTCCCTCATCGGCTGGAGCGAAATCCGGGAAGGCGGCCTGGCGCAAAACGCCGCGATCATGGACTGGATTGGCGGCGCGACCGAGGCCGCCACCGCGGGGCACAACGTGGTCATGACCCCAACCGGCTACTGCTACCTGGATCATTACCAATCGCGCGACCACTCGACCGAACCGCATGCCATCGGGGGATTCCTGCCGCTGCACCAGGTTTACTCTTTCGAACCGGTGCCGGAGAACCTGCCGGCGGAATTCCAGGCGCACATCATCGGCGCCCAAGGCAATTTGTGGACGGAATATATTCCGTCATTGCAGCACGCCGAGTATATGATTTTTCCACGCGAAACCGCCATCGCCGAACTCACGTGGTCACCGAAGGCGGCGCGCAACTGGGATGACTTCCTGCAACGCCTCCAGACTGACGACCGACGGCTCCAGGAAATGGGGGTCAATTATCGCCGCAACCCGACGGCGACGGGCTCGGCGGCGGAACGGCAATGAGCGGCGAGGCCCAACTCCGCGCCAAAATCGGGCAGATGGTGCTGTTGGGTTTTCGGGGGTATGAGATTGGCGACGAGCATCCGGTGGCGCGCGATCTTGCGGACCGGAACATTGGCGGCGTCATTCTGTATGACCAGGAAATGGCGGACCCTTCGCTCCAGGGGCGCAACATCCAATCCCCCGGCCAGGTGCGCGCGCTGGTTCGCTCGTTGCAACAGCGCGCCCGCGCGCCCCTGCTCGTTGCCATCGACCAGGAGGGAGGGCGCGTCAACCGGCTCAAAGAGGAGTACGGATTTCCGGCGACACTCTCGCATGAGGAGCTTGGGGCGGCCAACGATCCGGCGCGCACTTTTGCGGAAGCTGCAAAGACGGCGAGCACGCTGGCGGGCCTGGGGATCAATTTGAACCTCGCCCCCGTGGTTGATCTGGATGCCGCTCCCGACAACCCGATCATCAAAAGAAAGAAGCGCAGTTTCGGCGCCGACCCGGACACCGTAAGCCGGCACGCCATTGAGTTTGCGCGCGCACACCATCGGCACGGCATCCTGACCTGCGCCAAGCATTTTCCCGGCCACGGGAGCGCCCGCGGCGACACGCATCTCGGATTGGTCGATGTGACGGAGTACTGGACGGAAGCCGAGTTGGCGCCCTTTGAGCGATTGATTCAGGAGAATCTATGCGACACGGTGATGACCGCCCACCTGTTCAATGCCCGCCTGGATGCCAATCGTCCGGCGACGCTTTCCGAAAAGGTGGTCACCGGCCTGCTGCGACGGCGGCTTGGCTTTGAGGGCGTCATTGTGAGCGACGACCTGGAAATGAAAGCCATCGCCAGCCATTACGGTTTGGAACAGGCCATCCTCCTCGGCCTCCAAGCCGGTCTGGATGTTTTATGCTTTGGCAACAACCTGAGTTTCGATGCCAACATCGGCGAAAAGGTGTGCCGGATTATTTATCGGCTGGTGGATTCGGGCAAAATCGGCGAGGCGCGAATCGACGACTCTTTCCGCCGCATTCAGAAGCTCAAAGACAAGCTCGCACACCCGCTCCACAGACCGCCGTAGGGAAACACCCCGATCAGCCCTTGGCGGCCGGGGACAACTTCAAGACCGCTTCCCGCATTTCCTTGCCCGGCTTGAATTTGACGACCGCACGGCGGGGGATGGGCACATCGGTGTCCGGCTGGTTTGGGTTGCGCCCGATGCGCGCCTTGCGCATCTTGACTTCGAAGACCCCAAAATTGCGCAACTCGACGGTTGTGCCAGCCGCAACGGCTGCGGAGATGTGATCGAGGGTCCGCTGCACGATGTGCAGCACCTGTTGTTGGACCATCCCGGTTTCTTCGCTGATGCGGACTACCAGATCTCGTTTTGTCATAGGTTTTAACGCGCTGCGCTGCAAAGGCATTCGCTTGTTTCAATACAAGTTGACAAGACCCCTAACTCTCTACCGCAACCCGGCTGCCGGGTCAAGAAGAGACTGCTGGAAAATCGGGTATTTTTGTAGGGGAATCCCCTAGCTCTCTATGACCCCTATTTCCACGGGCTCGACCTTGATCCCCTGCTTCTCGAGCCATTTTATCGCCCCCCTGACCTCCGCCCACGCCCCGCTGATCTCCAGGCAGACGATCCCAATTTCGTCCGTCACACTGGCCTGGCGCACGTTGGTGACGACCGCAAACTTGCGTGCCAATTCCCAGATCACTGGGTTGGTGATTAACCTGGGCGGGTACATGAGCCAGAGGCGCCGGTGCGCTGTCTCGACGCCGCGGGCGGCTTTGGTCCTGGGTTTGCTGGAGGGCATGGGTGCGTTCTTTCTCATCCCCCGGCGATGGCCGGGATGATGCTGATTTCATCGCCGTCTTTGAGGACCGTCTCCTGGTTTTGCAGAAAGCGGATGTCTTCCTCGTTGACATAGACGTTGACAAACCGGCGCACGCTCCCCGCCTCGTCCGTCAGCCGTTCCTTGATGCCGGGATAGCGGCTTTGCAGTTCGGCTATGGCGCCGCCGACGGTGCTGGCGCTGACGTGAACGATTTCCTCATCGTGCGTGAGTTTGCGCAAGGGAGTTGGGATGCGTACTTTAACTGGCATAAATCTTCTTTTCGCCGGCGCCTTCAGGCATGCGCGGGAGTCCGAGCCTCCGCCTCCAGCAGGGCTTCAAATTCCCGCAGGCTGGGCTTGATTTCCCGCGCCCGGCCGCTATGGCCGATCACCGCGTCGAGCGTTTTCAACCCATTGCCCGTAATGCACAGCACGGCCGAATCGTCGGACGAAATCGCCCCCGACGCAATCAATTTCCGCGCCACGCCAACGGTGACGCCGCCCGCCGTCTCGGCAAAGATGCCTTCGCATTCGGCCAAAAGCTTGATTCCCTCCCGGATTTGCTCGTCGCTCACGTCCTCGGCCACGCCCCCGGTTTCTTTCATCACCTTGAGGGCATAGAAACCGTCGGCGGGAGTCCCGATGGCCAGGGACTTGGCGATCGTATTGGGCTTGACGGGTTTGAAAAATTCCAAACCGGCCTTTTGCGCGGTCGAAATCGGCGAGCAGCCGGTGGCTTGGGCGCCGTGGATGCGGTGCTTTGTTTCCGGCGCCAGTCCCAGCTTCATGGCCTCCTGAAAGCTCTTGTGAATCTTGGTCAAAAGCGAACCGGACGCCATGCAAACGACCGTGTTGCGGGGCACGCGCCAGCCCAGTTGTTCGACGATTTCCAGGCCCATGCTCTTGGAGCCTTCAGCGTAATAGGGGCGCATGTTGACGTTGACGAACGCCCACGGATATTTGCCGGCGATCTCGGCGCAAAGCCGGTTGACCTCGTCGTAATGCCCTTTGATGGCCACGACATTGCCGCCGTAGATGAGGGAATTGACCACCTTGCTTTGCTCCAGGTCGGAGGGGATAAAAACGTACGCCGTCAACCCCGCGGCGGCGGCATTGGCGGCGACCGAATTGGCCAGATTGCCGGTCGAGGCGCACGCCACCGTCGTGAAGCCCAACTCCCGCGCCCGGCTCAAAGCGACGCTTACCACGCGGTCCTTGAAGGAAAGGGTGGGATAATTGACGGCGTCATTCTTGATCCACAGCTCGCGAATCCCCAGGCGCCGCGCCAGCCGGTCGGCCTTGATCAACGGAGTGCCGCCGACTTCCAATCCCACCGTTGGATCACCGGCCACGGGCAGCAATTCGCGAAACCGCCACATGGTCCTGGGGCGCGATTGGATCGCCGCCCGGGTCAAGCTCTGTTTGATTCGCTCGTAATCATAGACGACTTCCAGCGGGCCGAAGTCGAATTCGCAGACGTGATTGGCGGTCAGCGGGTATTCCCGACCGCATTCGCGGCATTTGAGCCCTTTCATGTAACCGGCGTGTTTCTCCATAATTGCAGGCGGCATTGGGGCAAAAAAATGCCCCTTCTCATCGCGAAAAAACTTTATATCAACGAATACGGATACATTGATTGATAAAGTTTCAATTGTCAACCGATAAATTCCCGGCTACAATGGGTTCAAATTGGAGCTTGAATCTTTGGCGCCATACGGTAGCCTCCCATAGTGAGGAGGCGATGCTGAGAATGAGGACAATGTGCCGCGGCCACGTCTTGTGGGTCGGGCTGATGTTTTTTTTCTTGCCCCCTTCCTCCCGCGCCAACGTTTATGCCACGGATATCTACCTCAATGGGTCCCCGAATGCGGGGGTGATTGTTCCGGGGGGCACCCTCACCATCAGTTATATTCTCAACGAACCGGCGACGGCGGGCGTCTCGGTCCGGATTTATTCCGACTCCAACGTGGTCAGAACCTTGCAAGCCGACGGCGGCCAACCGGGGACCGAGGCCGGGACCAATTCGCTGATTTGGGACGGCATCACCGACAGCGGCTCCAATGCCGCCCAAGGCGTCTATACCGTCTCCATCACGGCTGCGGCGACGGGTTACGACACCTGGACCAACATCACCGATGACGGCCCGAATTTTTACGTGAACGTTCCGCACGGGGTTGCGGTCAATCGCAACACCAACAGCATTTATTACGGGCGAGTGTTTGTGGCCAACGCGTACCCGGGACCGGGCAGCGCGCCGGGCGATCAGGTGGGCATTATTAAATGCAACGCCGATGGCAGCCAAGCTGACGAGGGCGGGTTTAGTTCGGGTGGATATTCATGGGCGGGAAATCTTTTTAGCCCGTGGAAGATGGCCATATCCGCGGACGACACCGTTTACGTTGACGATTTCTCGGGCAACGGCGAGGTGCTGGCCTTCGATCAAACCATCTCGACCAACAGCTACCTGGAGGTGTTGCAATCGGACAATTATCCAACCAATGATCTCGCGCCGCAGTTGAGCGGGCTTTGTGTCACCGGCACTGGCACGAACAAGGAGCTTTGGATGGCCGATGAGAATTATCTGGGCTCGGCAGGCATTCTGCGGTGGCAAATAACTACTAATGGGACGGTGGCTCCATTTGATACCGGAATCGTCATCGCCCCGGTTACCAACACCTCCGCCTTGTCGTGGGCGCCTTGGGACATATCCCTGGATACCAACGGTTTTATTTATGCCATCCAACGCTTCGACTCCGTCTTCTACCCCAGCAATGTCGTCATGGGCTTTGCCCCCTACCAAGGGGTTGAGGAAACCAATGCTCTTTGGACCATCGGCACCGGCGACAGTAATCTGTTTGAGGCCTATGGCGTGGCGGTGGACCCCACGGCCACTTATGTCGCCGTCGCGGTCAGGGGTCGGGATGGGGGAGGGTTCGATACCGTTCTCCAAACCGGGATGCTGAACCTTTACTACGCCACCAACGGCCAATTCTTCCTCAATCTCGACCAGACGGGAGGAGACCAATACGCCGGCGTTGCTTGGGACAATGTCGGCAACCTGTACGCTCTTGACACAACGGAGCACAACGACCCGTCATTGAGGGGCGTTTGGCGCGTGTATTCGCCTCCCGGAACGAACCAGGCGACCACCCCGGTTGTGCCTTTCATTCAGGCCTACGCGGCGCTGGTTCCACCCACGCTGTCCAATCCATCCAACGACTGGACAGGGCAGTTCTACTTCACTCTCCAGGGGCAAAGCAACGTCACCTACGTCATCCAGCAATCTCCCGATATGGTCAATTGGACCCCCGTCGTTACCAATTACAGCCCCAGTCCAGTCCGCTCCTTGACCGTGCTCCCGCCCGACACTCAGGACTTCTACCGGGCCGCCGTTTTTCCCTGAGGGACTCTCATTTCCTGCCGAATTGCGGATCGACCTTCAACCGCAGCGCGATCATCAAGCCGGGCAACGTCGAACAAATCACCCATAGAAAAAAGTGTTTGTAGCCCAGCCGCTCCGCCAGCCAGCCGCTCCACATCCCCGGAATCATCATCCCCAGCGCCATGAACCCGGTGCATATCGCGTAATGGGCCGTTTTGTGCGGGCCGTCGGCGAAGAGTAGCAAGTAAAGCATAAAAGCGGTGAAACCGAAGCCGTAGCCAAACTGCTCCACCGCCACGCTCGCGCAGACGGTCAGAAAACTATCCGGCTGCCTGAAGGAGAGAAAAACAAACGCCAGCTTGGGCAGGTACATCGAGCACACCATGATCGGCAGCATCCTCTTCAATCCGTAGCGCGCGGCGGTGAAGCCTCCCAGCAGCCCACCGCAGGTCAGCGCGGCTACGCCGCAAGTGCCGTAAGCCAATCCCACCCGGCTGGTGCTTAATCCCAATCCACCCGCCGCGCGGCTGTCCAGCAGGAAGGGCGAAATCACCTTGGCCAGTTGCGCCTCGTCGAATCGGTAAAGCAGGATAAAGGCCAGCGCCATGACAACGCCCGGCTTTTCAAAAAATGAGCCGAAGGTGGCGAAAAATTCAGCCCCCACTTTGCGGCCGGTGACCACGGGGCCATCGGCGGCGGGCCGCGGCAGAACCCAACTGTGCCACAGGCTGAAGAGCAGGAACAGGCCCGCCACGCTCAACAGGGTGGCCGACCAGGCCATCGGGATGTTCCGCCATTTGGTTTCCAACTGTCCTGCCAGCACGACCAGCAACCCGCTTCCGACGATCATGGCCGCCCGGTAGAAGGTGCTGCGCAAGCCCACCCACCAGGCCTGTTGGTGGGGCGTCAGTCCAAGCATGTAAAATCCGTCCGCCGCTATGTCGTGCGTCGCGGACGCAAACGCCATCACCCAGAACAAGGCCAGCGACCACTTGAAAAACCCGCCAGCCGGCAGCGTCAATGCCACAGCCGCCAATCCGCCCGCGATCAAAAACTGCATCGTGACCACCCAAAACCGCTTGGTCCGCGTTATGTCCACCACCGGGCTCCACAACGGTTTGATCACCCACGGCAGATAAAGCCAACTGGTGTACAGAGCGATGTCGGTGTTGGAAATGCCCAGGCGTTTGTACATGATCACCGACATCGTCATCACAATGACATAAGGAATCCCCTCCGAGAAATAGAGGCTGGGCACCCACAGCCACGGACGGCGCTGGCGGCTGGTTTCCATCCGCTACAGCAGTTTGATTTGCATCTCTTCCTTCTCCAGCCCCTCGGTCAATCCCTCGTTGCGCGCCCGCCGGCGCTCGATGATGAGCTTGTCAATTTGCGGATCGTAGGGCGTCGGATAGTTGCCGTTGTAGCACGCCAGGCAAAACGAGTCCCGGGCCAGTCCGGTCGCCCGCACCATTCCCGCCTCCGACAAATAGGCCAGGGAATCCGCATTGAGATAGCGCCGGATTTCGTCCACGCTATGGTTTGCCGCCATGAGCTTGCTGCGGTCGGGAAAATCAATCCCGTACACGCACGGGTTGACATGCGGCGGGCAGCTCACCAGCACATGCACCTCTTTGGCCCCGGCCTCCTTCAAATTGTTCACTCGCGCCTTGCACGTCGTCCCCCGCACGATCGAGTCGTCCACCACGATCACCCGCCTGCCCTGGACCAGCTCCGAGATGAGGTTGAGTTTGACCCGCACGTCGAAATCCCGGATCAGTTGCGAGGGCTGCAGAAAGCTGCGTCCGACGTAGTGGTTGCGGACGAAGGCCATCTCGAACGGGATGCCCGATTCCAGCGAGTAGCCCAGCGCAGCGCAATTGCCGCTGTCGGGCACCGGCGCCACCAGGTCGGCCTGCAGGGGATGCTCTCGCGCCAGTTCCCGCCCCATTTCCACACGCACTTTGTACACGTTCCGCCCCGCGATGCTGCTGTCCGGCCGCGCGAAATAGACATATTCAAAGATGCAAAAGGCGCGCCGGGTATGCGCCGGAAAGGCCTGCAAGGCGCGCGGCCCGTTATCGTCGATGATAACGATTTCGCCCGGCTCGATCTCGCGCACCAGTTTGGCCGAAATCAAATCCAGCGCGCAGCTCTCGCTGGCCAGCACCCACCCGTCCCCCACGCGCCCCAGGCACAGCGGGCGGAAGCCGAAAGGGTCGCGCACGCCGATGAGTTCCCGCTCGGTCATGATGACCAGCGAGTAGGCCCCTTCCAGCCGCCGCACGGTTTGGAGCAGGCTGTTTTCCCGGCCGCCGTCGGCGGGCTGCGAGAGGAGGTGGAGGACGATTTCGCTATCGACGGTGGTGGTGAAAATGGCGCCCCGTTCCTCCAATTCCTCCCTCAACCGGCCGGCATTGGTCAGGTTGCCATTGTGCGCCACCGCGATCTGTCCCCGCTTGCTCTCCCCCGTCAGCGGCTGGGCGTTGCGCAAGTGTGAGGAGCCGGTCGTCGAATAGCGGGTGTGCCCCACCGCCATGTGGCCGGTCAGATTGTGCAGTATCGGCCCGGTGAATATCTGCGAAACCAGCCCCATGCGTTTGTGCTCGCGAAATTGGCGGCCATCGCACGAGACGATGCCGGCGCTTTCCTGGCCGCGATGTTGCAAGGCGTAAAGGCCGTAATAGGTCAGCTCCGCCGCGTTCGGGTGGCCGTAAACGCCAAACACGCCGCAGTAATGTTTAGGATATAACTCCATCGGACGAACTCCTGACGGCCAATTGAAACAAAGCCCCTCGCCCCCGCGCAAGCTCATTCGGATGGAGTGCGCCGGCAAGCGAAGCGCGACCCCGCACTCCAAAGTCAAAAGTCATCGCGGTCATTCGCGCAGTCGGTTTTGAATCCGGTTCATTTTGGAGTGCGGGAGCTTGCTCCCGCTTTCGTAGCGCGCGTGCGTTGCCCAAAGAAAAGCGGCGGCAAGCCGCCGCGCTCCAAAGTCAAAAGTCATCGCGGTCATTCGCGCAGTCGGTTTTGAATCCGGTTCATTTTGGAGTGCGGGAGCTTGCTCCCGCTTTCGTAGTGCGCGCGTGTTGCCCAAAGAAAAGCGGCGGCAATCCGCCGCGCTCCAAAGTCAAAAGTCATCGCGGTCATTCGCGCAGTCGGTTTTGAATCCGGTTCATTTTGGAGTGCGGGAGCTTGCTCCCGCTTTCGGAGCGCGCGCGCATTGCCTTAAGAAAAGCGGCGGCAATCCGCCGCACTCCAAAGTCAAAAGTCATCGCGGTCATTCGCGCAGTCGGTTTTGAATCCGGTTCATTTTGGAGTGCGGGAGCTTGCTCCCGCTTTCGGAGCGCGCGCGCATTGCCTGAAGAAAAGCGGCGGCAATCCGCCGCACTCCAAAGGTTTCGCACTTCCGATACAACCGGAGGCTATCCCGCGGACTCCCGGGTAAGCGCCGCTGGAACCCTTGGGAGAATTTTTTTGCATTCCGTCATTGCGCCGGGCTATCATTTTCGCAAAGAATAGCGAAATTTTATACAAAATGCGCCGAACAGTGACATGAGTGACGCAAGAACAAACGAACCTGGGCTTATCGGCTTGCCGCCGAAACAGGGTCTCTACGACCCGCAGTTTGAGCATGATGCCTGCGGAGTGGGGTTTGTCGTCAATATCAAAGGCAAAAAATCCCACAAGATCATTTGCGACGCCCTGACCGTGCTGGTCAATCTCAATCACCGCGGGGCCTGCGGCTGCGAAGCCAACACAGGCGACGGGGCGGGCATCCTGATGCAGATCCCGCATGGCTTTTTCAAGGAAGTCTCGCGCAAGGACAAGATCAATCTCCCGCCCCTGGGCGACTACGGCGTCGGCATGGTCTTCCTGCCTCGCGACCCCAACGAGCGCCGCACTTGCGAAACCCTTTTCGAGAACATCGTCGTCGAGGAGGGCCAGAAGTTTTTGGGCTGGCGCATTGTGCCGACGAATAACCACATGCTGGGGGCGACTGCCCGGGCGAGCGAGCCGTTCGTTCAGCAGGCCTTCATCCGGCGCAACCCCAAACTGGGGGACGAGATGGCCTTCGAGCGCAAGCTCTACGTCATCCGCAAACGGGCCGAGCGGGCCATTCGCTACAGCGGCATCAAGGGCGGCCATTGGTTCTTCATCTCCAGCCTCTCCTGCCGCACTCTGGTCTATAAAGGAATGCTCCTGACCGAGCAGATGGAGGAGTATTTCCCCGACCTGAAAAACGCGGCGATGGAAAGCTCTCTGGCGCTGGTGCATTCGCGCTTCAGCACCAACACCTTTCCCAGTTGGGACCGCGCGCATCCCTACCGCTACATCGCGCACAACGGCGAGATCAACACCTTGCGCGGCAACATCAATTGGATGCACGCCCGCCAGGCCATGTTCCAGAGCGACCTGTTCGGCGACGACATGAAGAAACTGCTGCCGATCATCAACACCGACGGAAGCGACTCGGCGATGTTTGATAATTGCCTGGAATTGCTCGTCCTGGCCGGCCGCTCCCTTCCTCACGCCATCATGATGATGATCCCCGAGCCGTGGGCAAACCACGCCACGATGAGCGACGAAAAGAAGGCCTTTTACCAATACCACGGTTGCCTGATGGAGCCGTGGGACGGCCCGGCTTCCATTGCCTTTACCGACGGCAGGAAAATCGGCGCGGTGCTGGATCGCAACGGCCTGCGCCCTTCCCGCTATTACGTCACCAAGGACGATCTGGTCATCATGGCCTCGGAAGTCGGCGTGCTGGAGGTGCCTCCGGACCGTATCTTGCAAAAGGGCCGTCTCCAACCCGGACGCATGTTTCTGGTCGATACGGAGGAGGGCCGGATCGTGGCCGACGAGGAGATCAAGCTGACCATTTCCACCGGCCAGCCCTACCGCCTATGGCTCAACAGCCATCTGCTGAACCTGGAAACGGTGGGCGAGCCGGGTCATGCGCCCGAACCGTCCCACCACACTGTCTTGGAACGCCAGCAGGCCTTCGGCTACACCTTCGAGGAATTGCGCATCGTCATGTCCCCGATGGCCCGCGACGGCGTCGAAGCCGTCGGCTCGATGGGCTGCGACACGCCGCTGGCGGTGTTGTCGGGCAAGCCGCAACTGCTCTACAACTATTTCAAGCAATTGTTCGCCCAGGTGACCAATCCGCCCATTGACTGCATCCGGGAGGAGTTGGTGACCTCGGCGGTGACGACCATTGGATCGGAGCGCAATCTGCTCAAGCCCAAGCCGATGAGCTGCAATCTCATCGAGTTGAAATCCCCCATCCTCACCAACGAGGAATTCACCCGCCTCAAATACATCAATCATGCCGGCTTCAAATCTTCCTTTCTGCCCATTCTCTACAAGGTCGCCGACGGGGAGGCCGGATTGGCCAAGGCCCTGGATGACATCTGCGTGCGCGCTTCGGCGGCCGTCGAGGCGGGCGCCAATATTCTGCTCTTGTCCGACCGCGGAGTGGACCATGAATTGGCGCCCATTCCGGCGCTCCTGGCGGTGGCCGGCCTTCACCATCATCTCATCCGCGAAGGCACCCGCACCCGCGTCGGTTTGGTTTTGGAATCGGGCGAACCGCGCGAGGTCCACCATTTCTCCCTGCTCATCGGTTACGGCGCCGGCGCGATCAATCCTTACGTCGCTTTCGAGACGCTCGACGACATGGTTCGCCAGGGATTGCTGGTCAATATCTCGCACAAGGACGCCTGCAAGAATTACGTCAAGGCCGCCGTCAAGGGCGTCGTCAAGGTCATTTCCAAGATGGGCATCTCGACCATCCAAAGCTACCGTGGCGCGCAGATCTTCGAGGCCATCGGTCTGCATCCGTCGGTGGTCGAGAAATACTTTACCGGCACCGCCTCGCGCGTCGGCGGCATCGGATTGGACGTCATTGCCCGGGAGGTTCAGGCACGCCATCAGGCCGCCTTCCCGCAGCGTCCCGTCAACGGCCATGTCCTGGAGGTTGGCGGCCTGTACCAATGGCGGGCCGACGGCGAATACCACCTGTTCAACCCGCAGACGGTGCATCAGCTTCAACAGGCCTGCCGCAATGCCGATTACAGGGTCTTCAAGCAATACTCCCAATCTGTCAACGACCAATCCAAAAAGGCCTGCACCTTGCGCGGCTTGCTTGAACTCAAGAGCGGCGCCCTGTCCATCTCCATCCACGACGTCGAGCCGGTCGAAGCGATCCTAAAGCGGTTCAAAAGCGGCGCCATGTCCTACGGCTCAATCAGCAAGGAAGCCCACGAGGCCCTGGCGGTGGCCATGAACCGCATTGGCGGCAAAAGCAACACCGGCGAAGGGGGCGAAGACCCGGCCCGCTACGTGCCCGAACCCAACGGCGATTCCAAAAACAGCGCCATCAAACAAGTCGCCTCCGCCCGTTTTGGCGTCACCAGCTTGTACTTGGTCAGCGCCCAGGAACTCCAAATCAAAATGGCCCAGGGCGCCAAGCCCGGCGAAGGCGGCCAATTGCCCGGCGGCAAGGTTTACCCCTGGATTGCCAAGGTCCGCCACGCCACCCCCGGTGTCGGTTTGATCTCTCCTCCCCCGCATCACGATATTTACTCGATCGAAGACCTGGCCGAGTTGATTCACGATTTGAAAAACGCCAACCACCGCGCCCGCATCAGCGTCAAGCTCGTCGCTGAAGTCGGCGTTGGCACCATCGCCGCCGGCGTTGCCAAGGCCCACGCCGACGTTGTCCTGATCAGCGGTCACGACGGCGGGACCGGCGCCTCGCCCCAAACCAGCATCAAACACGCCGGCGTTCCCTGGGAATTGGGCCTGGCCGAAACCCATCAAACCCTCGTCCTGAACAACCTCCGCAGCCGCATTGCCGTGGAAACCGATGGACAATTGAAAACCGGCCGCGACGTCGTCATCGCCGCGCTTTTGGGCGCCGAGGAATTCGGTTTCGCCACCGCTCCCCTGGTCGCCCTGGGTTGCATTATGATGCGCGTCTGCCACCTCAACACCTGCCCCGTCGGCGTGGCCACGCAGAATCCCGAGTTACGCAAGAATTTCACGGGCGACCCCGCCCACGCCGTCAATTTCATGCGCTTTATCGCACAGGAAGTGCGCGAGATCATGGCCCAACTGGGCTTCCGCACCTTCAACGAGATGATCGGCCGCACCGACATGCTCGAACCGCGCGAAGCCATCGACCATTGGAAGGCCCGCGGCCTGGATTTTACCAATATCCTTTATCAGCCCAGGGTGCCTGATGACGTCGGCCGCTATTGCCAGATCCCTCAGGACCACGGCCTGGACAAAGCGATGGACAATACCCTCCTGCTTCAACTCTGCGAGCCGGCCCTGGCTCGAAAGGAAAAAGTCACGGCCACTCTCGACATCAAGAATGTCAATCGCGTCGTCGGCACCATCGTCGGCAGCGAAATCACCCGCCGCCACGGCCCGGCTGGTTTGCCCGATGACACCATCCAGATTCATTTCCGCGGTTCCGCGGGGCAAAGCTTTGGCGCCTTTATGCCTCCGGGCATGACTTGGACGCTGGAAGGCGATGCCAACGATTACTTGGGCAAGGGGCTGTCGGGCGGCAAAATAATAGTCTATCCGCCGGAAGGCTCCACGTTTGTCGCCGAGGAAAACATTATCACCGGCAACGTCGCCCTCTACGGCGCCACCGCCGGCGAGGCCTACATCCGCGGCATGGCTGGCGAGCGTTTCTGCGTGCGCAACAGCGGCGTGTCCGCCGTCGTGGAATCGGTGGGCGATCACGGTTGCGAATACATGACCGGCGGGCGCGTGGTGGTGCTCGGGCAGACCGGACGCAATTTCGCCGCCGGGATGTCGGGCGGCGTCGCTTATGTGCTCGACGAGCCGGGAGATTTTCCCGTGCGCTGCAACCAGCAGATGGTGCAACTGGAACGCTTGGATGACGCGGACGAAATCGAGGAAATCCGGCGGATGATTCATCGCCACTCCCAGTACACCCGCAGCCAGCGCGCCTTCAAAGTCCTGGCGCTATGGGAAGAAATGGTTCCCAAGTTTGTCAAGGTCATGCCCAAGGATTACAAGCGCGTGCTCCAATCCCTGCGCCGCATCAAGGAAGCCGGACTCACCGGCGACGAGGCCATCATGGCGGCCTTCGAGGAGAACTCAAAGGACGCCGCCCGCGTCGGCGGCGGCTGATGAATTATGACAGCAACCAAAAACCGAAAATAAATGGGCAAACCCGACGGATTTATTCAATACTTGCGCGAGTTGCCGCTGGACCGCCCGCCCCTGGAACGCCTGCGCGACTGGAGCGAGTTTCATCTTCATTTGGAGGAGAAAAAACTCCGTGAGCAAGGCGCCCGCTGCATGGATTGCGGCGTTCCCTTCTGCCACACCGGCACCCTCCTCAGCGGCATGGCCTCCGGCTGTCCTATCAATAATCTCATCCCAGAATGGAACGACCTTATTTATCGCGGCCTGTGGCGTGAAGCGCTCGATCGCCTCCACAAAACAAATAATTTCCCGGATTTCACCGGCCGTGTTTGCCCCGCCCCGTGCGAAGGCTCCTGCGTCCTGGGCATCATTTCCCCGCCAGTCACCATCAAGAACATCGAATGCGCCATCGCCGATCGCGGGTGGGATGAGGGCTGGATCAAGCCGGAGCCGCCCCAAGTGCGCACCGGCAAAAAGGTGGCTGTCATTGGGTCGGGTCCGGCCGGCCTGTGCGCCGCCGCTCAACTCAACCGCGCGGGCCACCTGGTCACTGTTTTCGAGCGCTCCGACCGCATCGGCGGATTGCTCATGTACGGCATCCCCAACATGAAGCTGGACAAGCAACTGGTCCAACGCCGCGTGGACCAGATGGCCGAAGAAGGCGTCTCCTTTCTCACCAATACCGAAGTCGGCGTCGATTATCCCGCCGCCAACCTCCTGCGCGAGTTCGACGCCGTCATTGTCTGCACCGGCGCCACCAAGCCGCGCGATCTCCCGGTCGAAGGACGCCATCTCAAGGGTATTCATTTTGCCATGGAGTTCCTCCACGCCAATACCAAGAGCCACTTGGATGGCCACAAAAATGATCCCTGCCTCTCCGCTGAGGGCAAGGACGTTATCGTCATCGGCGGCGGCGACACCGGCACCGACTGCGTCGGCACCGCCCTGCGCCACAACTGCAAGAGCTTGCTGCAAGTGGAGATTCTGCCACAGCCGCCCCAGGCCCGCGCCAAGGACAATCCCTGGCCGGAGTGGCCGAAGGTTTATCGGCTCGATTACGGCCAGGAGGAGGCGGCGGCCAGATTTGGCGCTGATCCCCGCATCTATCTCACGACCGCCAAAAAGTTCGTCGGCGACGATTCCGGCCACGTCAAGGAAGTCCATACCGTGCAGATCGAATGGAAGCGCAACGACAAGGGCCAATTCACTGCCGCCGAAGTGCCGGGGACCGAGGTCGTGCGGCCCGCCCAACTGGTCCTGCTGGCAATGGGCTTTTTAGGACCAGAACAGCCCCTGCTCGAACAATTGGGCATCGAGCGCGACGCCCGCACCAACGTCAAGGCCGACTACCAATCTTACGCCACCAATATCAAAGGGGTTTTTGCCGCCGGCGACGCCCGCCGCGGGCAGAGCCTGGTGGTGTGGGCCTTCAATGAGGGCCGTGGCGCCGCACGCGAATGCGATCGCTTTCTCATGGGTGCTACCAACCTCCCGTGATACCCGGAAAAGGAAGAACCCGCCCGATGCAACCAATCACCGGACGGGTTCTATATCCCCCCAAACAACGTTGAAACCATACACCACCGGAAAAATAGGACAATCAGGGCAAGTCCCCCACTTGGCATAGGGGAAACCATCTCAGCGTGGGGAGCGCGATTATCTCGGTCGCGGTCGTTCTTGTCGAAGCCAGTCACCGTAGGCGCGGCATCTCCACCCTCGTCCGTGGTTCAATCATCCGCTCCTGGCCGAAAAAAAAGAGAAAAAAAAGACTTGCAAGTCCCATGATTACATGGGACAGTGCGCACGTTGTGTCTGCCTGTTCTTTGACATATTAGGGAACGGAACCCGCTTTGAGAACACTTCTGCGGCGCGAGACGGAAACCCAAAACAAGGCCCTGAAAAAATGATCGCGCGTTAACTTTAACGTTAACGTGAAGCCCAAGCCCTCACGCCACCCCCCCGCAGGTCAAGCCCAGCCTGCCTCGCGGGAGCGAAAAAGGGAGCTTTAGCGCAGATCGGTCAAGGTTACAGTCAACTCGTCGTATCCTGCTCATAATCATAACCTTAGCCCTATCCGACCCCGCTCCCAACCGCTCCAAGTCAAGAAGAAGTCAAGGTTAGTCAAGGCAAGTCAAGGTAACTCAGCGCGCCAGTCAAGGTTGGCCTCTTCCCCCCGGTTGGCGAAGGTGGATCAAGTCCGGGCAACCAAGCCACTTCGTCATTTCCCTGTCCGCGTTGTTCGATCAAACTGGGATATGGAAACGTTCATGGCGAAGCCAAATATGAAACAATGTCAAACCCTTCTCGCGCTGGCCTTTTGGGCGCTGGCGGGTGGCGGCACACTCGGACAGCCGTCCAATGACACCCTGCCCGCGCTCCAGGCCCGCCTGGCGGCCCGGCTCGATGATCCTCGCTTTGCCCAGGCCCAATGGGGCGTCAAAGTGGTTTCGCTGGACAGCGGCCAGACCCTCTTCGAGCGCAACGCCGACAAATTGATGAAGCCCGCCTCCAATGCCAAACTTTACACCGCCGCTCTGGCGCTGGATCGGCTGGGGCCCGATTATCGCATCAATACTTCCTTCTATGCCGCGTCCAAACCGGACGCCGACGGCGTCATTCACGGAGACTTGCTCGTTTATGGCCGGGGCGATCCCTCTTTCTCCGCCCGCTTCAATGACGGCGACTATAAAAAGGCGCTGCAACCGGCCATTGACGCCTTGCTGGCCGCCGGCATCAAGCGCATCGACGGCGACCTGGTCGGCGATGAAAGCTACTTTCACGGCCCGCCTTTCGGCGCCGATTGGACGTGGGACGATTTGCAAAACTATTACGGCGCTCCCGCCTCAGCGCTGACGTTCCAGGACAATGTCATCGACCTGCTTTTCAAGCCGGGCGATGCCGCGGGCGCATCCTGCCAGATTGTCACCATGCCGGAAACGACCTTTCTCAACTTCACCAACTGGACGCAAACCGCCGCGCCGGACGCGCGGGGACGCATTCGCGTTTACCGGCCCATCGGGGAGGACATCGCCTACGCCTGGGGGCGTCTCCCTTTAGGCTCCAACAGCCAGAGCGATGCCGTTTCGGTGGCCAAACCGGCCCTCTGGTTCGTCACCATGCTCAAGGAGGCTCTGGCGCAAAACGGGGTTCCCACTTCCGGCGCCGTGCGCCAAATGAATTGGCTGGACCGCGAGACGGCTCCCATCCAGTGGCCGAACCTGGCCGAGGTCGCCTCGGTCGAATCGCGCACACTGGTCGAGATTGTCAAGCGCACATTGAAGCCCTCGGAAAACCTCTACGCGCAATTGTTGTTGCTGCAAGTGGGCGCCAAAACCGACGCCCAGCCGGAGCCGTTCAACCGCGACACCGCCCAGGCCGGGTTGGCGGAGATGCGGCGTTTCTTGCGCCAGGTTGGCATCGCCGACGGCGCCGCATTGCTGCAGGAAGGTTCCGGTTTGTCGCGCGGCTGCCTGGTCACACCGGGCGCGACCGTGCGCCTGTTGACCTACATGAATCGCCATCGCTATCGCCAGGCCTTTCAGGACGCCCTTCCGGTGGCGGGAGTGGACGGGACCTTGCGCAATCGCTTCAAAGGAACGGTTGCCGAAGGCAATGTTCACGCCAAAACCGGCTCCTTGGGAATGGTCGATACGCTCTCCGGTTATCTGACCACCGCCGGCAAGGACCACCTTGTCTTTTCCATCATGCTCAACAACTACCGGGAGTTTGATCCCTCCCACGATGGCCGCGCGGAAATTGACGCCTTGGTTCGCCAGTTGGCGGAGTTCACCGGCAACAGCGGCGCTCATTGACAAGCCGGGCGCCTTTCACGCCGAGAGTATTTTCTCCAATCCGAGCGTGGATTTCAACGGGCTGACCAGGGCCAGCGTGAATCGATCGGGCCGGAAGAGTTGGCGCGCGGCGGCGCGGATGGCCGCGGAATTGACTTCGCCCAACCGCTTTTTGACCTCGCTCGGATGGAAGATTTTTCCATAGCCGAGCCATTGCTCTCCGGCCCACATCATTTGGTTCTCGCTGTTTTCCAGGCTCAAATCGAGCTGGCCGATGAGATAATCGCGCGCCCGCCGCAGTTCCGCTCCCGGAACCGGGGCGGACGCCAGGCGTTTCATTTCCCGCACGATGAGTTTGAGGGCTTTCTGCAAATTATCCGGGTCCAGGCCCGCCGAGATCACGATGTCTCCCGCGTCATCGAAAAAACTGTTGCCGCTGTAGATCGAGTAGGCCAGGCCGTGTTCTTCCCGGACGGTCTGGAACAGGCGTGAACTCATGTTCTCTCCCAGCACCGCGTTGAGCAGTCGCAGGGCGAACCGGCGCTCGTCATGGCGGGAGCAGGCGCGGATGCCCAGCGCGATCTGCGTTTGCTCGGTTTTCCGAGTGTGAAGGCGAATGACCGGCCTGCTTTGCGCGCTGGTGGCAGGGGCGCAGCAAGAGCGCCGGCCATGCGCGAACTTCGCGGCGTACCGGCCCACGGCTTTCACCGCCTGGCCGTGCGTGACCCGGCCCGCCACGGCCACCAATGTGGCGGGGGCGACGTAGTTAGCCTTCTGAAAGTCAAGCAATTGGTGGCGGCCTATGGCATCAAGCGTCTTCTCGGTGCCGGTGATCGAGCGGCCCAGCGGTTGATCAGGCCACATCGTGGCGTTGAGCAATTCCTGCACGTACTGCTGCGGCTGGTCCATGTACATGGCCAGTTCCTCCTTGATGACCTCGCGTTCCTTGTCGATCTCCACCGGATCGAAGGTCGAATGCAAAAACATGTCCGCCAGCACGTCGAGCACCTGCCCAAAATGATCGTGGCGCGCCTTGGCATAAAAGCAGGTCTGCTCCTCGCTGGTAAAGGCGTTGAGATAACCGCCGATGCCCTCGACCGCCTGTGAAATCTCACGCGGCGACCGCCGCCGGGTGCCCTTGAACAAAAGATGCTCGATGAAATGCGACACGCCGCTGAGCGAAGCCGGCTCGTAGCGACCACCCACCGCGACCCAGATGCCAACGCTCACGCTGGTCATGTGCGGCATTTCCGCCGTCGCCACCGTCAATCCGTTCTTCAAGCGCGTCACTTTGTACATGGGCCAAGCTGACTTGCGGCGGTTCACGCCAGGGCGCGCGGCGTCACCGCGGGCGGTCCCACCTCTCTCATGTAATCCAATATCCGGTCCACCGCCACCTGGGGGTCGTCGGTGACAAGCACCAAATCCAGGTCGCCCGGGCTGATGAGTTTGTTTTTCTGCAATGTTGCCTTCATCCAGCGCAGCAGGCCGCTCCAATGCGCCCGCCCGAAAAGGATGAGCGGAAAGCGCGGGATGCGCCGCGTCTGCACCAGAGTCAGGACCTCGTAAAACTCGTCCAGCGTCCCAAACCCGCCCGGCATGAAAACGAAGGCAATGCTGTACTTGACGAAACAGACCTTGCGCGAAAAGAAATAGTGGAAGTGCATCGGAACGTTGGTGAACCGGTTGCCCTTCTGCTCGAACGGCAGCTCGATATTCAGCCCGACCGATTTCCCGCCGCCCTCGGCCGCCCCGCGATTGGCCGCCTCCATGATGCCCGGACCGCCGCCGGTGATGACCGCCAGCTCTTTTTTCGCCAACTCCCGCGCTATGGTGACCGCCGCCTGGTAAAACCGATCGCTGGGTTTAAGACGGGCCGATCCGAAAATCGTCACCGCCGGTCCGATCTGCGAGAGTACCTCGAACGAATCGACAAACTCGGCCATAATGCGAAAGACGCGCCAGGGGTCCTCTTTGGTGAATGTTACTGGATGATCGTTCATCTCAGCGCACATTAAGACCCGACCTTCGCGCCACTGCAAGCCTTTGGGAGGCCGATTCCCGCCTGTTCACGGCACAGGCCCGCCCGCCGAGGCCTCGAGAATGAAAAACCATTGCTCGCGCGAGAGGGACAGTCCCACAGCGGCGGCGGCGCTCTTGAGCCGTTCGCGGTTGGTCGTTCCCACTATCGGAATGATTCGCGCCGGATGCGCCAGAATCCAGGCCAGCGCCACTTGTTCAATTGCCGCGCCGCCCAATTCCCTTCCGACCTCCCCCAGCGCCCGCCGCACCCGCCGCGCGCGTTCGTCCTCTTCCTTCAGCAGCCGGCCGCCGTCCAGCGGCGACCACGCCATCGGGGAAATGCGCAGTCGCAGGCACTGGTCAAACGTGCCCTCGTAAAGCGGGCTCGTGTGCAAAACAGAGAATTGCAACTGGTTCGTCACCAGTCCGAACGGCAGGCGCGAGGCCAGAAGATCAAACTGGCTGGGAGTAAAATTGGAAACGCCAAAATGCAGCGCCTTGCCCGCTTTCTTCAGCGCCTCAAACGCCTCCGCCACTTCATCCGGGTCCAGCATCGGATCGGAGCGGTGAATCAACAGCATCTCAACCCGGTCTGTGCGCAAAGCTTCCAGGGAATCGTCCACCGACGCCAAAATGTGGGCGCGGCTGGTGTCGTAATACTTGACTCGCTGCGCGGAGCCGGTCGCCGGGATCAGTTTGACGCCGCACTTGGTCACGAGCTGCATCTGGTCGCGCAACGCGGCGTCTCCCGCCAGCGCGTCGCCAAAAAGCCGCTGGCAGGCGTGTCGGCCGTAAATGTCGGCGTGATCAATGGTGGTGATCCCGGCCTCGAGCGCCTGATGGACCAAAGCGCGGATGTCCTCGCGTGTCAGGCGGGCGTCGGCCAGACGCCACGCTCCCAGCGCGAGGCGCGAAGCCGCCGGCCCGTCGGCGGAAAAGCGGATTTGCGGCGCCTTCATGTGCGGTTGTATTTGCGCTGCCGGCCGTTGTGCGTCAAGAGATTCTTCACATCCAACCCATCGACTGGATGGAGATTTCGCTACCCACCGCGGGGACAAACGCGTAGAATGCAGCCATGCTCCAACGCAAGGTTGATGGCCTGAATGGAAGGCGGTTGGCCTGTGTGTGGCCCATTTTGTTGTTGCTGGCCGCCGGTTCATCACCATCTGGCTTAATCCGGATCTCGGCCCCGGAGCGACCGAAGCCAGTCAACCAGAAAACTTGATCACTTCCATGACCGCGGACGCGTCCTTCGACGAGATCCGATCGCCTACACTTACGACGACAATCTTCAAGTAACTAAAAACCAAGATCTTGCGTGGATCGCGAACGCCACACCACGTCCCGACAAATTGTTGGGCCAATGAATCCCGATGAGTCGCGGTTATTCAGAGCTTCCTGCATACAAAAATCAATGTCCAGCTTGGCGAAGATTGCGGCCGGGATATTGCGCCTTGCGCTTTGCGCGTTGCGGCGACATCTTTTTTCCATGACTTTGCTGCAAAAACGCGCTTTGGCGCGCAAGCAACGGCGGCTGGATGTCTTTGGGGAAACGCGCCGCCGTTTGCAATCGGCCTTGACGGAGTTGATTCCCGGCCAGCGGGTCATTGTCTTTGGCTCACTCACCAGACCCGGCGCGTTCAACGACCGTTCCGACGTTGACCTGGCTCTGGAAAGCGATCCCGGGCAGATGAGCGCGGAACGGCTCACTTCCGAATTGATGGAGCGGCTGGAACGGCCGGTGGACGTGTTGTTGCTGAACCGCTGCCGTTTTCGGGAAAAAATTCTCCGGGAGGGAGAAGTATGGACAGCGTAGCCTTAAAGACACTGCACGAGGAAATGCTCAACGACAGCCGCATGGTTTCGGACGCTTTCCAAAAGGCGCTGGCGCGTTTTGAGCGGGGCGATGAAGCCGGACACGAAAGCTGCGCCCATCAGTTGTCGCGGCTTTACAATGCGTTTGAACAGGCGGGACTGCGCGTGGCCAAAACGTTTGAGAACAACATTGATGATGAGAAGGGCTGGCACGGCGCCTTGCTGACGCGCCTGACCATCTCCATTCCCGGTATTCGCCCGGCTCTGATTCCCGAGACGCTGAAAATGCCCTTGAGTGAATTGAGAGGTTTCCGGCACGTCTTTGTTCATGCTTACGATCTGCAACTCGATCCTGAAAAGCTCGCATTGCTGTTAAAATACGCGCGGCAGGTGTCGGAAGAATTCCCGGCCTTGATTGAAAAATTCATCCTGAGTGTGGCAGCCGAACAACAAATCGAACTCTAATGATAGGCGCTTCCTCTACCAACAATTGGCGCAGAATCGGAAGTGTGAGAATGGAACGTGCCAGTCTGTTTCATAGTCACACTTATGGCGATTGGTTTCGCGTCGCCTTGCGGCAAGAACACGTCGCCTGCCCTCAAAACCCGGTGGGCGGCGGCGCAAATGAATTTCATTGCGCCTAAACCTTCTTCCGCTTGGCATTGCGGCCGGCTGCGAGACTATCTTTGATTCGCTTGATATGGCCGCGGCCCATGCCTTTGACTTCACAGCCCAATTCCAGGTAGCGGCGAATCTGATCGTCGTTGAGCACGCAGAAGCAGTCAATGACGACAAAAGGATGGCCGACGCTCTTGAACACTTTGTTGGGGTCGAGTTTCAGGTAAGGCTCATGGCGGACGGCAAGGACGATGGCATCCACCCCTTTCATCGCCCCCCACAGATCTTTCTCGATGCGCAGGTTCTTCAGCGAGTCCTGCCGGTGGAAGAAGCGCGCCCAGCTATAGTTGGGCAACGGATAGGTGTCTTGCGCTTCGAATTCCCACCAATGGTCCAGGTAAGGATCATGCACTTTGACATCGGCTCCCATCTCGGTAAGCTTGCGCACGATCATCTCCGAACCGCTGTAGCGGGTGTCGCCCACGTCTTCGCGGTAAGAGGCGCCCAGCAAGAGCACTTCGGCCGCCGCAATGGGCTTGCCCATGTTGCGCAACCCGTCGCGCACCAATTGCGGCGCGTGCAGCGAGCGCGTGTCGTTGATGTCAATCGCCATGGGTGTGATTTTGAAGATTTCGTCCTCGAACCCGAAGACGTGCCGGTAAGACCATACCCCAAGCCCGCCGTCTTTGGGCAAACAGTAGCCGCCAATGCCGGGCCCGGGGAAAATGATATTCGAGTGAGTGGGCCGGACCTTGATCGCCTCTATCACCTTCTTCAAATCCACCCCGTTGCGCTCCGCGAACAATGACCATTCGTCCAGGAACGCCAGAATCGTCGCCCGATAACTGTTTTCGATAATCTTCGCCGTTTCCGATTCGATCGGCCGATCCAGCACCGTCAGCGGGTATTTCTCCGTATGCAGCACGCCATTGAGGAACTGTGTGACCCTTTTGCGGGCGGCCAAGTTCACGCCGCTGCACACGCGCCAGAAATCGCGGATGGACGCCACGTAGTTCTTTCCAGGCATGACGCGCTCGTAGCTGTGGGCCAACAACGGCTCGGAACGAATGCCCCGTCTCTTGAACACTTTCTTCATGATCGGATAGGCGATCTGCTCCGTCGTGCCCGGCGCAACCGTCGTTTCAATCAGCACCAATGCTGTCGGCGGGATGTGCTCGGCTATCGTGGCGACCGACGCCTCCAGTGCGCTCATATTCGCCGCCCCGGTAAGGACGCTGCCCAGCGACTCTTTCAGGTAATCGCATTGCACATCTACCACCACCACGTCCGCGAATTCCAACGCCTGGTCGGTGTAGGTGGCGATCATTGTTCGTTTCTCATTGACGCACCGTGTGATTATCTGCGCCACCTCCGGATCCTCAGCCTTGATGGGCGACACCCCGCGGTTAAGCAATGGGATCTTCCAGAAACTGCGCGTGCTGGGCCGCTGCATGCCGATGACGAACTTCGTCGGCTGCCCTTTCCTATCCGTCGCATCAGCCACCACCGCCGCCATCACAGCTCCCACAAAGCCAAGCCCAACCACCACGACGATTTCTTTCCCGGCCTTGCGTTGCTCCGCGACGAGTTTTTCCAAGCGGACATACTCAGCCTGAAAATCCTCGCGCGTCGGAAGTTTGAATTCTTCTCCTGAGGGACTTATGGACTTCATCGATTCTGTTGTTCTTCGAATTTCCGGCTGATGAAAAGAGGCATCCCTTATCACGGAGGCCGACTGCCTCGCTTCCACCAGCCACGGTTTCTGGATTCTGCGTCTCCACACGCGGCATCACTGAGAATGCACTCAACGAGGCTCATTCAAGCCGAAACCCCGCGCCGGCTCAAGTGGAATCTGCTGTGGGCCGGAGCCGCGCCGAAATCCCCGCCAACCTAAATCATTGCACATCAACGCATTGAAATGGTGGGCCCGGCAGGATTTGAACCTGCGACCAAGCGATTATGAGTTTGAAAACCGGGGGTGGCAAGCAGTAACAGCCGGTTGTCGTCAGTTGTACTGCATCGCCATGTTCTGTCACCAGGTTCTCGGCGAAAACATCCGGCCACGCAAGCGGCCAGCGCGGAAACGCCCGCCGACTCCGGTGTCAATGAATGGCGGAACGGCAGTCA
>JBEKSF010000040.1:0-42260 GCA_049517295.1 Verrucomicrobiota bacterium
CCCCCATTTGGATGGGTGCCGTTGAGGTCCTGGCATACCCATACCCCCCGGAAAAGCCGTCACACCGTCACAAGTGTTGATAATCAAGGACTTAGTCCGTCACATTTGCCGTCACAAACCGTTACCGATGGCGTCACAACGCGAAGAGGGGGGAAATCAGGCGCGCGACCGGAAAGGAGACGGTTGGGCAACATATTCGGGAATTGAAACCTCGACAAAGGTGAAATGCGCCCCGTGCTCCGCCACTCGGATATATCGCCTCGTCGGGAAACGGAATTGACGGAACTGAAATAAAATCAATGTTGGTTATCTTGCGGTTTTGCGACGGCGGCAAGGGAGCCGTCCGGGCCGCGGACGATGACCAACCCGGCTTGTTCCTTGAACGCTTCCTCCAAACATTGCGGGGCTTCGCTTTTGGTCAGAAGGCGGACTATTTGCACACGCAGAATTGTGCTGGGATTTGGCGTGGCCGTCATCGTCACCTTTTTCCCAGCCAGATCTTCATAAAAGGTGAGCAAGGATTGCAACGGAATTGCCGGGAAGTTGAAGGTTCTGTCGGCCTTTTCCTCCGGCGCAGAATGGGAAAGTGACTGGCCCGCAATCGCCGCGAGCGAGTTGGTTGCGGCCTGGCGAACGGTGACCGACGGGGCATCCAGCAGGTCAAGGGCATGCCGCCAGAAACCGCCTCCCGCCGCCGAGAGTTGACGGGCGTTGGCAAGACTATTGTTGACACCATAAGAATGGCGAGGCGAATGGCGGTTCTGTTAGTCATGCAACGCGAATGACGCGGTCATCAGCCCGGGCTTTGACAATACAAATGCAGAGGATTGACACAGAGACAGGGAAGGCGGAAGGCGTTGATGGCAAGGAGGATTTGACATGATTAACAGGATGGACAGGATTATCTTGAACGAAAGCGAAAACCCAGGTGAATCTGCGATCGAGTGGAGCCAGTCGAAATTGGGCAAAAGTATGGTTTGACCCCTCCGCTGACCCCTCCGCTGACCCCTCCGCCATGGTTTGACCCGTCCGCCACTGAGGGAGGCCGTCTATAGGTTTCGGACATTTCGCGCCAGGGATTGCGCCAGGGATTGCAATTGGACGTTTTCGGGCGCCAATCGGGAGGCGGTTTCGGCCACAAGCAAAGCATCCGCCTGGCGGTTCTCACCCAAATAATAGCCGACGCATCGGAACGCCGCTTCGGGGCTGCGTGGGCTCAGGGCAAAGGCCTGTCGGGCCGCGAAATCCGCAGCTTCCGCCATGCGCCGCCGCGCGGCTGGGTCGGGATCCTTTCGCTTGCGCCAGTCATAGAGGGCGGCAATGGCAGTTCGCAATTTAGAAAAGGCGTGGCAGGCGGGTTGGCTGGCAACATATTTCGGATCGCCCGTAAAGCCATCCAGGTCCTTTCGCAGGAACACCTTTTCGGCAAAGGCACAGACCTCGGTCACGGGCGTTTCGAGGCGGAGCCAATCTCCCAGCATTTGGCCGAATCGATCACTCCAGAACTTTCGATCCTGCTCGACGCGTTCGGGCGGCAAGGTGAGCAACGGCTGGCGGGAAACAGCCATAATCAAATCGTGCGGCACCAAGTGCGGATACATCCATTCCAAAGGAAAACTCTGCTCCACAAAAAACTGACGATCGGGGTTGCGGTCGAAGATGAGTCTTGCCAGCGCGCTGTTGACAGCCCAGAGGGCGATTTGGGTGGTGCATCGGATTTTGCCATCGACCCTTTCGACCGTTTCGCCAGGAATGAGTTGGCGCTGCTTTTCCCGGCGCTCGAGATCGAGATGGTAGTCATCCCAAGCGTGCTGCAAATCTTCGTCCGAAGGGATGGAAATGCTGCGCCCGTAAATTTCCCGCAAGTAGAGGAGATATGGCCGATCCACCAACGCACTTTGCGTGAGGGTGAAGAACGGGTCTCCTGTCTCATGTGACCGGCAAAGAGCGGTTACCAGGCCGCGTCCGGCATCGGTGCCGCCGAAGTAGATGCTGCCCGGCGGTATCGAACGGATAATGTCCTGTCCGAAGCGAAGAGCATAGATGGGCTCTCCCATCGCGAATTGGGCAAATGCCATGAAGATTTCCATTATCGCCGACCACACCTGCGAGGTCACGATCGGATCGGGCTTGGGCAACCCACTGGGAAGGGATAGGTGACGCAGTTGCTCTCCCAAACGGGCGACCTCGGGCCAATTGCCTTGAGTCGCCGCCGCAAAATATGCCCATACGATCGGGGGCAGATGCGCGTTGAACCGGTTAGCTAGTTCCTTGGAATGGGCTTCTTTCCTAACCGCGAAGGAGATTAACTCCGTCGGCAGTCTTTCGGCCAACTGGTTAGGACGGCCATCGCTTCCGGCTGGCACATTGGCATCCATACTCGCGTGATTTAGCTGAATGTAAATATCCAAGAGTATAGACACCGGCAATCCTCGAATTTGGGTACAACGCAGATTTTTGAAGATTTATTTTGGCCGCGGATTAAGAGGATTGACACGGATATGGGGAAGGCGGAAGGCGTTGATGGAAAGGAGGTTTTGACATGATTAACAGGATGGACAGGATTTCCTTGATCAAAGGTGAAAACCCACGTGAATCTGCGATCATGTGGAACCAGTTGAGATTGGGCAAAGTATGGTTTGACCCCTCCATAAGGAAGGATGAAGGATCAGATCGAAACACCATAACAACCTCAGCGAACCAGCCATTGCAGCGAATCATTCATTGGTCCGCCAGCAGCTTTAGTCGCTTATAAACTTTTTCATCTGGCGACTTTACTAGCCCGAGCTTTGCATGATAGCGAAACCCTGAATGACGAGCGGCAGCGGCCTGAAGTGCGAGTTGCGCGTAGCCGCGCGCTTGCTCACGCTGTCCACGCGCGGCGAAAATCAGCGCACGAATCGCCCCCGCTCGATACTGGTGAACCGGAAAACCATTGTGCGTAAACTCGTTGAGCAATCCCAAAGCCTCATCGTAACAATCGGGGAGAGGGGTGGTGGCGACCAACCAGCCGAAATCCAAGTGGGCCATGGTCAGTTCGCCCTTACGGGTTCTCTGCGTTCGGAATACCTGTCGGTAAGCGTCCAAAGCGCGAGGGACGTCGCCCAGACCAGCGAAGCATTCAGCGCGATGATGGTAAACAGAGGCAAGCTGCGCGTCCTCGCGCCAATCGGCCAAAATCAAATCGAGCAACTCAAGAGCTGCGGAATACGCTTTGGGCGTCCGTGTGGTGAGCAGCTCGTAAGCCTGAATGCGCGCATACTGTACTTTGTGGAGTACGCCACGGCTGCGCTGCAGGCGGGCGAAGAAATCCTCGCGGTCTTTCGCTGTCCAAGTCTTCCGGCGGAACCAATCGTCGCGCATGCGCCTGTCTTCTACAATCAGCAGTTCGTCATTAAAACACAAAAATCCAGTTCTGGGACGCGGGCGTGACCCAATCGGAGTTGGATGGGGTGAGATTCGCAGGCAGGAGCGCATCTGGATACGAGCGCAGTGGGGATGCAGAGAGATGGGGACGAGGATGCGGCCGGCGAGACGCCAGCCGCCGCGATCGGGACGATCGCGGTCCCCAAGGCGAGGAGGCGCGGGGGCGATGCGGCTTGACAGTTTTTGGGCGGGACATAGGCTTGGCGCGCGTTTATATGGCTGCCGGCATTTTAATTATTTGTTTGACAGCCGTCATCGCCGTCTATTTTCTCAACAATCCCCTGAGGCACAGCCGCCCGTTTTTGGTGCGTCGGTTCATCAACTGGTTTCCGCTGGGAATGACTTATGCGTTCATGTACATGGCCCGATACAACCTCAACGTGGCCAAGAACTCGCTGGGCACACTGATGTCCAACAGCGATATTGGGGTCATATTTGGCGTGGGGGCTTTCGTCTATGGCATCTCCTTTTTGGTCAACGGCCCGCTGGTGGACCGGATCGGCGGGAAAGCGGGGATCATCGTTGGCGCGATCGGGACGTCGGTGGCCAACGTGATATTGGGCGGGCTGACTTACCTGCTGGTGACACATCGGCTGCACTCCAACATGGTCGTCTCCTTTTCCATTGTGTATGCGTTCAACATGTATTTTCAGAGCTACGGCGCGGTTTCCATCATCAAGGTGAAGGCGTATTGGTTCCACGTGCGGGAACGGGGGGTGTTTGGCGCGGTGTTTGGCACGCTGATTTCGCTGGGCGTCTATTTTGCGTTTGATTGGGGCCAGGCAATTGCCGATATGTCGAAAGCCAATCCGACAGGGCAAATCGGCTGGTTTCACCAACTGCTGCAGCGGGCGTTCGCGCTGAAGGGGTCGGCGGTCGATGCGACATGGGCGCTTTTTTATGTTCCGGCGGCGATCGTGTTTTTCTGGGCGCTGATGGACTGGTGGCTGATCAAGGACACGCCCGAGGAAGCTAATTATCCGGCCTTCGACACCTGCGACGCGTCGTCGGGCGTGATGCACATCGAGTTGACGGCGTGGACGTTGCTGAAGAAGGTTTTTGGCAGCCGCCTGATGCTGACGGTGGCCTTCATTGGCCTGACGGTGGGTGTACTGCGCAATGGAATCATGAATTGGTATTCGATCTTCGCGGCGGAGACCAAAGAGCCGGGGACCGAATTTTTCACCCAGCACTGGGGATTGCTGATATGTGTTGTCGGCATCGTGGGGGGCTTTGCGGGCGGCTGGATGTCGGACAAATGTTTTCGTTCGCGGCGGGGACCGCCGGTGGTGGTGTTCAGTTCGATCATGCTGGTGATGAGCGGGGTGATGGCGGTATGCCTGTTCACCTGGCCGCGGGTAGTGGGTTGGTCGGCGGTGGTGATTTCGATGGCGGTGATCGGCGTGCATTCGCTGATGGCGGGGACGGCCGCGCCGGATTTTGGGGGACGCAAAGCCACAGCGACCTGTTCCGGGATCACCGACGGATTTGTGTATGTGGGCAGCAGCGTGCAATCCTTCGGCATCGGTTATCTGACGACCGGTGCGGGGCACAATTGGACATGGTGGCCGCTGTTTTTGATGCCCTTTGCGCTCATCGGCATCATACTGGCGTTGACGATCTGGAAAGAATTACCGGCGGCGACCAGGAAATACATCGCGGAGGTGGAGGATGGAGCCGGGGAGGGCCGTCCGGCGGCGGCGGGGCCGCGGGAGTGATTTATATTTTATTGACTGAGTGGAGGGCAAGATATGGCAAGAGTTTCGCCATTTAGGTGGAGTGCGGGTGGTGCGGCAAGGGCCAAGTTTTGGTCTGACCATACATTGGTCTGCGCATGGCTAAATACAAAATCGCGTGGCTGCCCGGAGACGGCGTTGGGGTCGAGGTGCTCGATGCCGCCAAGATCGTATTGAAGGCGCTCCAGTTGGACGCGGAATATGTCCCCGGGCACATTGGCTGGGAGTTCTGGCGGCGGGAAGGAGACGCTTTTCCGGCCCGGACGATTGAGCTGCTCAAGAGGGTGGACGCGGCGCTGTTTGGCGCGGTGACCTCGAAACCCGCGGCCAGCGCGGGGGCGGAGTTGGACCCGTCGTTGAAGAACAAGGGGTTGACCTACCGTTCGCCCATCGTGCGATTGCGGCAGTTGTTTGACCTGTATATCTGTTTGCGACCCTGCAAGGCCTATCCCGGCAACGCGCTCAATTTCAAAGAGAAGATCGACCTGGTCGTTTTCCGCGAAAACACGGAAGACCTTTACGCGGGGGTGGAGTTTGCCCCGGTGCCGGCGGAACTGGCCCAGACGCTGGAGAAACTAGCCAAGCCCTTCGCCCCGTTCGCGCGACTTGCGCCGGACCAGTACGCGGTGTCGTGCAAGATCAACACGCGGGCGGGTTCGGAGCGGATCGCCCGCGCGGCGTTCGATTTTGCGCGCAAGTTCAAACGGCGCAAAGTGACGGTCGTTCACAAGGCCAACGTGGTGCGCGCCACTGACGGTCTCTTTCTGGAATCGGCGCGGGGGGTGGCCCGGGAATTTCCGGAGATCCAGCTTGATGAGGCGAACATCGACGCGCTGGCGATGTGGTTGTTGAAGAACCCTCTGAACTACGACGTTTTGCTGGCCCCGAACCTTTACGGGGACATCATTTCGGACCTGTGCGCGCAGATGGTCGGCGGGCTGGGCTTCGCGTGTTCAGGCAACATCGGCAAGCAACTGGCGGTGTTCGAACCGACGCACGGCTCGGCCCCGAAGTACGCCGGGCAATTCAAAGTCAACCCGATCGCGACCATCCTGGCGGTTAAAATGATGCTCGATTGGCTGGGCGAAACCGCCAAAGGGGCGGCGTTGGAAAGGGCGGTCGCCGGCGTGATCGCCGAGGGCAAAGCGCGCACTTACGACATGGGCGGGACGAGCACGACATTTGAAATGGCGCAGGCCATCGCGGACAAACTTTTATGAAAAAATCGACCATACTGAAACGGGCGATCATGGAACGGCGGGCGGTTGTTGTGCCGGGCTGCCATGACGCCTTGAGCGCAAAAATCATCCAATCGTGCGGCTTCGAGGCGGCGCAAATTTCAGGCTACGGCCTGGCGGGGTCGCTGCTGGCCAAGCCGGATGTGGGGCTGGTGCAAATGAAGGATATTCTGGACCTGACGTGGAACATCGTTCAGGCAACGAGCGTTCCGGTCATGGCCGATGTCGATACGGGCGGCGGCAACGCGATCAACGCGGCATGGGTAACCGAGCGGCTGATCGCCATGGATGTGGCGGGGATGAACCTGGAGGACCAGGTATTTCCAAAACGCTGCGGGCACATGGCCGGCAAAGAGGTCATATCGGCCCAGGAGATGGCCGGCAAGATCGGGGCCTGCGCCGACGCGCGCAAACGCCTGGACCGCGACTTCGTCATCAACGCCCGGACGGATGCGTATTCGGTGCATGGACTGGAAGAGGCCATCAGCCGGTGCCAACTTTATTTGGAGGCGGGGGCCGACCTGGCTTTCATTGACGGCATAAGGACCAAGGCGGACATCCAGCAAGCTGTCAAGCAGCTTAAGGGCCCGCTGTCGGTCAACCTGATGGACGCGGTATCGGGCATGAAAACCGAATTGGTGCCCATTCCCGAACTGGCCGCCATGGGCGTGGGGCGGGTTTCCATTCCCGTCGCGTCGATTATGGTGGCGCACAAGGCCCTGACGAGCTTCTTTACGGCACTGAAGCAATCGCCCACCGGCATCCTTGCCGGGCAGACCCAATGGGTTTGCCCCTTCGAGCAATTCACCGATTTTGTAGGGCTCAAGGACTATCGGCGGCTGGAAGACCAGTATTTGCCCAAAGAGAAAATCCAAACCAAATACAAAGGCGCCGGCAAGATCGTCGCGTGAGCGCGCGGGGGGCGACGCCATGACCGTCAAATTACGAACATGACTACCATTGAAAAAATTCTCGCCCGCGCCAGCGGCGTGGCATCGGTGAAAGCCGGCGACGTTGTCGAGCCGAAAGTCGATCTGGCGATGTCCCATGAAAACGCGGCGCTGGTGATAAACCAGTTTCTGGAGATTTATCGCGGGACCACGCTGGAACCGAGAATCTGGGACCCAACGCGCGTGGCGGTGATCTTTGACCACCGCGTTCCGGCCGAGTCGCCAAAGACGGCATCTAACCAGAAGAAGGTGCGCGCATTTGTCGCCGAGCAAAACGTGGGCAAGTTCCACGATATCCGGGGTGACGTCGGCGGCATTTGTCATCAGATCCTGCCGGAAAACGGTTACGTGCGGCCGGGGTTCGTGGTGGTGGGGACCGATTCGCACACGACCAGCCACGGGGCGCTGGGCGCGTTCGCCTTCGGCATTGGGGCGACCGAAATGGCCAGCGTTTGGGCATTGGGCAGCGTCTTGAACGTCGAGGTTCCACCCACGATCAAGGTCACGGTCACGGGGCGCTTCAAAGAGTTTGTGGGTCCCAAAGACCTGATATTGCGGCTGATAGGTTTGATCACGGCCCAGGGCGCGAACTTCAAAGTGCTCGAATTTCACGGCCCCGCCATCGAGCGGATGTCCACCTCCGGGCGGTTGGTGCTCTGCAACATGGCCGTCGAGGCGGGCGCGACCGCCGGCATCGTTCCCGCCGACAGGGAAACCGAACGTTACTTGCGCGAGGAAGCCGGGGTGAGCGACCCGATCGAATTCGTGGGATCGGACGCGGACGCGGCCTACGAGCGCAGCATCGACATCGACGTGACGGAGCTTGGACCGCAAATCGCCTGTCCGCATACAGTCGATAATGTTAAGCCGATCGGAGAGGTGGCGGGAGTCAAGGTGGATCAAATTGTCATCGGCTCATGCACCAATGGGCGGCTGGACGACTTGGCGGTGGCGGCGCGAATCCTGAAAGGGGGAAGCGTGGCTCGGAACACGCGGATGCTGGTCTTCCCGGCTTCCGGCAAAATCTATCGTCAGGCCCTGGCCCGAGGGTACGTTGGAGCATTTGTGAAGGCGGGCGCGGTGGTGATGAATCCGGGCTGCGGACCGTGCCTGGGCATTCATGAAGGGGCGCTGGGCGATGGGGAGACGGCCCTCTCGACCACCAATCGCAACTTCAAGGGGCGGATGGGCAATCCCAAATCCGAAGTCTATCTTTGCTCGCCCGCCGTCGCGGCCGCATCGGCGTTGACGGGAGTGATCACGGACCCCCGGAAAAGAAACTGAGACCAAAACCTATGCCACAAGTTGTATTCAAAGTGGGAGACGACATCTCAACCGATGTCATTTATCCTGGCCGTTACATGGCCACGGTGTTGCCGGCCGAGACGCCGCAATATGCGTTTGCCGACGAGGCGGCGTTCAACGCCAGGCTCAAGGCGGGCCAAATCCCGCCCGGCAGCGTCATAGTGGGCAGCAAGAACTTCGGCTGCGGCTCCTCGCGCGAGCAAGCGGTATCGTGCTTGAAAGGGCACGAGCTGGCGATAGTGGCGCGAGACTTTGCCCGCATTTTTCTGCAAAACGGGATCAATCTGGGGCTGCGGATGATCGTGTGCCCCGGCGTGGAGGCCGCGGTGGGCGACGAGTTGGAGATCAGCGAGCGAGCGGTTGTCAACAAGACAACCGGCCAGGAATTCGCAGTGCTCCCGCTGCCCAAATCGCGTCAAGCGATCATTGACGCCGGCGGGCTGATTGCCTACACCCGCCAGCGCCTGACGCAGCCGCGGGCGGCGCAGGGCGCGTGCGCTTGAGTTGTCCGCCATTGTGAGATAAGGCCCAAGACGCCGCGGCGCGTCCACTTCCGGCGACGCGCGACTTTTGCGGCCAGCCCGCGCGTTGTGTCCATTTTTGGCTAGAAAAGCACAAGAAATGCGAAGCCAGCCTGGGCGTGAAATGCAAAATTTCCGCTTGTTGCGATGAGCCAAAAGTCTTTGTTGGAAACTGTGATTGAGGGCGGCGGCCGCGCGTTTGCCGCAGTCCGGCCCTGTTTTCATTGCGGCGAATCGTGCCGGGATGAGCGGTTTGTTTCCGGCGAAAAGACTTTTTGTTGCGCCGGTTGCCTGGCGGTATTCGAGTTGTTGACGGAGAATGGGCTGGACGATTTTTATTCCCTTGACGACGCGGCGGGCGTGAAGGTCAAGCCGGCCGCGCCGGCAAATTTCTTTCGGTGCCTGGACGACCCTGGGGTGCGGCCGCGGCTGGTTGATTATTGCGACGAGCAGATCACGCGCGTGACACTGCGCCTGCCGGCCATGCACTGCATCGCGTGCGTTTGGTTATTGGAAAATCTCTTTCGCCTCAAGCCGGGCATTGGGCCATCCGAGGTGAATTTTCCGCGAAAAGAAGTTTCCGTTAGTTTTGAAACAGGACGGGTGAAGCTGGGCGAACTGGCCGCGCTGCTGGCGTCGCTGGGATACGAGCCGGATTTGAAACTCTCGGACATGGACGGACCACGGAGCAAGCCTTCGCGGCGACTGTGGCTGCAACTGGGGGTGGCGGGATTTGCCTTCGGCAATATCATGCTGCTGAGCGTATCCGGCTACCTGGGGCTGGACGCTGAGAACGGCAGCGCGCTGCGCCGGCTCTTTGGAGCGGTGAGCTTTCTTCTGGCAGTGCCCGCGCTCCTCTACAGCGCGGCGGACTATTGGCGGGCTGCGTGGACGAGCCTGCGGCAGCGGCGGGTCACCATCGAGGTGCCCATTGCGGTGGGCATCCTGGCGCTGTTCGCCCAAAGCACCGCGGAGGTCGTCGCCGGCCGGGGAAGCGGTTACTTTGATTCGCTGACAGGGCTGATCTTTTTTCTGTTGTGCGGAAAATGGTTTCAGCAGAAGACGTTCGAACGTCTGGCGTTCGACCGCGATTACAAATCGTTTTTTCCGCTATGGGTGACGCGCAAGGAAGGAGGCGTTGAAGCGGCGGTGGCCCTGTCCCAAGTGCGGGTCGGGGACAGGCTGGTACTGCGCAACGGCGAATTGATACCCGCTGACGCGCTGCTGGTGGAAGGGCAGGCGGTCATCGATTACAGCTTTGTGACCGGGGAATCCGAGCCGGTGGAAAAGGCCGCGGGCGATTATCTTTATGCGGGCGGCAGGCAGGCCGGCAACGCGATCGAAGTCGAAACCCTCAAGCCGGTTTCGCAAAGTTACCTGACCTCGTTGTGGAACCAACAGGTATTCCACAAGAACAAAGGCCGGACACTCGACAGCCTGACCAATCTCTATAGCAAGCGGTTTACGCGAATTGTCATTGGGGTGGCCGTCGCTTCCGCTGTCTTCTGGTCATTCCGCGATCCGGGCCGCGCGCTGAAATCCTTTGCGTCGGTGCTGATTGTGGCTTGTCCGTGCGCGCTGGCGCTGGCGGCGCCGTTCGCGCTTGGATCGGCGCAACGGATCGCGGGCCGGCGGCGCATATTCCTGAGGAATCCGTCGGTGGTGGAAACGCTGGCGCGGGTGGACACGATTGTATTTGACAAAACGGGGACATTGAGCGCGGCCGGGGCGGAAGAAGTGACGTTCCAGGGTCCGCCGCTGACCGGCGCCGAGGAGGGCCTGGTTTACGCCATGGCGCGGCACTCGACGCATCCGTATTCGGCGCGCATCGCCCAGGCCCTGGCGGGGCGGAACGGGGCGGGGCCGGTGCGCTCGTTTCTGGAAACGCCCGGTTGCGGCATCGAGGGCAGCGTGGACGGAAACGAGATTTGGATGGGCGCGGCAGCCTGGTTGGAATCGCGGGGCGTGGCGGTCCCGGCGCCGCCGGGGGCGGGCGGCGGGATGGTGCATCTGGCGATCAACGGGAAGTATCGCGGAACGTACGCGTTGATCAACGCGGTGCGGCCGGAGATGGAGCGGCTTCTGCCGGGGCTTTCACGCCATTACAAGCTGGCATTGCTGAGCGGCGACCGGGAAAAGGAGCGGGAGCGATTTGCGGCGCTGCTGGGGCCGTCGGCCGAAATGCGGTTTCATCAAAGTCCCGTGGAAAAACTGGCGTTCATTCGCGACCAGCAACAGAGCGGGCGGGCGGTGATGATGATCGGCGACGGATTGAACGACGCCGGGGCGTTGCAACAAAGCGATCTGGGCGTGGCGGTGGTGGAGAGCATCCACGCTTTTTCGCCGGCCAGCGACGTGATTTTGGCGGCGGCGGCGTTGCCAAAACTGGACGCCCTGCTGCGTTTTGCCAAAGGCTCGGTGCGGGTGGTACGGGCCAGTTTCGTGATTTCGGCGGTTTACAACGTGGTCGGCATCAGCTTCGCGGCGCGGGGAGTTCTTTCGCCGGTGATCTGCGCGATTCTAATGCCGCTGAGTTCGGTCAGCGTGGTGGCCTTTGCGTGTGGCGCAACGGCGCTGGTGGCGCGGCGCGCGGGGCTGGGCGGCGCGGAGGAGGCGGAGCCATGATCGTCATTTTCTTTTTGATTCCGCTGAGCGTCGTGATAGCGGCGGTGTTTTTAATTGCTTTCATCTGGGCGGTCCGTTCCGGGCAGTACGAGGACACCGGGACGCCGGCATTGCGGCTTCTGACGGAGGAGCCGCGGAGCAAAAGGGAAACCAACGCACCAAAGGAAAACAAAGACACATGAGCGCGGCAACCGCAGAAAACAGGGGCCAAGAGCCAGCGGGGCAAGGGGCGCTGGAGACATTTGCATACGACAACCGGACGGTCCGCAATTTCGCCGTGGCGACTGTTGTATGGGGGATAGTGGGGATGGGGGTGGGGCTGCTGGCGGCGATGGAGTTGTTCTATCCGGGCGCCAATCTGAATTTGCGCTACATCACCTTTGGGCGGCTGCGGCCGGTCCACACCAACGTGGTGATCTTCGCCTTTGTCGGCAACGGGATGTTCACGGGCATCTATTATTCGCTGCAACGATTGTGCAAGGCGCGGATGTTCAGCGACGCGTTGAGCGCGATCCATTTTTGGGGATGGAACGCGATCATCGTTTCGGCGGCGATCACGCTGCCGCTGGGGTTCACCGGCAGCAAGGAGTACGCGGAATTGGAATGGCCGATCGACATCGCCATCGCGGTGGTGTGGGTTGTATTCACGATCAACCTATTGGGAACAATCCTCAAGCGGCGGGAGAAACACCTCTATGTCTCGATCTGGTTCTACATTGCCACGGCGCTGACGGTGGCGATTCTGCACATCGTCAATAATCTGGAGGTGCCGGCGGGTCCGTGGAAGAGCTATTCGATCTACGCGGGGGTGCAGGACGCGCTGGTGCAATGGTGGTACGGGCACAACGCGGTGGCGTTCTTCTTGACGACGCCGTATCTGGGGTTGATGTATTACTTTCTGCCCAAAGCGGCAAATCGCCCGATCTTTTCCTACCGGCTTTCCATCATTCATTTTTGGGCGCTGATCTTCATTTACATTTGGGCCGGCCCGCATCACCTGCTTTATACGGCGCTGCCGGATTGGGCCCAGTCGCTGGGCACGGCGTTTTCGGTGATGCTGATCGCGCCCTCGTGGGGAGGGATGCTCAACGGGTTGCTGACCTTGCGCGGCGCGTGGGACAAGGTGCGCCAGGACCCGGTGCTTAAATTCATGGTCGCGGCGGTCACGGCATACGGGATGGCGACGCTGGAAGGGCCGACGCTGGCGCTGAAGAGCGTCAACTCGCTTTCGCATTACACCGACTGGACGATAGCGCACGTGCATACGGGGGCGCTGGGCTGGAACGGGCTGCTGACCTTCAGCATGCTTTATTGGCTGTTCCCGCGGCTCTACAACACCAAGCTGTGGTCGGTCAAGCTGGCCAATTATCATTTTTGGATAGCGTTGCTGGGGATGGCGTTCTACGTCATCCCGATGTACATCAGCGGCATCACGGCGGGGATGATGTGGAAACAATTCACGTCCGACGGGTTTTTGCAGTATCCGAATTTTCTGGAGACGGTGCTGCAAATCGTTCCTCTTTACCGGCTGCGGGCGATAGGCGGCTCGCTCTATATCTGCGGCGCGTTTCTGATGGTGTTTAACCTTTGGAAGACAGTCCGCTACGGCCAGTTTGCGCCGGAACAGGTCGTGCAGGCCCCGCCGCTACGACCGGAGGCCGGGAGCGGGACTGGAAGCCGCCGGTGGACCCATCGCTGGCTGGAAGCGCGGCCGATGACGCTGACGGCGCTGGCGCTGGTTGCGGTGATGATAGGCGGCTTGATCGAAATCGTGCCCATGATCCTGATCAAGGAGAACGTGCCCACCATATCGAGCGTCCACCCCTACACGCCGCTGGAACTGCTGGGCCGGGATATTTATATCCGCGAAGGATGCGTGGGCTGCCATTCGCAGATGATCCGTCCCTTCCGCTCCGAGACAGAGCGGTATGGAGAGTATTCCAAAGCGGGGGAATTTGTTTATGACCATCCGTTTCTGTGGGGTTCCAAGCGGACCGGCCCGGACCTGCATCGCATCGGCGGGAAATATCCGGATGCCTGGCATTACAACCATCTGGACGATCCGCGCTCCACTTCCCCCGGCTCGATCATGCCGCGCTACCCGTGGTTGCTGGCCGACAAGCTCGATACCGACTGTCTGCCGGCGCGGATCATGGCGTTGCGGCGCATCGGCGTGCCTTACCCGGCCGGTTACGAGACACGGGCGCTGGCGGAATTGAAGCAGCAGGCCGCCAAGGTCGCGACCAATCTCAAAGTCGGCTCGATCACCGCGGAACCTGACCGGGAGATCATTGCCGTCATAGCCTACCTGCAACGCCTGGGGACCGACATCAAATTGGCGCCCAAGGCGGCTGCGGTGAAGACAGCGGAACTGGATCGTTCCTCACAGGCGAGGAACTAAACGCTTATGAATCAAATCATTGAGAATCTGGGCGGCATCGGAATGTTTGGGGTGGTTTCCGTTTGCCTGTTTGTCATCGTATTCAGCGCCTCGCTGATCTGGGCATTCTGCCAGAAGAAGTCGCTCCTTGAGAGCATGGAATCCCTGCCGCTGGAGGATGGGGCGCATGTCGATACGACCACGATGGGAATGCGAGCACATGGGGCCAGGAATGTGGCTGGCGAGACGCCAGCCACGGCGACCGGGAAGTCAGAACAGATACGAGATGCACTGCTCGCGGTGCTGGTCGCGCCACCCAAAGGAGACAGCCGTCATGAGTGAGAACAGAGACCCACTGCTGCTGGATCACGACGCCGACGGCATCCAGGAGTTGGACAACAACCTGCCGCGCTGGTGGGTGTGGCTGTTTTATCTCACCATCGCCTTCGCGGTGATCTACCTTGGGTATTACCACGTCTTGCGGCTGGGAACGCTTTCGGCGGCGGAGTACCAGAAGGAGTGGAAGGCGGGGGAAACCATCAAGGCCGCCGCGCTGACGCGATTTGAGGCCGCGCTGCCGACGCTGACCCCGTCCAAGGACCCGGCGATGCTGGCCGAAGGGAAGGGGATTTTCCTCAAGAACTGCTCGCCCTGCCACCGCAAAGACGGCGGGGGATTGGTCGGGCCGAATCTGTGCGATGAGTATTGGATACATGGATCGAATTTTGTTGACAACCTGAGAGTCATCGTCAACGGGGTTCCGGCCAAAGGGATGCTCACCTGGAAAGGGGTCTTGAAGCCCAAGGAGATTCACGAGGTCGCCAGCTATATATACACGTTGCGCGGGACGCACCCGCCCAACCCCAAGCCACCCGAGAACCAGGCCCAGCCGGAACAACCGAACGCTTACGAATGAAGGCGACGGAGACAGAGGCGCCGAAAGGCGGACCCGACGACCGCAAAACGATTGTGGATGTGAATTGGGGGGACTTTCGCGATCATCTGGCGACGGCCGACCAGCAGGGACGGCGGCAATGGATTTATCCGCGGCAGCCGGAGGGCCGGTATTATACGAGCCGGATATACGCAAGCTGGCTGTTGCTGGCCTTGCTGTTTGTGGGGCCGTTTGCGCGCGTGAACGGAAATCCGCTGTTGATGATCAATTTTCCGGCCCGCCGGTTTTCGATTTTAGGGCAGATATTCTGGCCGCACGACATGGCCATGTTCGCGATCGCGCTGCTGATCTATTTCACGGCCATAATGGTGTTCACCGCCGCCTTTGGCCGCCTGTGGTGCGGGTGGGTGTGCCCGCAGACGCTTCTGATGGAAATGGTTTTCCGGCGCATCGAATACGGCGTTGAAGGCGACGCCGCGGCCCAGCGCGCATTGAACGCGGCGCCGTGGACGGGGGAGAAAATGGCGCGCAAAGCGGTCAAACACGCGCTGTTTTTCGGACTTTCATTTGTCATCGGGAACCTGCTGCTCAGTTACATCATTGGAAGCGATCAACTTTTTCAAATCATCGCTGACGGCCCGCTGGATCATGTTGAGGGACTTGGCGCGATGTTGTTGTTCACCGGGGTTTTTTACGCCATTTTCGCCCGATTCCGCGAGCAGGCCTGCACGTTCATCTGCCCCTACGGACGCTTCCAATCGACCGTCGTGGACGAGAACACGATGGCCGTGGCCTACGATTACAAGCGCGGGGAGAAACGCGGCCCGTTCAGTCGCGGCCCGCGCGAAGCCGGGCAGGGAGATTGCGTGGACTGCCATCTGTGCGTGGCGGTTTGCCCGACGGGCATCGACATCCGCAACGGCACCCAGATGGAATGCGTCAACTGCACCGCCTGCATTGACGCCTGCGACGGCGTGATGGACAAAATCGGCCGTCCGCGGGGACTGGTCCGCTATGCTTCGCTCAACAGCATCGAACGTGGCGAACGGTTCCGGCTGACGCCGCGCCTGATGGGATACGCCGCCGTGCTGTGCGCGCTGGCGTCGGTCCTGGCCGTGCTGGTGCTGACACGCTCGAACGTCGAAGCCACATTATTGCGGGCGCCGGGGGCGTTGTTCCAGGAACTGCCCGACGGCTCGATCGAAAACCTTTACACGATCCAGCTTGTCAACAAAACCTCCCGACCGATGGCGGTGCAATTGAGGCTGGAGAACACCGAGGGCAAGCTATCCGTCATGGGGGATCCGCAACTGGTCGTTCCCAAAGAGGATTTGGCCTCGACCTCCATACTGATTGACATGCCCGCGCGTTTGTTGACGGGCGGCAAGCGGAAGCTGGAGATCGGAGTTTATTCCAATGGCCACCTGCTCCAAACCGTCCAAACCACCTTCGTCGGCCCCCGGCGCCAGCCGGGCGGCGAGACCGCCACGCCATGAAGACAAAAAGCCCGGAACCGGCCGGTCGCAATCCGTGGCCCATCGCCATCGTCGCTTATTTCATTGTCTTCATTTCGTTCATCGTCGGCTTCATCGTTTTCGCAACGCGGCAGAAGATGGACTTGGTGCGCGAAGATTACTACGACCAGGAGATTCGATTCCAGAAGCAGATCGACCGGGTCACTCGCACGCAGTCCATCAGCACGCAGATTGTCATTCGGTATGATGCCCGGCAGGGGGCGGTGACGGTCGAATTGCCAAAAGAGCAGGCGGGCCAGCACCCCACCGGAACGGTTGTCTTCTATCGTCCATCCAACGCCAGCCTTGATGAAACGCACGAGTTGACGCTCGACGCAAACGGCGAGCAGCGACTGGACACGCGAAAACTCAAGGCCGGACTCTGGACCGTGCGAGTGGAATGGTCGCTGGCGGGACAAGACTATTTTTACGACAAACAGATTGTTGTCAAGGGCGGTGAATCGTGATCTTGAATGGATTATTATAGCGCATTCATTTTGGGCCTGGCGGGGAGCCTCCATTGCGCCCTCATGTGCGGACCGCTGGCCTTGGCCGTGCCCGTGGCCGGCCGCGCCGCCGTCAGCCGTTCCATTTTTAACGCCGGTCGCCTCGCCACCTACGCGTTGCTCGGGGCGGTTTTTGGTTTCGTTGGCCGAACGCTTGTTTTCGCCGGGTTGCAGCGCGCCCTATCCATTGGCGCCGGGGCGGCGGTGTTGATGGGGTTGGCTGCGTCATCCCATTTCGCGTTGAATTGGCGCGTTACCAGCGCCATGACACGATTCAAATCCGCCTTCGGCCGATTGCTCAAGCAGCGCAGCCTCGGCGCGATGTTCCTGCTGGGCGGCTTGAACGGCTTTCTGCCCTGCGGCTTGGTATATGTGGGCGCGGCGATAGCGGCGGCGTCGGGCGGAGTTTTGAGCGGAGCCGGTGTGATGCTGGCCTTTGGGCTGGGCACATTGCCGATGTTGATGGGAATCGGGATGGCGGGAATCATACCGGCAATGGGAGCGGGTCTGAAATGGAGGCGGGTCATTTCCTGCTGTGGCGCGCTGGCGGGCGTGTTGTTAATCATGCGCGGCCTTTCTTTGGGCATCCCGTATCTCAGCCCCCACCTTTCCGCCGGCGGCGATCCGATCTGCTGCAGCCCCGGGCGGTGATCAATGCATTGGTATCAGACGCGAGGTGGTGTGGCAGTTCCTGTGGATTTCTGGCAGGTAACATGACCAATGAGTGTCCTTTGATCTAAAAAGCGAAGAAAGGGAAAAAGCGGGTGGACGGGATAAAAGAGGTGCGAGGTGCAACATCATCGCTTGGACTGGGCGAAGGATTATCCCGGCGGTTGGGGAGGATTTTGCGGCTCGGGGCTGCCGCGGTAGCGCCGCAGGCGCGGCCTATTTGTAGATACCGGGACAAAAAAGATGTTCAAGCTCCGGCAGGAGCGGCATCTTCCGTCCGTGGCAAACACCCGCACGCAATTTTATATTCACGTTGTCTTCAATACAGGCGAGGAATGATCGCCGAGTATGCCGCCCCTGACGGGGCTTATCATTCGTTTGGGTTCGGTTTCTACAATGATGCCGCGCCTACGGCGCTGGGCTTCAACATCGAAAACGATGTTCAGGTTCGGGTTCTGCAACGACGGGGCATTTAAGAAACCGACCAGTGTCTTTCATAATCTCGTTTATCCGGAAAAAGCGCGTTGCACGGCAAAGGAAATGTGCCAAAGATAATGCAATGAAATTGCGCCGTCCAAAGGCACCGCCTCCGAAGTACATCGTGCTCAATGAGCGCCTCTTTCGCTATATCTGCGATGGCTGCAGCGGCGCGGGGGATGAAATCCTGGAATCGTTGCGGGCGGAGACGGCCAGGCTGGGAGAGGAGACCGCCAAGATGCAGATCGGGCCGGACCAGGGGGCGTTCATGACGCTGCTGGTGGCGGCGGTGGGCGCCCGTTTCGCCATCGAAATCGGCACCTTTACCGGCTACAGTTCGATCTGCATTGCCCGCGGGCTGCCTGCCGATGGCCAGTTGCTCTGCCTGGACGTGAGCGACGAATGGACGAGCATCGCGCGCCGCTATTGGGCGCGGGCGCGGGTTGAGGCCAAGATCGAACTGCGCGTGGGGCCCGCGATCGAAAGTTTGCGGAAACTGGAAGAAGGCCGGATGTTTGACTTCGCTTTCATCGACGCGCACAAGCCGGAGTATGGCGACTATTATGAACTGGTGCTGCCGCGCGTCCGGGCCAACGGCCTTATTTTGTTTGACAACATGCTATGGGGCGGGCGCGTGGGCGGTCCGCGGCCGGTGAGAGGGGCCGGCGGACGGGCCATCGACCGTGTGAATCGCAAATTGGCGCGCGACCGGCGGGTGGAATCGGTTCTGCTCTCCGTAGGGGACGGCGTGCGGATTTGCCGGGTGCTGGCCCGGGAGCGGTGACGGTATTTGAACGGGCGGCAGCGGGCGCATCTCGATACGACGACAACGGGGATGCAAATATATTGGGACGGGATGTGGCTGGCGAGACGCCAGCCACGGCGATCGGGACGATCGCGCTCCCCAAAGCGAGGAACCGCCAGGGGGAATGGCTAAACTGGCGGTTGACCGGACGCGCCGTTGCTTCCAATATGTTCGCCATGAATCGGCGAGAGTTTCTCAAGGTATCGGCCTCGGCGGGACTGGCGCTGTGCGCGGCCGGACCGGCCGCCGCGGAAGCAGCCGGCCAGAGCAAGCGCGTGGGCCTGATCGGCTGCGGGTGGTATGGCAAGAGCGATCTGTTCCGGCTGCTGCAAGTCGCGCCGGTCGAGGTGGTGGCGCTGTGTGACGTCGATCGCGCCATGTTGTCGGACGCGGCGGAACAAGTTGCGGCGCGGCAGCAATCCAAGAAGACGCCGCGCACTCACGGCGACTACCGGGAAATGTTGAAGGAAAAGGACCTCGACATTGTCCTGATCGCCACACCGGACCATTGGCATGCGCTGGCGATGATTGCGGCGGTGGAGAGCGGGGCGGATGTTTATGTGCAAAAACCAATCAGCGTCGATGTGGTCGAAGGCCAGGCGATGCTGGCAGCGGCGCGGCGGCATCAGCGGGTGGTGCAGGTCGGAATGCAGCGCCGCAGCACGCCGCACTTGATCGAGGCGCGCAACGACATCGTCAAAGCAGGCAAGCTGGGCACGGTGGGGTTGGTGGAGATTTGCTGTTATTATCCGATGCACACATCGGCCTATCCGCCGGACACAGCCCCGCCTGAGAACCTGGATTACGAAATGTGGACGGGACCGGCGCCGTGGCGTCCCTACAACCGGCTGGTCCATCCGCGCGGCTGGCGGGCGTTCATGGAGTACGGCAATGGGATCGTGGGCGACATGGGTGTTCACATGCTGGACATGACGCGGTGGATGCTGGGGTTGGGCTGGCCGAAAACGATCAGTTCGTCCGGCGGCATCGTGATTTACAAAGGGAGCAAGTCCAACATATCCGACACGCAAACGGCGGTATTTGATTATGGCGACTTGCAAGTGGTGTGGCAGCATCGCACCTGGGGGGACGCGCCGGACGCAAACTATCCGTGGGCGGCGACGATTCACGGAGACAAGGGAACGCTCAAGGCGAGCGTGTATAGTTATGATTTCACGCCCCAAGGCAACGGGACGCCGGTCCACCGGGACGTCACATACGAGTTGGACCAGTACCCGGAGGATCGAACGGAGAAGGACCTTGAGAAGAATTGCGCGCCGGCGACACGCGGACAGATGCGAGACTTTTTGGCGTGCATCGCCACGCGCGGACGACCTGTGGCGGACATCGAGGAAGGACATATCTCGACGGCGTCGTGCATCCTGGCCAATCTGTCGATGAAGCTGGGGCGCTCAATCCGGTGGGACAGCCAGGCGGGTCAAGCGGCGGGTGACGAGGAGGCCAATCGGCTCCTGCGCCGGCCCTATCGCGGTTCCTGGATCCACCCGCAAGCGGCGGTCTAGAGAGAGCAAAACAGGCCCACTAATTATCAAGAAATGATTAGTCAAAGCGAATTAGAACATGGTACAGGCACAGACTGCGCTCCCGTGACACGGGCGGGCAAAGCACGATGAAGAGATGCATTTATGTGGTCGATGATCAGGCGCCGGTGATGGAGACGGCCGTGCTGATCCTGCGCAGCATTGATGGGAGTTGGGAGGTGACCGGGTTCAAAGACCCGTTGCAGGCATTGGCGGCCGTCCGAGCCAAAGCGCCGGATTTGATTCTGTCCGATCAAATCATGCCCCAGATGCAGGGCAGCCAACTGCTGGAGCAGGTCCGGGCCATCTCGCCGGACACCATCCGCATCATCATGTCGGGCTACGTGGCGTTGAACAAGCTGACGCTCATCACCTCGGCGCACCAGTACATCGCCAAGCCTTTTGACACGGCCAAGTTGCGGGAGAGTGTGAGGCGGAGTTTTGCGGCCCAAGAGCGGATTGCGGACAAAGGGCTGCAAGGGGTGGTCACGTCCTTGCGCTCGATACCGTCGCTGCCGCAAGTGTATCATTCACTGCTGGCCGAATTGGAGGACAATCGCAGTGCGGCCAGTGTGATTGCGCGGACGGTGGCCGAAGACGCGGGTCTTTCGACCAAGGTGCTGCAGTTGGCCAATTCGCCGCTCTTTGGACAAGATTACCTGATCACCAGCCCGATCGATGCGGTGATGTGCCTTGGCACTGACATGATCGCGGCGGTGGTGATGTCGCAAGCGCTGTTCCGGCATTACGAGTCGCTGGCGAATGGGGAAAAGGGTATGAGGAAGGTCTGGAGCCACTGTTGGGAGACAGCCTACCTGGCGCAGCACATCTGCCGCGAGAAGCGGGTGCCGCGCAAATCGGGGGAGGAAGCGTTCCTGGCCGCGTTGCTGCACGAGATGGGCCGGTTCATCCTGGTGGACAATTTTCCCGATCAGTTCCAGGCGGCGTGCGATGCGGCGCGGCAAACGAATTCGCCCCTGGTTCCGCGGTTGCGGGAAAGCTTCCACACCAGCCCGTCCCAGATCACAGCCTACATTCTGGAACTTTGGGGCATGCCGGCCGGAGTGATTGGCGCCGTTGCCATGCAGGATGATCCGGGGGCGGACCAGGCCAACGGTTTTTCCATCGGCTCGGCCCTTTACATTGCCGACGGCATCGCGTCGAGGCGATGCCCGCCCGATTCGTTTGGAGTCGAGGATTGGAAGAGCGGCTACCTGCAAAGCATCGGCTGCCTGGAAGACATTCCGGCGTGGGAAAAGCTCTCGCTGGAGCAAAAGTCCGACGCAGGGAGTTAGAGCCTTTCGAAAATTCTGTCGCTGGCGTGAGGGAAGCCGGATCGTCAAAATGTCGCCGTCAACCCGACCCGCGCCTGAAACGGTTCGACGGGGTGGAAAACATCAGTGAACGATGGCGCGGCGGCTGGCGTTATTCGCGCCTCGTATGCGTAGTCAATGTCGTGATCGCGGCTGTCAAGCAAGTTCAATAGTTCGGCCGTAATGCGCCACGTCTTGTTGAGGCGGTATCCAACTTGCGCGTTAAGCAACATCGTTGAGCGGGAGCGATAAACTCCATCCGAGGTCAAATCACGGGGGCCGAAGTAGCGCAGCCGCAAGCTGGCCGAGAAGCGGTTCCAGTCGAAGAGCGTGATGCCGGAGGAAATCACTGTCCCGACCGCTTCGGGCACGCGCGTACCGCCGGGGCCTGAGGTCGTGCCGGCGGGAGTGATCGGCGCGGCGTCGGCGGCGTCCACCGAAGTAAAACGAGCGGTGGACTCCGCGAGGTCAAAGTCCAGCGCCAAATGCGGGAGCGGCGTATAGTAGTTGGCCCATTCAACGCCGTAACGGTTGCTGTGCTCTTTGGAAGGAATCGTGCCGCCGGTGTCGCCGTCCTGTTGCAGTTCGGAATCGCTGTAGAGATACCAAAGTGAGACAGTGCTTTGCAGATGCGGCAGGGCCAGGGTGCGCGCGCCGATTTCGGCGCCTTTGGTTTGGATCAGGCCGGGAATCCTGGACACGGGTGTTCCTGGGTAAGGATTCGCCGCCGAAACCGGTTCCACCGTCTGCGTCGCCCCGCGCCCGTCGTTGCTGTGGAAGCTGAAACCTCCTTGCGCGTATAATTCCGTTTTCGCCCACGGGCCGAAGATCAAGCTCCCTTTCGGACTAGGCAGCAACGTGGCGGAGGTCCCGGAATTGGCCGGGGAAACCAGGCTGTTGACGTCAAAGTAATCCAAGTCGCCGCGCAGGGCCAGGACCGAGCGGAATTTATCCGCCCATTGGGCTTTGTTCTCCGCATAAATGCCCACTTCGGTGTCCGTAAAATAATCCGCCTCGGTTGTGGCGGGCAGAATGGTGCCCGTGGCGGAATCCAATTTGTCCACGCGTGTGCGGTCTTCGGTCTGGTAGAGGCCGTTGTTAATCCAGTCGTTGCGGGCTTGCAGACCGAAGCTGTTCTCCACGTCGCGGCCAAACCACGAAGTGGAGATGGTGTGGCGCGCGTCCAGTCCGCCCACCCACCTTCTGTCCTGTTGCTCGAACTGGTCGCCTCGGTTGGTGTCCGTCAGGCAGTAAGTGAAATCGGAAAACAAATCGAGATCGTAATAAAATCCGTAGGCCACGATTTTGGTTTCGGAATTCTCGTCCTGGCGGTGCCATTCGGCTTGCAGGCTGTAGCGGTCCGATTCGCCGCCGTCAGTCGGGTTAAGCGTGCCGTAGAAGCCGACGAGCGGCACGGCGTTTTCGGCGAGTTGATCGCTGGAATTCCATTTGCCGTGATAGGCCCGGCCCGTGACGCTGAAACCGTTGGCGTCGTCGCCTTGAGTATAGGTGAGAAGGCCGTTGAATTTGGAATAGTCGTCCGGACGCACCCAGGGGCCGTCGTCGTGGCACGCTTCGCCTCCGCAGAGCAAATTGCCCGGGCCGAGTTTTTGGGACAGGCCGAAGACGGCGCGCTCAAAACCGAACATGCCGCCTTCCACCGTGAGGAAGTCTTGGGGCAGCGTCTTGTAAAACTCCAGATGGGCTGCTCCAGCCGAGCCGTAGTTGCCGACATCGGCGTAATAAGGGCCTTTCTCGTAATCGAGCCTCTGCACAAGCTCCGGGATGACGGTGTTCATGTCGGAGTAGCCCTCGCCATGCGCGTGCGAGGGCAGGTTGAGCGGCATATCGTCCAGATACACGGCGAAGTCGGTGCCGTGGTCGAGGTTGAAGCCGCGCAGAAAATACTGGTTGGCCTTGCCGCCGCCGGCGTGCTGGGTGATGATGACGCCGGGAACGGTTTCCAAAATTTCACCAGAACGGAGAATCGGGCGCTCGTCAATCTCCGCCGCGCCGACGGTCCCTTGTGTGGCGGATTCGGCGATGCCAATTAAATTATCCTTCCGGCCCGTCACGACCACCTCGGGAAGGCGTGTTGGTTGATTCGTGGTCGTTTCAGAACTTTCGCCAAACGTGGCATTATTCGTCGTCTGGGCCACAGCCGAACTACTGACCAAACAAGCCATGACAAACGCGACCAACCGTCCCGTCGCCAGTCCCACCGCGTGCAATAAAAGGGTCGCCAGCACGAACCCGGCGCCGAACATCACGATTCCGGCCGAGGGCGGCATTTCCGCCCCGTGGGCGAAACCGTGAAAGAAAGCGAAAAAGCCCACCAGCAACACGCTGGCGCTCATTTTCATTTGGGCTTTCTTTACGACCAGCGCAGTGAAAACCGCGACCGACAGCAGAATGGCCAATTCGACGCCTGGCAGAGCCAGGCCGGTCGCACCGACAATACCGCCAAGGGTCATTACTCCGACAAACGTCAGCGGAATCAGCCACACGGCGCGCCCGCGTTGTTGCGCCGCCCACCATCCGACGCCAATCATCACCACCAAATGATCCCAGCCGTGCAGCGGATGATTGAATCCGTCATGCCAGCCGTTGACCGCCATTCCGGCGGAGTGCGCGTGAGCCAATGTGGGAAAAACAAGGAGCCAGCCGAGAATTACCTTCAAGTTAATTTGCATAAGTCTTCAATCCGTCAAACAAGTTTTTATCCGGGCAGGCAGCAAAAAGCCACCTGGGTTCGGCAGCTACGGGACTGGTTTCCCGCCATCGCTGCCACAGGTGGCTTTGAGTGGCTGGTTGTAATGAGCGTGTGGTTATTTGGCAAGGAAAAAGGAGGATTTTTGGAAACTGAGGGGCTAGAGCTGTTTGCTTCAAATTAAGGCGTTGACACGCATTGGTTAAAGAAGAGAATCCAAACAACAATTGATACCATGCAGTATCGCAAGTTCGGCAAGTTGGATTGGCAGGCTTCGATCCTGGGCTTCGGTTGCATGCGTCTGCCTACGGCGGATGGAAACGTCATGGGCGGCAACATCAATGAATCGGAAGCGTTGCGCATGATCGGGCAGGCGGTGGACCGCGGTGTGAACTACTTCGACACCGCTTACGTTTATCACGAAGGCAAGAGCGAGATGATTCTCGGAAAGGCGCTGCGAGGCCGACGCGACAAGGTCAGAATTGCGACCAAGTCTCCGGTATGGCAGATTGAAAAGGAAGCCGATTTTGACCGGATATTGAATGAGCAGTTGCACAAGCTCCAGACCGATCATATTGATTTCTATTTGCTCCATGCCTTGGATAAACGCCGCTGGAATGACATCGTCCTGAAACACAAACTTTTGGAACGGGCCGAGGCCGCGATTGGCGACGGGCGCATCCGCCACCTGGGTTTTTCGTTCCATGACAATTACGACAGTTTTTCGGAGATCATCAGCGGCTACGACCGGTGGACGTTCTGCCAGATTCAATACAACTACATGGACACGGAAAACCAGGCTGGCGCAAAGGGATTGGAGCTTGCCGCCGCCAGGGGTTTGGCTGTGGTCATCATGGAACCGCTGCTCGGCGGCAGACTGGCCCATCCGCCTCCGGCGGTCCGCGAGGTGCTCGACCAATGCAAGATCAAGCGGCCGGCGGCCGATTGGGCGTTGCAATGGCTGTGGAACCAGCCCGATGTGTCGGTTGTTCTCAGTGGCATGAGCAATATGGGCCAGGTGGAAGCCAACCTGGATTCGGCGGATCACGCCCGCGGCAACACGTTTGGGAGCGTGGAGGTGGAATTGATCGCGGAGATGCAACAAAGGTACCGCCAACGCGCGGCCATTCCCTGCACCCAATGCAACTACTGCATGCCGTGTCCAAACGGGGTGGACATTCCGGCCAATTTTGAAATCTACAACGATGCGTTCCTCTATGAGGATATTCCCGGCGCGCGTTTCAAGTATAAGATTTTTATCGCGGAAACGGCGCGGGCCGATGCTTGCATGGCTTGCGACGATTGCGAAGATCTGTGTCCACAGAAGATAGCCATCAGTCAATGGATGCCCAAGGTTGACGCGCTGCTAGGCGCGGTGTGATTGGGCGCCCGGGGCGAAACTGTCCGCGGGAATCCAACCCAACTTGCGCAGGCACAGGACATAATGGGATGCAAACGAATTGCCATGCGCGCCAAGATTGCCGATGTTGTGGGCTGGACCCGCTGGAAGAGGGGCAATGAAGAACGTTTTATCGATAAAAGATTTGCGGAAGGCATACGGAGGGAAAGTTGCCGTGGATCGCATTTCGTTCGAGGTGGGCCGCAACGAGATCGTCGGACTGCTGGGACCCAACGGCGCCGGGAAAACGACGACCATCAGCATGATTCTTGGCGTCCTGCGCCCGGATTCGGGTTCCATCCTGATCGAAGGGACGGATATTGCCACGCACCGCGCACAGGCGCTGGGGAGAACGAATTTCGCGGCCGTTTATGCTCCGCTGCCGGGCAATCTGACAGTCGAGCAGAATTTCCGTGTCTTCGGCCATCTCTATGGCGTCCGGGGCCTGTCCGGACGGATCGACGCGGCGATCCGCGAATTTGATTTGGAGAAGTTTCGGAAAGTGAAGTGCGGTGTGCTCTCGTCGGGAGAGCAGACGCGGGTTGCGCTGGCCAAGGCAATGCTCAACCAACCGCATTTGCTTCTGCTAGATGAACCGACGGCGTCGCTTGACCCCGCCGCGGCCGGCGAGATTCGTGCGCGGATTCGAGACTTTGCGCTATCGGGCAAGGTGGGGGTGGTGTGGACCTCGCACAATATGTATGAGATCCAGGAAGTGTGCGATCGCGTGCTGTTTCTCTCACACGGAAGGGTTCTGCTTGAAGGGGACCCGAAGACGTTGCCAGCCGACCACGGCAAAGAAACCCTGGAGGAGCTATTCATCGCCGTGGCGCGCGAACCTCTGACATTGGAGCGAAGCTGATCGCCATGTATTTTCGCCCTGTCATAGCCGTGGTGCTTCGGTATTTTTACCTGCTTCGCGGCACTCCGGCCCGCTGGATGCCGATCTTCGCGTGGGTGGCCATCGACATAGTGCTTTGGGGGTTTATCAGCAAATACTTGAACAGCGTCACGGCAGCTCATCTCAATTTCGTGCCGACGCTGCTGGGAGCGGTCCTGCTTTTCGATTTTTTCACCCGGGTGATGCACGGGGTGGCCGGCGTGTTCCTGGAGGACGTGTGGTCGCGCAGCTTTTTGAACCTTTTTGCGTCGCCCCTTACGATTTCGCAGTATCTCCTCGGACTGGTATTCACCACGACGGTCACGAGTTTAATTGGTTTGACAGTGATGATCGTCCTGGCGACGGTGGCATTTGGCCTTTCCTTTTTCGCGTACGGTTTGACGCTTGTGCCGTTCCTGTTGATTCTCTTTCTATTCGGCATCTCGTTGGGCATTTGCACGGCTGCGATGGTCCTGCGGCTTGGGCCATCGGCGGAATGGTTTGTGTGGCCGGTGCCGGCCATCGTCTCGCCTTTTGCCGGAGTTTTTTACCCCCTCTCAACCCTGCCCCAGTGGATGCAATTCATTGGGAAGCTGTTCCCGCTCTCTTACGTGTTCGAGGGGCTGAGGACCATCATTTCCGGCAGCGCCGTGCCGGCGGCCTCGCTGTTGTGGGGCGGGTGTCTGGCCGTGGCGTACGTCCTTTTGGCGTGCTGGTTTTTCACGCGGGTTTATCGCGGAGCGATGCGGACCGGGATCCTCGTCCGGTACACCGCCGAGAGCGTAAGTTGAGGCTGGCCTCACATCATAGACAGAACCAAGGCAGAGCGGTGATTTTTTCATGGAGTTGCGCGGGGCGTGAACAACGGCACACGATGTAGCCTTGCTTCGTCTGCTTGGGGTGCTCACCCAGGAAGGTCAACAAGTCCGAAGCCGGGAACGGTTTTTCGTGCTTCCGGCCTTCGTTCCACGGAAAGGGCAACGGCGATGCCGCGTGGGAAATCGGCGGTTGATCCGTCGGATGCTCCACCAGCGTCAGGGGGAGCAACCGACGGTTTATATTCGGACGCGGAATCTAAAGTCAACTTCATAGATGATTTGTAGGCAGATTTGATGGCGCGGAGAGAACGGTTAACTGGCTTTTGGCATCTCGAGCGGCCGTTCACGGTGCGTGAGCAGCCAGGTGCTGTTCTCCAGCAATGCCTCCTGCCCCAGCTCTTTGACCGGATCATCGGGATCGCCCGGCTGGAAGACACGCTGGCTCAATTTGGCGGAGGCTCGCGCGAAGAGGTCCTTCATCCGTCCATTTTCACGCAGATGCGCGTCGAGCGCTCTTTTTTCGGCGTAATATTGGAGCAACCCGCCCAGCGCCAGCGTCAGCGTCACCACCGTGATAAGAATGTCGCCCGTTTCGTGCGTTGTCCGGCCCGATGTCGTTTTCACCGCGTTCGGGGTGGAAGCGGGAGGCACGGGTTCAATTGGGATCGGATGCAACCAAATAAGGGAGACCAGAAAGACCGCCGCAAGGATGCCATGCCAGCAATGCACGGCGATTTGTTCGACCAGGAGGAATCTGTTCTCCCGCAAAAGCGTTCGCCATCGATTCGAATGCGCTTTGATTTGCAGGACTGCGTCGGCCAACACGAAAAGGGAGGAAACAAGGATAAGATCGGAGGCCCAGGACGGCGGCGCATCCCACTGATCGAAGGCCCTTGGCCAGAGGCGCGGCAGGTTGAATAAAAGGCCGCAAAACACCAATCCCGTCATTACGCCGCAGGCGGTTTTCCAGAGGTCCGTTGCGAATTTTTTCATGCCAAGGCCTTCCTGGCGGCATTTCTTCCACTCTTTGAACACGACCAACAGCATGGCCGCCAGCGTTGGAATCGCGGCCAACACCAACGGAAGCATCTGCTTATTCGCCCCGGCCGGCACTGAGTGGCTGCTCGAACCGAAAAAGACGGTGACAGTCGCCAGCGCAAATAAAACCAGTCCCTCTCCCAGATTTTTCAGGCTGATCAATTCGGCTTCCTCACGTTGCAGCACGGAGTCGAAGAACGCGGCCTGGTTTTCCACCCAGTGACGGCGAACCAATTCCTGCGCTTCCTGGGAACGGGCCGCCGCGCTTTGGCCCGAAGGCGGCGAATGATCGTCCGGTCCCGCCAAGCGCGAGACCAGTTCGCAATTGTTGATGGCGCGCCGCACCCACTCAAGCTCGGATTTTTGTTTTGACAGATAATAGTCTGAAACCGAGCTTTTCAGTCCCGCCAGACGCCAAAAAAACTGCACGCGCAGTCCTTCCGCGAGCGCGCGGTAATCCTGGTATTTGTCCTGCCATTTGAAGCGAAACGACAACGCCCAGCAACCCACGGAAGCCACGAGGAACACGACGTAAAAAAGCAGCCAGTCGCTCAAAAAATCCGATCGCGGCAGCCTCTGAGACCTCAAGCCGCCGACCACGACCGCCAGGAACGCCAGCACGCAAGTCGTCAAGAGCAAGGCGCGTGCGCGGCTCTGATTGCTCAGCGACTGCGCGGACGCAACGGCGTGAAACGTGTTCAACGCGCGCAGTTCGGGGCTTAAGAGTCGCAGATCCTCTTCTGGAAGCAATTGTTCCCGGGCCGGCTTTTGCGGGCAACCGGCCAAGCCCTTGTTAAAGCTGTCAAATTGTTTGAAGATCGTCTGGAAAAACGCGTCCTGCTTTTTCATCAGTTTTGCGTCCGACGCCGCGTCCGATGGCTGATGGAATAGTTTGACCAAACGAATGTCCTCGGGCGGGATCGTCTCACTTGGCCGCGGGGCGCGAATGTGATAGACGGGGCCGGTTTGGGGAACGTCCAGCGGGCGCACAGGGGGCAGCCAGGGTTCGCCCGCCAACCGGCTCAATTCGGGATAAACTCCGGCCCGCAACTTAAAGTTGACTATGGCGCCGGTGCCGCAGGCATTTGGGTTGGTCGAAATGTTGCCATCCCACAAGGCGATCAAGACCTGGGAGTAGTGCGCCACAAATTCCCCGACCAGCGCGTATTGGCGGTCTCGCGCCGCTGGTTGACGCAGGTCCGCGCCCGCCGGAACAGGCATGTGAAACAAGCGTCCCGAGATGGCACCGGCGGAGATGCCCGCGGCTTCCAGCAGTTGGTCAAACTCCTCCTCCGACCCGTCCATTTTGAAATCCTGGCGATACTGCGCCTCGGGAAAAGGCATCGGCACGACCAACGTACACCATTGCCGGTACTCGGATTCGAGCGCCACCTGAGCTGCGAGCCGGTCCGCGCCCTTGGCCAGCGGCGAGAGCAGGATGGCCGGCGTCTGGGGATAGCGCAGGCGGAACTCATTGAAAATTGAGCGGACCAAATCCTGGAGCCGGATCTGGTCTTTTTCACCTTGCCGCAACATCCGATGCCCGCTGACTCCCAGGACCAGCGGAATTTTGGGAAAGCCTTGCGAGGCGTCGCTGTTCATTCACAAATCAAGGTGGAGTCAAGCAATCCGCATAGCGCACGGGGCGACTTCTACTCCCGGCGGGTTGAAATGCAAGAAACTTTTTCTTTTCAAAAGGAATCGGGCTTGCATGGCTTTCCAACGGCGCTAAAATGCGAGTCAGGCAAGCCGATTTCCATTTTGAGTGAGGCTGGCCTTTTATGCCTGTTGGAAATGCGGCGTGCATTGAAGAACGATGAAAACCATCCGCATTTTCATTTCCTCTCCGGGCGATGTGGGCCGCGAGCGCGAACTGGCCGGGCGGATCATCGCGCGAGTGCAAGCCTCCTTCGGGCGTCAGGTAACGCTCGAATCCTATTTCTGGGAGCACGAGCCGATGCGTGCCACAACGGATTTTCAAAGCAACATTTCTGATCCCGCCGAATTTGACGTGGTCGTTTGCATTCTCTGGTCGAGGCTTGGTTCCCGTTTGCACAGCCAGCATCAGCGGCCCGATGGAACAACCTATGCTTCAGGCACGGAGTATGAATTTGAGCGTGCCGTGGAAGGGTTCCGGTTGCGAGGCAGTCCGGACTTTCTGATTTATCGCCGCCAGGAAACGCCTTTGTTTCCGCCCGAGCCGAAGGCAAAGCTTCTGGAGATGTCCGAGCAATGGGAGGCGTTGAAGGCCTTCTGTGAACGATGGTTCAAGGATGTGAAGGAAGGCACGTTCATCGCCGCTTACAATTCCTACACGGATCTTTCTGAATTCGAGGAGAACTTTGAGTATCACCTGCGCAAAATCGTGGCCGAGAGGCTGGCCAAAGAGCCTGGAACGGGCGGCGGGGTTTCCACCGGACTGGAACCCACGTGGGCGGGCGACTCACCTTATCGCGGCCTGAAGGTCTTCGACTTCGAGCATGAAGCGATCTTTTTCGGACGGACAAAGGCGACCGATGAGATTCTGAGAGCCTTGCGCAAGCGTGCCATCGAGGACCAATGTCCCTTCGTGCTGATTCTGGGCGCCAGTGGAAGTGGAAAGTCCTCGCTGCTTCGGGCGGGAGTGATACCGTTACTGGTACGGCCGGGAGTCATGGATGGAATCGGGCTTTGGCGCCGGCTGCTGTTTCGTCCCAGTGAAGCTGGAGGCGACCTCTTCTGCGGATTTGCCGCCGCGTTGCTTAGTTCGTCAGCCTTGCCCGAACTGGGCGCCGACGGCACGACGGCGGAAGAATTGGCGGCGATGATGCGGCAAGCTCCGGAAGGAGTGGGACTTCTGCTCAAAGAGGCGCTCTCGCGCGCCGCCCGCGAAAGACAACTGGCGGAGAAGATGTACTGCCAGCCGGTGGCGCGTCTGGCCGTGGGTGTGGACCAGTTGGAGGAATTGTTCACCGATGCGCGCCTGGACGCCGGGCAGCGGCGGGCCTTTGTGCTAGCGATGGCTGCGCTGGCCAGAAGCGGCTACGCCTGGGTGATGGCGACATTGCGGAGCGATTTCTACCATCGCTGCGAGGAAGTGCCGGAACTGGTCGAACTCAAGCATGGAGCAGGCCAGTATCACTTGCTGCCGCCCACCTCGGCGGAATTAGGGCGGATGATCCGTCTGCCGGCGGAAGCGGCCGGCAAACGGTTTGAAGAGGATCGGGAAAAAGGCCGGCTGGACGATGTGATTCGCGACGCCGCGCTGAGCGAACTGGGATCGCTGCCGTTGCTGGAATTTGCGCTGGATGAACTTTTTCGCGCCGCACAGTCGCACGGCGAATTGACGCATGCGGACTACGAGAAGATCGGCGGTGTGGAAGGGGCCTTGGCGAAGCAAGCCGAAGAGACCTTCCAAGAATTGTCAGAAACGGCACGGCAGGCATTTAAGCCGGTATTTCAACGGCTGGTCAGCCTGGGCAAGGCGCGGTCCCAAGCTGTCGGGACGACGGACGACCTTGCAGCGGTGCGGCAGACGGCATCGCTTGAAGAGGTTCGCTTGTGCGACGCGGGTGCGGCGGAAATGGTGGATGGATTGATTGCGGCCCGTCTGCTGACAACAGATCGGAGGGAGGGCGGCCAGGTAATTGTCACCGTTTCACACGAGGCGTTGCTGCGCTCTTGGGAACGGCTGCGCCATTGGATTGCCGATCATCGTGACTTGCTGCAACTGCGCGGGGAAGTGGCCAACGCCGAGGAGGCCTGGCGCCGCGTCGGGCGAAAGTCAGACTATCTGCTTGCTGCCGGGCTTCCGCTGGAAAAAGCTCGGCAAGTGCAGGTGGCCGGATTTCTGAACCAGGCCCAAAACGAGTTTGTCAACGCTTCAATGGGCAAAGCCAGGCGGCGGATGCGTCTGCAGCAAACGGCGACGATCGGGGCTATGATATTGGCTATCGCGGCCTGCGTCGGCGCTTGGTTTGCCAAACAGCAGGCCAAAAGAGCGAAAGACACATTGAGCCAATCCGACTTTTTGCAAGCCGTTCGCCTCATCGACGCAGGCAAGGGGAGCGACGGTTTGGCTTATTTGACGCGGAGTTTGTCCGCAAATCCTGGGAATGAAGGGGCTTTAGTCCGGCTTGCGACTTGCTTAACCGAACATTCGTGGGAAGTGCCCACTTTGGTTTTGAGACATGACGCAGCGGTGGATTCAGCGCAATTCAGTCTGGATGGCAAGCGGATCGTCACGGCTTCAAAGGACCATACCGCGCGGGTCTGGGATGTGCAGACCGGCCAGCCGCTGACCGAGCCGTTGAAACACGACGGAGAGGTGAATTCAGCGCAATTCAGTCCGGATGGCAAGCGGATCGTCACGGCCTCAATGGACAGGGCCGCGCGGGTTTGGGACATTGCTCCCGTCTCATCCAAATTTCCGGATTGGTTGCTCCCGCTGGCCCAAGCGATTTGTGGCTATTCTTTAAACCAAAACAGTGTGCTTGAGCCGACCAAATTGGATCGGGCGGGAACGCTCAATCAGATCCGGCAGAAATTGAATCAAGCGATAGACAATGACGACTGGGTCGTCTGGGGCCGCTGGTTTTTGGCCGATCCTGCCGCGCGCACCATTTCCCCTTTTTCCAAAATAACGGTGCCGCAACACATTGAAGACCAAATCAAGGAAGGCACCGCGGAATCGCTGGACGCAGCGGAAAGGCTGGCCTTTGGGAACACCAATTTGTTGCGGAGAATTTCCCAGGCGCGCGCAGCACTCAAACCAACCAAGCCCGAGTGAACCAAACCCAATTCAGTTACTTCACCTTCATCAGCTACAGCCACCGGGATAATCGTAAGGACCGCCACCGGTGACCACCAACCTCACAACAGGCTTGACAAGGGCTGCTGAACGGTCAATTATTCCTCCATGCAAAGCTATACCCTGAACACCACAGTGCGAAACACCAGATGGAGCGTTATTGTTTCTTTACTTTCCGTTCTGGTGGTCGCTGGATGCACTTCACAGGTGCTGCGAAACTCGTTTGAAGATTACGACGAGGCTTACGCGGAGGCCGAGAACCATCAAATGCTATTGAACCTGGCGCGTCTGGCGGAACACCATCCGAGCTACTTCTTTCAATTGGGCAATATCAACGCGCTGTATGAATTCACCGGCAGCGTGTCGGCCGGCGGAGGACAGAGCGCCTGGCCAAGTGGCGCCAGCGGCACGCTCACCAAGCCCCTCAAGAACTGGCTCTTTGGGCCGGCCAGCGTTGCGGGCAGCTCTTCCAGCAAACCGACTTTCCAGTTTGTTCCGCTCAGTGGAGGGGACTTTGCCGCGCATTTGATATCCCCGCTCCCATCGGCCATGTTTCATTCTGTCTTCCGCGACGGTTTCCCGGTGGATATTCTGATGCGGGCGTTAGTGCAGCAAATCAGCATGAATGAAGGAACCAATGAGATCATGCTGTATAACACTCCCACTCCGCAAAATGAGACGAACTACGAAAGCTTCCTGCGGCTGTGCGGCCTGTTGCGCGACCTGCAGGAGCATGGGTACTTGATGGAGCGGTTGGTGCAGCAATCAGAGAGCACTGCCAGCCCGGACATTACCAGCGAACCCGCGGCCAAGGATGTCCAGGACGCTTTTGACAAAGGCATGAATTGGAAGAGTGAAAAGGGGAAATGGCATCTGGAAAAGGATCGGGCAGCCACCAACATTTTGGCTTTTGAGCTGACGCCGGGGCCGGCAGCGAGGGATTATCTCGAAGGCCTCAAGAATCGGGCTCCTTACAACAACACCAACCGTGAAGGGCCGAAGATGATCGAGCGATTGGAGAGTGTGCTGGATCGTTCGAAGCCCGGTACCGGCACGCTGCATTCGGAGCTTCAGTTTCGCTCCTTTTTGTTTGTTTTGGCGAGCATGGCCAATGAACAGGCTGCCTTTCAGGTCCTGGCCCGGGACAAGGCGTTTTGCACGGACTACATTCCGGCCTCCGAGTTGAGACCCATTTTGAAGATGGATTGGAACCACGAAACCACACCAGTCGAGCTCTGTCCTCCCGTGGCCAAAGTGTCCTACCAAGGCAAGGAATATCAAATCGCCGACCCGAAGCTTCCGGACGGCTCCTACGGCACGGCCAATCGCGACGCCTTTTCGCTGGCGGCGATATTGATCAGCCAGATTTCGATCGACCCCACCAAACTCAATTACCAGCCGCAATTATTGCAAGTGAGATAGCAGCATGAAGATTCCACGGGTCAAAGAATGGCGGCGGTAAAGAAACGCCTGGCGGCAAGGCCGGGCGTTCAATTATGCACAATATTCTATCGCTGGATGGGGGCGGTATTCGCGGGGTTTTTACGCTGCGCGTTCTGGCGCGGATGGAAGCTCTTCTGCGGGAACACTTTCGGAGGCCCGATATGGTGCTGGCGGATTATTTTGATTTCATCGGGGGCACCAGCACCGGCGCCATCATTGGCGCGGCCTTGTCGTGGGGAGTCAGCGTTGAAAAGATCATTGAGTTTTACCACGAGCAATCGCTCAGGGCCTTTGCCGACAAGACCTACATAGGCCGACTGTGGGCTCTTTACGGCGCGGACGAACTGACCCGCATCCTGCGGGAGTTCTTTTCCGAGGACAGCGCGGGAGAAGTTCCGGCGCTGCTGGGCACAGCAAGACTGAAGACTCTCTTTTTGTGCGTCATGCGCAACGCCAACACGGGTTCGGCCTGGGTCATCACCAATTCCAGGACGGCGAAGTATAACCAGCTTCCTCCCGAGGAAAGCAATCTGAGCATCCCGCTCTATCAGCTCATTCGTGCCAGCGCCGCGGCCCCCGTTTTTTTTCTTCCGGAACAAATCGCCCTTGGCTCCGGGAAGTGGCTGTTTGTGGACGGGGCCGTTACGCCTTACAACAATCCCTCCTTTATAATGTATCTGGCCGCAACGCTTCCCTGCTACGGCATTGGCTGGCCTGACGGCGTGGATAATCTGCGGCTGATTTCCGTGGGCACCGGACGGCTTCGCTCCCGGTTGGAAAAGACCGACGCGACGGAAGTGACAGTGCTCGATCAGATCAGGCACACCGTCAAAGCGCTTATTGACACGACCGGTGTTCACCAGGACCTTGTGTGCCGGACGGTTGGGCTTTGCCTGTGCGGCGAGCCGATTGATTCTGAAGCCGGCGATTTGGTGGAGATTCCCGGCGCGGGCAACGCCGGCAAGAAGTTTCTTTACTGCCGCTATAATCACGAGTTTTCCGCCAACGAGGTGGGCAATCTGCGACTTCCGAGCGACCCCACCGCCATTGACAACCTACGAGCCATTCCCTTTTACGAGGAAGCGGGCGATGCCTTCGCCAGCCGCCACGTGAAGCTGGAACATCTGGCTGGCTGATTCACTTCAAACCACGCCGGCGCCGCCATTGTGCCAGGAGGGAGGGCCGTTGGAGATTGGTCATGATGTCGTCCATCACAGCCCAAGGATTTTCGTCGCGCCGGACAAAGGCGTGATGATCGGGCAGTTCCCGGATGTCCGGCGGCAACTGCGCGCCGGGGGGCATCTTGAAGTCGCCGATCATGACTGAAATGATGTTCTTTCGATTCCGCAATGCGTGCCGGATTTCCGCGCGCAACACGTCATCTTCGTTGTGAATCCGCTCCGGTTTAAGGGCGTCCCGCGAGAGGATGAGAATGAAATTGGGAGCGCTGTCAATCAGAGCCAGCAACTGGGGACGAAAAGGCGCGGTGGTCAGTTCCGCTTTAACGTCGCAAATGGCGCCGCAACCGCGATGCTCCAAGGCGCTCCAAACTGCCTGGGCGTAGCCGCCGCCTTCTCCTTCGACCCGCCGGTAGCTGATGAAGGCCAGCGGCGGCCACGGAAACCAGCGGTTGGCGATCATTGACCAAGCGGCCGCCACCGGCGTCTGCACAAAGGAACAAATCGCCCACGACCACCAGCGGTGCATTTCCCATTGAGTGTAAAAGCCCGCCGCCAACGGAAACGCCATCGCGACTGGAACCAGCCACAGAATGTGGCGCGGCCGAAAACAAAGGAAAAACGCCATCGCCAGAACGCCCCATCCGGCGACGACGATGGCCTGGGCCGCCGCATTCCACCGTTCCAGCCAGTCGGATTGGACAAGGTTCAAGTAGCTGGTCGCGAGGATTTCAACACCTGGGCTGCCAACGCGCGAATAAGGAGTGGGGTGCAGGTCAGGTTCTTGCGAGTCGTTGCCGCCGATGAAGACGGCCCGTCCATGAAACCTGCTCCCATTCTCCGCCTTCAACGCGTCAGGCAGGAGCACGCTGTCAATCGAGTGTGCGGGTCCGTACCAATTGATCCAGCGTTCGGTGGCTGGGTCTCCTTTGAAGCCACTGAATTGCGCTGCCAGGAAAACGGCGGCGTCGGTTTGCTCATATACAGTGAGCAGCCGCCGCACCAGTTTGTCCGATCGGGTTGGATCCACCGCCAGAATCCCCCAATTCGTGGCCGCTGCCTCCAGGGTTGGATTCGGGGGCAGGATGGCGCGGCCCTCAACACCAGCTTCCTTCCTGGATTGCTCAACAAACGAGTCATCCACAGTGCCGCCGATAATGACCGAAGCGTTTTCCCGAATCGCACGAGCAAAAGGCTCGTCCTCCCCCGGCCGCGCCACGTGAAAGTTGCAGTCAAAAAAAACCAGGCGGGCACCGGCCTTCTTCAACAATTCCAGCAGCGGAACGTAAATCCGGCGATCCGGCGGCATCTTCGTTTTCAACGGCGGCGTGAAGGCTCCTGTCATCAGAATTCCATTGGTCTGGAAGACGGCATCCAGGCAACTTTGGTTGAAGTAGATGATGACCGCGTTGGTGGCTTCCAGGGTCGACCTCCATTGAAACGGCAGATCAAAGCTCAAATTCTGGAGCGCGTCGTCCGGCAGGAGCAGCAGCAGCAGTCCGATCAACGCGGTGAGCAAACAGCCCAATGCGCGGAAACGCCGCTTTGGATGAGTATCCTTCAATCGAGCCATGCCCCTGGCTTTTACCGCAACACGTGAATCACTTCAAGAATCTCCCGCCGAAATTCACTGTTTTTTTGACTTGTTTTATCCAGGGCCGGCGACTTACAACCAGAGCGCGCGAATGAAAGCCATTGTCGGCTGGACAAGTTGTGCGCAAATCGGTTTGCTCGCCTTGCTTTGGCAAAACGGGGGGGAAGCAGTGTTAGCCGACGATGTTGCCAAACTACCTCCCGCGGCTTGGCTTGTTCTCCCCCTGACTAACTCGGAAGTACAGTATCCGCCCAGCTCAGTCTGGGGGCCTGCTTCGACCGATCCCAAATACAATATGCTGCACGCGGGCGACCGGTTGCGCACGCTGGAAGATGGCCGGGCCACCATTCGCCTGGGAGAGAATTCCCTGGTTCACTTGGATCAATTGACTTTAGTCCAAATCATCCCTCCACGAACCTCCTCTTCCAAGTGCCGCTTCAACCTCGCACAGGGGCTGATGTATCTGTTGCATCGCGACGAACCTAGCGGTCTGGAGGTGCAAACCCTCGCTGTCAACGCTGCTGTTGAAGGCACCGACTTTGCCATCGCTGTCGATGCCGACGGAGCAACGACCATCGCCCTTATTGACGGCCGCGTGCAAATGTCCAATTCCCAGGGAACCGTTACGATTGAAAGCGGAGAAGAGGGGGCGGCCCGGCCCGGCCAGCGGCCCACCAAGACCGCTCTGATTGACGCGGTCAATTCTGTCCAGTGGTCGCTTTATTATCCCGGAGTGCTCGATCCAGACGAACTGGGTCTCGACGCTTCAAGTCCATTCGCCAGCTCCCTGGCGGCTTATCGCAGAGGCGGATTGGTCCCGGCTTTCGCGCTTTGTCCGAAAACCATCAACAGCACTAATGCCAGCGAACGTCTCTACCGCGCCGCCCTCCTCCTCTCGGCGGGTGAAGTCACCCATTGCGAGGCGATTCTGCAATCGGAGCAAGACAATCCGATGACCATGGCTCTGCGTTATGTAATCGCGGCCGTCAAATTCGAACGGATTTCCGGCGCCACAACGGGTTCCAGCCCCAGTCAATGCCTGGGCTTTTCCTATTATGCACAATCGCAGCATGACTTGGAGGGCGCGCTTAAAGCGGCGCAACAAGCCGTCTCACTCTCGACCAATTTTGGATTTGCGTGGGAACGGGTGGCGGAATTGCAATTCAGCTTCGGTCGAATTGCCGCGGCGGAAGAGGCCTTGAATCGGTGTCTTCGGCTGGCGCCGGATAACGCGCAAGCCCATGCCCTCCGAGGCTTTCTTCTAGCCGCCGACAACCGCATCCGGGAGGCGATCGCCGAGTTCGACCTCGCCATCCAACTCGATGCCAATCTAGGTAACGCCTGGCTGGGCCGCGGCCTTTGCCGCATCAAACGGCGGGAAACGCGCGCCGGCTTCCAGGACTTGTTGACAGCGGCCATGCTGGAACCGAATCGCTCCGTCTTGCACAGTTATCTGGGCAAGGCCTTTGCCAATGCCGGCGAAGACAGGCGCGCGCGGGACGAATTGCGCCTGGCTCGGCGATGGGATGAGCGCGACCCGACGGCCTGGCTTTATTCGGCGCTGTTGGAACAGCAGGAAAACCAAATCAATCCAGCGATTTCAGACCTGGAAACCGCCGAGACCAACAATGACAATCGCAGCGTCTTTCGGTCCCGTCTTCTGCTGGATCAAGACCGGGCGGTCGCCAGTGCCAACCTGGCTTCCATTTATCGCGACGCCGGCATGACCGATGTGAGCGTGCGCGAGGCCGCGCGGGCGGTGACCGATGATTACGCGAACGACTCAGCCCATTTGTTTCTGGCCGACAGCTATTACGACTTGCTCGACCCGACGCAATTCAACCTGCGTTATGATACCGTTTGGTTCAACGAGTTGCTTCTGGCCAACATCCTGGCTCCGGTGGGGGCGGGCCGTCTTTCCCAGCAAGTTTCCCAGCAGGATTACTCCAAGCTCTTTGAAGCCGATGGCCTGGGTCTGGCCAGCGCCAGCGACGCGCGAACCGACGGGATGTTCCATCAGACGGCTTCCCAGTTCGGCACGTATGGGAACACCTCCTACGGCTTTGACTTGGACTATCACCACAACAATGGCGTTCGCATCAACAACACTTTGGATAATGTCAATCTGGATGCCACCATTAAACAGCAGGTCGGGCCCCAGGACACGGCGATGTTGTTGGCCCAGTATGAGAATTATCATTCGGGCGATAACTTCCAGTACTATTACCAGACCAACGCGCGGCCGTTTTACAACTTCGCCGAGCAGCAGCAGCCCGAATTGGTCGGCACGTGGCATCATGAGTGGGCTCCTGGCATCCATACCCTTCTCTTGCTTGACAGGCTGGTGGACAATCAGCAATTCAGTGATAAAGCCGCGCCGCAACTGCTCTTCTTCCAACCTCCGCAAGGCGGCCCCCCATATCTGGCATCATCTGTGCCCTTCGATGTGAGTTATCAGGAAGAAATCCAAGTTTACGGCGCCGAATTGAATCAAATCTGCCAGTGGGAGCACGTTACTTTGGTGGCGGGTGGCCGCTACCAATCCGGCGAATTTCAAACTCAGGACCAATTGAGCAATCCGTCCAAATATTCCTTCTATTTCACCCAGCCCAGCGGCGCCAACACGACCGGTCTTTTCCAGCGCGTCTCCGGTTACTCCTATCTCACGGTCGAGCCGCTGGATCATCTTTGGCTCACGGGCGGCGCGGCGGCTGACGACGAAAAATTCCCGTATTACTTTCGCAATCCACCCGTCACTTCGGGGGAAGACAGCCGGTCACAACTCGGCCCCAAGGCAGCCCTGGTCTGGAACCCCATTCCAGAAGCAACCGTGCGTGGCATCTACACTCGTTCCCTCGGCGGCGTCAGCATCGACGAAAGCTACCGTTTGGAGCCGACCGAACTGGCCGGTTTTCCGCAGGCCTTCCGCAGCCTTATTTCCGAGTCAGTTGTTGGCTCGCAATCGGCCCCGACCTTCGAGACCTTGGGAGGAGCCGTGGATCTGAAACTGGGTACCCGCACGTATTTGGGATTCCAACTCGAACGCCTGAGGTCCGGCGTCAACCAGGGCATCGGCGATTTCCTGGTGCCGGATGGGGGGATTCACGCCATTACTTCCTCTACGCCGGAACAGTTTGATTACAAAGAACACGTCGGGTCCGTCACTCTCAATCAGCTAATCGGAGCCGATTTCGTTCTTGGCGCCGCCTATAAGATCACCCAATCGGACCTGCACGAGACGTTGCACGGCATTCCCGTCTCCGCTCTCGCGTCGGCCAATCAAATGCTGACGGCGACGCTTCAGGAAATCGACACCTACCTCCTCTTCAACCATCCTTCCGGCTTCTATGCCAAGTTCGAGGCCCACTGGTATGGCCAGAACAATGCCGGTTGGACGCCGGCCGAGCCGGACGTCAACTTCGCCCAGGAGAATATCTTCGCCGGCTACCGTTTCGCGCACCGGCGCGCGGAACTGCAACTCGGCGTCCTCAATCTCTCCGGCGGAGGCTACGATTTGAACCCGCTCACGGTTTACCAGGAATTGCCGCGCAAAAGAGTGTTCGAAGCGGGCCTGAATTTTGTCTTCTGAAGAACCATCCGTTTATGCATCATTTGAAGCACCAACGGCGACTTGCGGCTATGAATCAGGAATAAAGACCTCAGAAGAAAAACTTCAATATCCAACCCGTCATTATTATGTAACCTAAAATCTTTATACATTTCCAATCAAAGTCTTGCGAAAACCGGAAATTGATCGAGCATTACCCATAGGCTTTGTTGTGGACCTGAGCTTTTTGTGTTCATTGTTTCCAACCCGATAGAATGAGCACAAATCAAATCAACCTTATGAGGGAATACCGTGTGACGTAGCTGGCCGAAACCAGCGCGAAGAAGTGCAAACAGATGCATTTTATGCAAGCCATCCATTCGCGATTCCTGTCCAAGGCCCTTTTCAAAGATCGGCGTTTCGCTGTCCTTTTGGCTGTCTTGAGCTTGTTGATCCTGCCGGCAGCGGTGCAAGCCCAATCAGGATTAGGTTCTGGTTTCGATTACAGCATAAATTCCGGTGATACGAATACCATCACCATCACCGCTTACACGGGGACTGCCGAATCTGTGACCGTACCATCCAATATCAACAATTTACTGGTCACCGGCATTGGGAATGGCAACCCTGTCTTCTCCGCCCGCCTGACCAACGTCACGATTCCCGGGAGCGTTACCAGCATAGGAGATAATGCGTTCGGGCGGTGCGGCCTGACCAGCGTCACCATCTCCAATGGCGTCACCAACATTGGATCTTATGCGTTCGGGCAGTGCGGCGGCTTGACCAACGTCACGATTCCCGGGAGCGTTACCAGCTTGGGAGATGATGCGTTCTGGGGCTGCGCCAGCCTGACCAGCGTCACCATTGGCAACGGCGTCACCAGCATCACGGATGGTGCGTTCTGGGGTTGCCATAGCCTGACCAGCATCACGATTCCCGGCAGCGTCACCAGCATCGGGGATT
>JBEKSF010000041.1:0-41749 GCA_049517295.1 Verrucomicrobiota bacterium
CTCCGGCTCTCTCCCCGCACGCGGGGAGAGAGGGCAAACGTGGCCCCAAAGGAGTATATTGGGTCGCATATACTTCTGTCTCGCAAAAACCGGTCGGCAAAGAATTTTGTCTCACACCCAAAACGCACCAGTTTGGGCGCAAAAGCTTTGACGTTTGCGCAACTTTTCATAAGCTGGTTTGTTTCACTGAGTTGAACAGAGAGTCATGGCGATAGTTTCAATTAAAGCATTGCTGGAACGGCACAACGTGGCCACCCCTCGGCAGTTGGAGGAGTGGAACAAGGCGTGGCGCGTGGCCGTGGAAGGCGGCTCGCAGGAGACGCTGCTGGGGTTCGTGGCGCGGGAGAAGGGAAGTTCGGAGGAGGCTTTCCTACAGGAACTGGCCAAGGCGCTGGACTGGCCGTACGTGGATCTGACGAAGACGGAGGTGCCGCTGGAGGCGCGCAAGAGGATCTCCACCAAGATCGCGTTCCAATATTCGGTGCTGCCGGTGGAATTTGAGAAGGGGCAACTGCGGGTGGCGGTGAGCAATCCGTTCGACGCGGCGATGCTCAGCGCCGTGCAGTTCGACGCGCGTGTGCCGGTGACTTTCGCGCTAACGACGCGGACGGAGATCGAGAAGTCGCTGAAGAAGTTTTACGGAGTAGGAGCGGAGACGCTGGAGGAAATCGCCAAGGACGACGACGATCTGGAGGTGCTTGCGGAGACGAAGGAGATAGCCGAAGGGGACCAGGAGGCGAGCGTGATCCGATTTGTGAACCAGATTATATGGGAGGCGTACAAGGACCGCGCGACGGACATCCATTTTGAGCCGGCGGAGGACGAGTTGCGCATCCGCTATCGTATAGACGGGATATTGCACCAGACGCCAATGCCGCCGCAATTGAAGCGGTTCCAGGCGTCGTTGATCTCGCGCATCAAGGTGATGTCGGGGATGAACATAGCGGAGAAGCGGCTGCCGCAGGACGGGCGGATCAACGTGAGGATCAAGGGGGAGGAGATCGACATCCGAGTATCGACGGTGCCGACGGTGTATGGGGAAAGCGTGTCGTTGCGGCTGCTGACGCGAGGGAAGATATTTTTGAGTTTGGAGAAGCTGGGATTTGACATGGCGGAGGAATCGCGGATACGGGAGATCATCGTCAAGCCGCACGGGATATTCCTGGTGACGGGGCCGACGGGGTCGGGGAAATCGACGTCGTTGTATGCGTTTCTAAGCTCGATCAATTCGGTGACCAAACGGATCATAACGATTGAGGAGCCGGTGGAGTATGAGTTGAAGGGGATCAATCAGATAGCGGTGCGGTCGGACATCGGGCTGACATTTGCGATGGGGCTGAGGCACATCCTGAGGCAGGACCCGAATGTGATCATGGTGGGAGAGATTCGGGATTTGGAGACGGCGGAGATAGCGATACGAGCGGCGCTGACGGGCCATTTGGTGTTCAGCACGCTGCACACCAACGACGCGCCGAGCGCGTTTACGCGGCTGATCGACATGGGGATCGAGCCGTTTTTGGTGGCATCGTCGGTGGAGGCGGTGCTGGCGCAAAGGTTGGTGCGGACGATTTGCCCGAAGTGCAAGGCGGAGCAGAAGGTGGAGCGGGCGTATCTGGAGCGGATCGGATTTCCCGAGGAGGATATTGGGACATCGAAATTCTACAAAGGAGCGGGATGCGAGGAGTGCCGGCAATTGGGGTATCAGGGCCGGATGGGGATCTATGAATTGATGTTCATCGACGAGGAATTGCGCTCGCTGATCCTGAGGCGGGCGGCAGCGTCAACGCTGGCGCAAAAGGCGATGGAAAACGGGATGAGGACCTTGCGCAATGACGGATGGAAGAAGGTGAAGGCGGCCAAGACGACGATCGAAGAAGTGCTGAGGGTGACGCAATCGGAAGAACACCTCAAATCGCTGGTGGAGGAACCCAAGCAGGGCGGGTGGACGAAAGGATCGTAATGGCGCGGTGGTACACGGCCAACGTCCTGCAGACCAGCATCACCGGCCGGCGATTGTGGCAGCTTTCGGCGCAGGGGGAGCGATTCACGGTGCAGGGTCAGAAGGCGCTATTGGAAAACGAGGCGCCGCCGGCGGGCGTCGGGGCCAAAGATTGGCAGACGTTGTTTAGAGGCAAGCTCAATATCGCGTGGATGCCGGCGGAGAAGGTTTTTTTGCGGGCGGTGCAGATGCCAGCCGGAGACGCGGTGGAGATTCGGCAGATGGTGGAGCTGCAACTGGAGAAGCTGTCACCGCTGCCGGTCACGCACATAGTGTGGAGCTTCTATCTGCTGCCGCGGCCGGCGGACAAGCCGGAGGCGTTGCAGACGGTCATTGTCATCATCGCGGCGCGGAGCGTGGTGGAGGATTTTTTGGGCAAACTGGAGGGGGAAGGATATGTGACCGACCGGCTGGAAGCACCGGGGCTGGACCAATTGCTGGCGGCGGAGATCAGCGAAGAGGGGGTGTGGATCTTTGCCGGGGCTGAGGGCGAGCCGGCGCTGGTGGTGTGGTGGCAAGGAGGGACGGTGCAGCATCTGGCGCTGGTGGCGCTGCCGATGGGGGCGGAGCGTGGAGCGCGACTGAAGACGCAACTTCAGCAGATGGCGTGGGCCGGGGAGGTGGAAGGGTGGCTGCCGGGTCCGCCGAAGATTCATTTGGTGGCGGGAGGCCCGGAGGCCCGATACTGGGAATCGGTATTCAAGGAGGCGGGGGAGCAGATCGACATTGTGGCGCCGGCGGCTGAGGCGCAGTTGGCTGCGTTGAGCGCGGAGCGGTGCGCGAACAATTCGACCGGGAGCAACCTGGTGCCGAGCGATTTTGCGACGCGGTATCGGCAGCAGTTTGTCGATGGGCTGTGGTTGCGTGGATTAACGGCGGTGTTCGGGGCGTATATCATCGGGGTAATTATTTACTTCGGGGCGCTATACGGGTTGAAGATGCAGTATGACCGAGTGAGGCAAGATCTCAAAGGTTACGGAATCAACTATACCAACGCGCTGAAGGATTACGGGCAAATCCAAATCCTGATGGAACGGCAGGAGTTGAAGTACAAGGGGCTGGATTGCTGGAGGGCGGTGGCGGAAAACATGTCCGAGAGCATCACACTGGAGAACATGTATTTCCAGCGGGGCAAACTGGAGTTGAGGGGGACGGTGCCGACGGAGGAGCGGGACGCGGTGGACGATTTCAACGAGAAGATGCGGCGGGCGCTCAATCCCAACCAGGAGAACGAGCCGCTGTTTACGGAGGTGTCGGCGCCGAACATCAACAGCGGGCGTGGGAACCTGACGGACTGGTCGTTCAATTGTCAGATGAAAGTGACGGAGAATGAGTGACGCACCGGCACAATTGAAGTTGACACCGCAGGAGAGGCGGATCGTGATGGCCATAGGGCTGGTGGTGGTGCTGGTGCTGAATTATTTATTTGTGTGGCCGCATTTTGGGGAATGGGGGCGGACGCGGCGTCAATTGAACGAGATGTACGCGACGATGGAGAAGTACAAGAAGGAGATCGACAAAGACGTGGATCCGACCAACGGGTACAACAAGCAACTTGCCAAATTGATCAAGCAGGAAGGGGCCGGGGTGATGGACAAGCAGGTGCAACTGCAATCGACCGTGTTGACACAGGCCAAAAAGTGCGGGGTGTCGGTTGATAAAGTCCAACCGGTGGGCAGCCGAGTGAAGAACAACGAGTTTTTCGACGAGGAAGCCATTCAGATTCAGGTGCAAAGCCAGGAACCGCAACTGATCAACTTTCTTTACAACATCGGGAACGATCCGTCGATGATTCGGGTCATAGAACTGAGCCTCAAGCCGATGGAATCGACGCGCTACCATCTGGGGGGAGCGATCACGCTGGCGGCCAATTATCGGAAGGCGGCGCCGGTGGCGCCGGCGCCCAAGCCCAAGGCCGCAGGCGCGAAGCCGCCGCAAAGCGGGGGGCCGCCCGCGGCGGGGGCGCATCCGCCGAACGCGGGCGCCAAGCCGCCGGTGCCTGGACAAAAAGGCCCGCCGGCGCCAAAACCCGGGCCCAACCCGAATCCGAGACCGGGGCCCAATCCGAATCCGAGAGTGCCGCCGAGTCCAAAGCCGGTGTAATAGAATTTATGAAGCGAAAACATTTGATGCCGTTGTGCCTGGTCCTGGCGCTTTCAACGATGGTTGAGGGGCAAACAGGTTCAGACGCCGCAAAGGGATGGCAGATGGCCCAAGTCCCTCCGATCCCGACGCGGCCAATTGGTCCGCCAGCGGCCCGGCGCAACGCGATACCGGTGCCGCCGCCAGCGCCTGGCGCGGCGAATGTTCCCGGTGTGCCTGTCCCCGCGCCGGCGACGCCGACGGGGGCCACGGGGGCGGCCAAAGCGGGAGGCGCGACCAATACGGCCAGCGCCAGCACAAACCAGCCGGCTGGGGACGTGGCGGACACCACGTATAATTTTCCGGCGATACCGGTGGATCAATTGCTGGAGATTTACGCCGATCTGGTCGGACGCACGCTATTGCGGGCCAGTTCCGGCGCGGCGTCAGTGGCAGCGACGACGACGATCACGCTGAAAACGGAACATCCATTGACGCGCTCGGAAGCGATCGTGGCACTGGAAACGGTGCTGGGGATGAACGGGATCACGATTGTGCCGATTGGGGACAAATTCGCCAAGGTGGTGACGGAGGCGTCGGCGCCGACGGCGGGCGGACTCATCTCGTCGAACGCGGCGATACCGGAAGCGGGGAAGTTCGTGACGCAGATAATGCAGGTGCGCTATGCGTCGGCGCAGGACCTAGTGGAGGTGCTCAAGCCGTTTTCGCGGATGGCCAACAGCATCATCGCGCTGCCGAGCACCCAGACGTTGATCCTGAGGGACTACGCGGAGAACGTGTCCCGGATGATGGAAATGGTGAAGAGGATCGACGTGATGACGCCAATGAGCCTCAAGCCGGAAGTCATACCGATCAAGTACGCGCTGGCGAGCGACATCGCCTCGGCGCTGAGCGCGCTGGGGGCCAGCGGCGGGACATCGGTGGGAAAGAGCAGTTCCGGGGCGACGTCCTTTTCGCGCGGGACCGGGACGTCGATGACGGGAACGCAGGGCGGCGTGGGGGGCATGGGGGGCGCCGGGGGTTATCCGGGGCAGGCGATGGGGACGAGCGCGCTGGGATCGGCGGCAACGGGCGCGCGGAGTTCGTTTCAGAACAATTTGCAAAAGATAGTGTCCAACGCGGCGAGCGCGGGACAGTTTCAGCTATTTGGGCAGACCAAGATCATAGCGGACGAGCGCACGAATTCGCTGCTGGTATTCGCCAATGACGACGACATGAAGATGATCAAGGACATCATCAGCAAGCTGGACGTGGTGCTGGCGCAGGTGCTGATCGACGCGATCGTGATGGAAATCAACTTGACAGGGACGGAGAGCACGGGGGTGAGCTACCTGGTGAACCGGCAGAACAGCGGAAACTATTCCGGGGCCGGGGGGCTGAACAACTTGAGTTCAGGCGCCAGCGGTTTTCTGACCGGCAGCGGCGGTTCGAGCAATGGGGTGGCGGGGGCGGGCTCGACGCTGGCCAATCTGCCGGGAGGGTTCAGTTATTTCTCCAAATTTGGCAACGACCTGAATGTGGTGCTGGAAGCGGTGGCGGGGGACAGCCGGGTCAATGTGCTGTCGCGGCCGCGGATACAGACATCGCACGCGGTGCCGGCGGACCTGTTCATCGGCAACACGGTTCCGTACGTGACGGGGACATACAATTACGGGTATGGGTCGGGGCCGAGTTCGCAGTACACGCAGTTGGAAGTGGGCATCCATCTGCAAGTGCTGCCACTGATCAATCCGGACGGGCTTGTGGTGATGGACATACAGGCGGACGTGGAACAACTGGGGCCCGGGCAGCAAATCGCGGGGGTCGGCTCAGTGCCGACGACGACCAAGCGCCAGGCGGGGGCCAAGGTGGCGGTGCGGGACGGGGAGACGATCATATTGGGAGGATTCATCAGCGACAGCCGGACGACATCGGATTCCGGGATACCGTATTTGAAGAACATTCCGCTTTTGGGGAACATGTTCAAGAGCAAGTCGATGCAGAACTTGCGCACGGAGCTGGTGATATTGTTGAAGCCGACGGTGCTGCCGACGCCGGCCAGCGCGGCTTTGGTCGCGTCGATCGAGCGGAACAAGCTTTCGGGCGTCAAACAAGCCGAGATGGAAATCCGCGACGACGAGCAAAAACGCAACGCGGCCATCGACGCCCAACTGGCCAAGGAAGCGGAGAAACGCTCTGCCGAGAAGAAAAAGGAGGAGGAGAAGCAAGAGCGCGAGCGGATTAAAAACGGGGGCGCCCCGATGGTTCCGCAACAGAATATGGGAACCAACTCGATGCCGCCGGCCAGGGAGTATTGAGCGGAGGAAAGAAGGGATCAGTTTTTGCAGGAAATTCTGTTGACGAGGTAATGCTTTAAGATTCCGGGCATCTCGATTGAGAATTGGTTATTGAGAATTTGTCATCTGTTATCGGAAGAGGTTTGTCCGCGGCCTCGTCTGCCTGCGGCTTCGCCAAGATTTACAGAACCGCTTGCAAATCGGCGAGGAAGGCGTCCACGTCGGGTTCGGCGGTATCCCAGGAGCACATGAGACGGCAGCCGCCCTGGCCAATGAAGGTGTAAAAAAGCCAGCCTTTTTTCCAGAGCGCATCGGCGGCGGCCAAGGGGATGTCCGCGAAGACGGAGTTGGCCTGGCAGGGGAAAAGGATTTTAACACGGGGGAGCAGGCGCAATCCGGCTTCGAGACGGGCGGCCATCTGGTTGGCGTGAGCGGCGTGACGGAGCCAGGCGCCGTCGCGCAGGACGCCGAGCCAAGGGGCGGCGAGGAAGCGCATCTTGGAGGCAAGCTGGCCGGCTTGCTTGCAGCGGTAAGCGAATTCGTCGGCCAGTTTGGGGTCGAAGAAGACGACGGCCTCGCCGACACCGACGCCGTTTTTGGTGCCGCCAAAGCAGAGGACGTCCACGCCGGCCTGCCAGGTGATTTCCTTGGGTTTGAGGTTGAGGGAAACGACGGCGTTGGCGAAGCGGGCGCCATCCATGTGAATGCGCAAGCCGAAGGATTTGGCGACGGCCCACAAGGCTTTGAGGTCGTCCGGGGAATAGACGGTGCCGACTTCGGTGGCCTGGGTGAGGCTGACGGCGCGGGGTTTTGGATAATGAATGTCGGAGCGGCGGGTGACGATGCGATCGAGAGCGGCGGGAGTGACTTTGCCGTCCGGGCCTGGGACGGTGAGGACTTTGGTGCCGTTGGAAAAGAATTCGGGGGCGCCGCATTCGTCGGTTTCGACATGGGCCAGTTCGTGGCAGACGATGCTGTGATAGGATTGGCAGAGGGAAGCGAGGGAGAGAGAGTTGGCGGCGGTGCCGTTGAAGACGAAGAAGACCTCGCAGCGGGTTTCGAAGATGTCGCGGATGAGGTCGGCGGCGTCTTGTGTCCAAGGGTCATTGCCGTAGGAGGCGGCGTGTCCATGGTTGGCTTTTTGCATGGCGGCCCAGGCTTCAGGGCAGATACCGGCGTAGTTATCACTGGCGAATTGGTGGCGGGCGGGCTTTGCGGAGTCCGTGTAAGGGTTTGCCATTCTGGACGACATGGAGTGGATGAAAGCGGAAAGCGGGCGAGAGGGCAATGCCACATTTTGGTGGGGCGATGGGGAGGGCGGATTTGACTATTTGGGTAAGTCCTGTTGGCGAGGTGGGGCTTTAAGAATTGGGGCTTCTGGATTGAAAATCTGTCATTGGTCATCGAGGAAAAGGGCGTGCGAAGGGGAGGGACAATTGGTAAGGTGGAAAGAACCAAAATGACTGAGTTCCTTGCAATGGGCAAATACTCGATTGGGATGGGAGACCGCTTTGGGCGGCAGGCCCAGGCGCAATTAAGGGCGTGCATTCGGGCGGCGGCCGAGGGCGTCGATGTCGTGCCGGTGTGGAACAAATCCAACCGGGAGCACGTGATCATCGGGTCGGAGCCGCGGCAAAGCCGTGCGGCGGCGGAGGCGGCGGTGAAGGCGCTGAAATGGAACAAGCCGTATTTTGTGGATGCGGACCATATCGGGCTGGAGACGGTGGAGCGTTATTTGCCGCACGCGGATTTTTTCACCATTGACGTGGCGGAGTGGATCGGGCAAGCGGCGCCGGCGGAGGCAGGGCGAAGGTTTGTGGAGCGGCACGGGGAATTGGCGGGGGAGACAGGGGCGCCGGGGATCGGGCGGCCAATCGAAATGGAGCGGGCGGGGGTGGAGAGGATTGTCAACAAGTATTATTTGGCGGCGCGGGAGGCGGGGAAGATTTACCGGCGTATCGCGCAGGCCAAGGGGGCGGGCAATTTCGTGACGGAAGTGTCGATGGACGAGACGGACACGGCGCAAACGCCGGCGGAGTTGCTGGTCATATTGGCGGCGCTGGGGGATGAGGGCATCCCGCTGCAAACGATCGCGCCGAAATTCACGGGGCGGTTCAACAAAGGGGTGGATTACGACGGGGACGTGGAACAATTCGAGAAGGAATTCAAGGAGGATTTGGCGGTGATTGGGCTGGCAGTCAAGCAATACGGGTTTCCGCCCGGCCTGAAGTTGAGCGTGCATTCGGGGAGCGACAAGTTTTCGATTTACGGGCCAATCCGGCGGGCGTTGCGCCAGTTTGGGGCCGGGGTCCACGTGAAAACGGCCGGGACGACGTGGCTGGAAGAGGTGATTGGACTGGCGTCGGCGGGAGGGGAGGGATTGGCGGTGGCACAGGACGTTTACGCGGGCGCGCTGGAACACATCGACGAGTTGTGCGGGCCGTACGCGGCGGTGCTGGACATCGACCGGGGGAAGTTGCCATCGGCGGCAACAGTGCGGGGCTGGAGTGCGGAGCAATTCGTGGCGGCGGTGCGGCATGACGAGAAGAACCCGGCCTACAACCGGCACGCGCGGCAATTGCTGCACGTGGGCTATAAGATTGCGGCGAAGATGGGAAGGCGGTATTTGAACGCATTGGAGGAATACAAGGAAACCGTGGGGAGGAACGTGGCGGAGAACCTTTACGAACGGCACATCAAGCCGCTCTATTTGGCGAAGGACTGACATGAAATTCATAAGCGAGAAATTTCTGTTGCACAGCCGGACGGCGCAACGGCTTTACGAGCAATACGCAAAAGTGGAGCCGATATTTGATTACCATTGCCACCTGCCGCCAAAGGACATTGCGGAGAACCGGCAGTTTAAAAACCTGTTCGAGATATGGCTGGAGGGGGATCATTACAAATGGCGGGCGATGCGGGCCAACGGAGTGGGCGAGGAGTTCTGCACGGGCAGCGCGGAGCCGCTGGCCAAGTTCCGCGCCTGGGCGGCGACGGTGCCGCAGACGTTGCGCAATCCGCTGTATCACTGGACGCATCTGGAACTTAAGCGCTACTTCGGCATCGACGAGTTTCTGAACGAGGAAAGCGCGGCGCGCATCTGGAGCAGGGCGAAGGACCTGTTGGCGAGGCCGGAACTGAGCGCGCGGGGGATTCTGAAGAAATTCAACGTCAGGACGGTATGCACGACGGATGACCCGACGGATGACCTGGCGCATCATCAAAAGATCGAGGCCGACGGAGTAGGCACGCGCGTGCTGCCGACGTTCCGGCCCGACAAGGCGCTGATGGTTGATGAACCCGTGGCGTTCAATAAGTGGGTCAACCGACTGGAGAATGTGGCGGACATGGAGATCGGGAACCTGGAGGCGCTGGTCACGGCGCTACGGCGGCGGCACGATTATTTTCACGCGCGGGGCTGCCGGTTGTCGGACCACGGACTGACGCAGTGCCCGGCCAGCCCGTGTCCTGAGAGGGCGGCGGCGGCGGTGTTCGCCAAGGCGCGGCGGGGAAAGGCGGCGTCGGCCGAGGAAGGGGAGCAATACCGGACGTGCCTGATGCTGGATTTCGGGCGGTGGGATGCGGAGAAAGGCTGGGTGAAACAACTGCACCTAGGGGCGATGCGGAACAACAACACGCGCCTGCTGCGGCAGCTTGGGCCGGACACGGGGTTTGACAGCATCGGCGATTATCGGCAGGCGCGGGGTCTGGCACAGTATCTGGATTTGCTGGACCGGGAGGGGCATTTGCCCAAGGTGATCGTGTATAACAACAATCCGGCGGACAATTACGTGTTTGCGACCGCGATTGGGAGTTTTCAGGACGGGACGAAGGCCGGGAAGCTGCAATTCGGGGCGGGGTGGTGGTATTTGGACCAGAAGGAAGGGATCGAATGGCAGCTCAACGCGTTGTCAAACATCGGATTGCTGTCGCGGTTTGTGGGGATGGTGACCGATTCGCGGTCGTTCATGTCGTATCCGCGGCACGAGTACTTCCGGCGCGTGCTGTGCAACTTGATTGGCGGGGAGGTGGAGAGCGGGGACCTGCCGAACGACGAGGCGCTGCTGGGGAAGATGATAGGGAATATCAGTTACCGGAACGCGCGGGAGTATGTGGGGACGCCGGAAGGGCGGGAGGCGGCGGGGAGGAGGCGCGGCAACCCGCATCTCTGAATTGGGAATTTGTCATTGAGAATTTGTCATTTGGAAAGACGGTTTGGAAGGTTTTGCCGAAAATTTGAGGGGATGGACTGCGATGGACGGAGTGGACAAAGTGGACGGGGCGTCAGGCGGGCGGGTCGTTGGCGGGGGGAGGAGGTGCGGCGGGAGGGGCGGGGTCGAGGTCAATTAGAATGTCGCGGGGTTCGGCGCCTTTGCCGGGACCGACAATACCGCGGAGTTCGAGTTCGTCCATGATGCGGGCGGCGCGGGTGTAGCCGAGACGGAGGCGGCGCTGGAGGAGGGAGACACTGGCCTTTTGCTCGGTGCGGATGACTTCGATGCATTGCTGGATAAGCTCCTCGTCCTCGCCGCTGGCACCGTTTTCGAGGTCGGGGCCGTCGCCGGCCTTTTGCAATTGCTGGTGGATTTCGACTTCGTAACTGGGCTTGCCCTGCCTGGCGATGAAATCGACGATGGCTTGGAGTTCGGGGTCGGTGATCAAAGCGCCCTGAATGCGGATCAATTTGGCGGAGCCGGGAGGAAGGTAAAGCATGTCGCCCTTGCCCAGGAGTTTGTCGGCGCCCATGGCGTCGAGGATGGTGCGGGAATCGACCTTGGCGGCGACCTGGAAGGCGATGCGGGCGGGGATGTTGGCCTTGATAATGCCGGTGATGACATCGACGCTGGGGCGCTGGGTGGCGACAATGCAATGAATGCCCGCGGCGCGGGCCATCTGGGTGATGCGGGCGATGGCCATTTCGACATCGGCGGGGGCGACGAGCATGAGGTCGGCCAATTCGTCAATAATAACGACGATGTAACTGAGGTAGTCGGGGATGACGATTTCCTCGTCGCGCGGGACAACAATCTCCTCGTCCAATTCCACGGCGAAGCCGTCGGAGCCGGCTTCGATTTTTTCCTTGCGAGAGAGCAGCGGCAATTCGGGTTCGGAAGGGGGAATGGGCTTGTGTTTGGGGCGGTCGTTGAAGGAGCGGATGTTGCGGACGCCGACCTTGGCGAAGATCTGGTAGCGTTTTTCCATTTCGTTGACGACCCAGCGCAAGGCGAGGATGACCTTTTTGGGATCGGTGACGACGGGGACGACGAGATGGGGCAAGGTGTTGTATTGCTGGAGTTCGACGACTTTGGGGTCGATCATGACAAAGCGGAGCTGGTCGGGAGGGAACCTGTAAAGGAGGGAGGTGATGATGGCGTTGATGCAAACGGACTTGCCGGAGCCGGTGCTGCCGGCGATGAGGAGGTGGGGCATTTCGGCGAGGTCGGCGACGATGGGCTGGCCATAGACGTCCTTGCCCAGAGAGAGGGGGATGCGGGCCTTGGTGTTGCGCCATTCATCGGAGTCGAAGATGTCGCGCATGATGACTTTGGTCTTGACGGCGTTGGGGACCTCGACGCCGACGGAACTTTTGCCGGGGACGGGGGCCAGGACGTGGATGCGTTCGGCCTTGAGCGCGGCGGCGATGTTGTTGCTGAGACTGACGATTTTCTCCAGTTTGACGCCGGGAGCGGGGTGGAGTTCGTAACGGGTGATGGTAGGCCCCTTGGTGATGTCGCCGAGGGCGACTTCGATGTCGAATTGGGCGAGGGTTTGCTGCATGAGGCGAGCGTTGGCCATGAGTTCCTCTTTGGACTCGGTGGGTTTGGTGGTGGTGTCCGGATATTGGAGGAAATCCAGAGGTGGCAGGGAGTAATTGCCAATTTTTGGAGTAGCGGCGACAGCGATTTGTCTGGGTTTGCGCGGAGCGGGCTTGGGTTTTGGCGGAGGAGGCGGAGAGTCCGGCGCGGAGGCGGAATCGGGCTCGGCGACGGGAGCGTGTTCCTCTTCTTTGGACGCCGGTTCGGCGGTCACGGGCGGTTTGGACGAGACATCCGTTGTGGCGGCGGCGACTTCCTTTGCGGGAATGACGACACCTTCCTCCGGCGGGGCGGGTTCCTTTTGGGGTTCGGGCGGCTGTTGTTTTGGACGCTCGCCGGGCTTGGGCTGGGGGACGCTCAAGTCGCGCACGGTGGGTTCGGGCACGGGGCGCAAGTCGGGGCCTAAAGCGCTGGGTTCCGGGAGCTTAGCGGTGGATTTGGAGGATTTATCGAGTTGTTCCTGCAATTTGCGGGCCTGTTTTTCGAGGTCGCGTGCGCGGCGTTGGAGATCGGCGTCTGCGGGCAAACTGGGGTAGGGATGGCCAGCCCAGAGTTGGCGGCACCATTGGCCGAGCTTGAAATTGGTGAGGTAAATGAGACTGATGAGATAGACGGCGCCGAGGACGATAGAGGCGCCGACTTTGCCGACGTAACGCAAGACATCCTTGTAAAGGAACTGGCCGAAGAAGCCGCCGACGCTGGGGGCGTTGAGGGTTTTTTGCAAGCGTTGGAGGAAGCGCAGATCAGGCTCGAACATGCTGGCCAAGCCCATGCAGCAGAGGAGCAGAACCAAGCCCCAGGCCCAGCGGCGCTGCAAGTAGGCCAGGAATTGGAAGAGGTAGCCGAGGCCGAACATCAGGAGGAGGACGGGGAGCATGAAGGCGGCGACGCCGAAAAGACGGAACAAGTTCAAGGCGAGCCAGGCGCCGACGGGGCCGCCGAGGTTGTGCGGGGGATTATTGGGAGGGACCAAATTGACGGCGGAATCGTGGGGATCGTAGGAGAGCAGTGCCACCAGGAGCAGGAGAGCGGCGGCGCCGAGGACGATGCCGATCACGTCATTGAGGGCGTGAAGAGAAGATTGGGCTGGGTCTTTGCGAGCCATAGGCAAAGACTAAGGGGCGGGAGGGGAAGTTTAAAGTTCTTTTGGAGGGGCAACCTTGAGAGTTGGGCGGTGTTTAGGTAGATTGATGGCGATGGCCACGCCAATGGACCCGGATGCCGCGTTGATGCTTCGCGTAAAGAACGGAGACCTGAAGGCTTTTGAGGAATTGGTGGAGAAGTACAAGCATCCCATTGTGAACCTCATGTATCGGATGCTGCGGGATGCGGAGGAGGCCGAAGACCTGGCCCAGAATGTGTTCATCCGGGTGTACCAATCGGCCGACCGATATGAGGCGTCGGCGAAATTCTCGACCTGGATATTCACGATCGCGCGGCGATTGTGTCTGAACGAGATTCGGCGGCGGGGGCGGCACGTGGCGGAATCCATCGAGTCCAGCCAGTCGGAAAGCGAGGAACAAGGGGCGCGGCAATATGCGGACGGGCGGACGAAATCACCGCCGGAGGCGTATTTGCACGGGGAACTGGAGAGGAAGATACAGGAGGCGCTGGAGGGATTGCCGGAGAAACAGCGGCTGGCGATTGCGCTGTGCCGGGAGGAGGAGCTTTCATACGAGGAGATTGCCGAGGCGCTGGGATGTTCGCTTTCGGCCACCAAGTCGTTGATTCATCGGGGGCGGGAAAGACTCAAGGAGATACTCAAACCGTATTTGCGGAGCGGAGCGTGGGAGGAACAGGGGGCCGAAACTCTGCGTGAGAAGAGGTGTTTATGAAGAGAGCGATGATGCAGGACGCGGATTATCAAAGATTCACCGAGATCAGTTGGCGCCGGCCATTAACGGCGGAGGAGAAGGCGCGGGTGGGGCAATGGCTTGCGGCGCATCCGGAATGCCTGGAGAAGTGGGAGGAAGAGGAGGGATTGGACCGGCTGTTGCACCGGCTTGGAGCAGCGCCGGTGTCATCGAATTTCACGGCCCGGGTGGTGCAAGCGGCGCAACGAGCGCCCGTGAGGAGCGGGTGGGGGCAAGGACTGGCGCCGTGGCGCTGGATGAGCAGCGGCTGGAGGGCGCGCCTGGCGCTGGGAGCGGCGATGGTGTGTTGCGCGACGTTATCGTTCCGGGAGTATCAAGCGGTTCATCGTGCGCAGGTGGCGCGCGAGGTGGCCAGCGTGGGGCGACTGGCGGCGCTGGCGCCGATGGATTGGCTGAAGGACTTTGATACAATCAACCGGCTGAACAAAGTAACGGTGGCGGATGACGATTTGCTGGCGGTCTTGCAATAAGAGGCGATGCGACGGATAGGATTTCAATTCACAGGCGGAGCGGTGCTCTGGATGGCGATGTCATGGAGCGGTTGGGCGCAGCCAGCGAGCGCGCAAGGGCCGCCGCCGCCGCCGCATTGGTATCAGACGGTGACGCCTGGGGTGACGCTGCACCATCTATCGCCGGTGGAGTATTTTCGCGGGCTATTGGGGATGACAGAGGAGGAGAGGGAACGGGCGCTGGCGAGCAGGCCGGCGGAGGAAAGAGCGGCGATTCTGGCGAAGGTGCGGGAGTATGAGGCGATGCCGCCGGAGGCGCGGGAAGCACGGCTGCATCAAACGGAATTGCGGTGGATACTGATGACGCTGATACGGGAGAAGCCGGAGGAACGGGCGGAAGAATTGAAGCGGGTGTCGCCGCTGGACCAGCCGATGATCCTGACAGAATTGCGGCAATGGGACGAGGTGCCGGCGGAGACGCAGAAGGCGCTGCTGGAGAAGGAGCAGTTTATCCGGACTTATTTGGAGTGGTGGCGGAGTTCGCCGGCGGGCCAGCAGGAGATATTGAACAAGCTGCCGCCCGGGCGGCGAGGCCAGTGGGAGGAGGAATTGAAGCGGTGGGGGAAGCTGCCGGAGGGCCAGCGGGCGGAGTTGTGCGGGCAGTTCCGGCATTTCTTCGCGCTGCCGGGGGAGGAGCAGAAGCAAACGATGGAGACGTTGTCGGCTGGGGAACGGAAGGAAATGGAGAAGACACTGAGGGAGTTCGCGCTGCTGCCGGCGGGGGAGCGGCGGCAGTGCATGGCGTCGTTTGAGAAGTTTGCGACGATGGCGCCGGAGGAGAGGAACCAGTTTTTGCAGAACGCCGCGAAGTGGGAGGCGATGCCAGCGAGAGAGAGGCAACTGTGGCGGCGGCTGGTGGGAGAATTGCCGCCGATGCCGCCGATGCCGCCGATGCCGCCTGGAATGCCGCCGATGCCGCCGGGATTTGTGCTCAACCGGCCGGTTCCGCCTCCGCCACCTACGAACGCGCTGGCGGCGTCGGCCGGCGGGAGCAAGTAAAAGAGCGAACGTTCTGCTTGGCAGGCGCGGGAGGGTTGCTTTAAGTTGGCGGGGTGACAGCATTTTTGAGATTGGTGGGAATCCTCAACGCGGCGACGTGGTTTGGGTCAGCGGTGTTTCTGACCATCGCACTGCCGGCGATGTTTTCGGAGGAAATGACAAGGAGGTTGACGGCGCCCGGGGTTGGATTCGCGGCGGAGGCGATGGTAGCGCGGTTTTTCGAGGTGCAAATCTGCTGCGGGGCGATAGCGCTGGCGCATTTGGCGGCGGAGTGGCTGTATGCGGGCCGTCCGCCGCAGCGGTTGAAGGTGGGATTGGCGATGGGGCTGCTGGGGGTGGCGCTGGCGGGGGGATTGTGGGCGCAACCGAAGATGCAGAAACTGCACAAGGAGAAGTATTACGGGAGGACCGTCGAGCAACAAACGCAGGCGGCACGGGCGTTTGCGGTGTGGCACGGGGCGTCGGAAACGGTGAATATGCTGGTCATCGGGGGGTTGATCCTCTATCTATGGAGTGTGAGCGGGCCGTCGGAACACGCGCGCTACAGCAGTTTTGGCAAAATCAGGAGTTGACAAAAGAGAGATTGTATTAAAAGAGTAATAGAGAAAGCTAACAGCGTCATAAACGGGAGACAGAGTGAAAGATAGAGAATTATGATTTCAAACGAACGTCCTTCTCCGCATGGGTACAGGTCGTACAGCGCCGGGCCACCGAAACCGCCGGTCAACGAGGACACCTTAAAGACCGAGAAGATACAGATTGAGCGAAAGACCTTCATATTCACGTTGAAGGAGAACCCGCGGGGCCGGTTTCTGCGGATCACCGAGGACGTCAATGGGCGACGCGACAATGTGATCATTCCATCGACCGGGTTGGAGGAATTTCGCAAAGTTGTCGAAGACATGACGAAGGCGGCGACGGAGATTCCGCCCAAGACTCCGTAGGGCAGGAGATTGATAGAATCTCAGGCGGTGGGTTTGATACGGGGACGCCTGATTCTGGCCGGAGCGAGGCGCGGGGCGTCTCCCCAGAGGTTTTCCAAATCGTACTTTTCCCGAACGTCAGGGCGCATGATATGGAGGATGACGTCGGAATAGTCGAGCACCTGCCATGCGCCGCGGACACGCCCGTCGATGGCGCGAGGACGCAGTTGATAATCGTGGCGCAGAGCATCGGCAATTTCGGTGGCGATGGCGCGGAGGTGGGGCTCGTTGGCGCCGGAGACGATGACAAAATAATCGGTGACGGAGGAGACTTTGCGCACGTCGAGAATGACAGCATTCTCGGCTTTTTTATTTTCGGCCAGTTTGCGGCAGAGAACCGCCAATTTCTTGGAATCCATTTTGCGGGGATGTTAGAGGGAATTGGTCAAAGATAAAGGCGATTATTGGCCAGGGTCTCCGCCACCGCGTCGGGCAGGAGGTGGGTCAGAGGCAGGCCGTCTTTGATGCGCCGCCGGATTTGCGAGGAGGATACGGCCAGCGGGAAGCCGCGCAAGGCACGACCGCGAAAGGGAGCGGGCAATTGGGCAGCCGCCTCGCCCGGGCGGGGGATGATCAGGAACTGAACCAGGCGCGCCAATTCAGTGGCGTCGCGCCAGAGAGGCAGTTGCCCCACCTGATCGGCGCCAATGAGATAAAACAATTCGGCGCCGGGGAATTGGCCGGCATAGGCGCGAACGGTGTCGATGGTGTAAGAGACGCCGCCGCGGCGGATTTCCCGATCGTCGATTTCCGCGGCGGGGTCGCCCGCCAGGGCCAGGCGCAAGCAGCGCAGACGCTGGGCGGCCGGGGCGGGCTGAAGGGCGGGTTTGAAGGGGGACTGGGCGGCGGGAATGAAGAAAAGGCGGTCCAGCGCGGCTTCTTCGCGTGCGGCGCGGGCGGCCAGCAAATGTCCCGAATGAACGGGGTCAAAAGACCCGCCGAAAAGACCAAGTTTCATGGCGCGGAAAACATTGTCAGCAGCACTGGTTTATCCCGTCGAGGGGGCATTGGGCAACTTGCAAATGAGATAATCGTCAGCAAATCTGATGACCCTTGGTTTCATAAGGACGTTGACACGTAGTTAAACTGCTGGAATACTTTCGACGATGACACTGCGCGACAATCAAACATTCCTGTCGCTCTACTATGCGCCAAACGCCGTGGAAATCGCCACAGGCGAGGCAGATTCGTTTGCGTCGGTCGATGCGTGGCAGCGGGAGACAAAGCAGCTTGGGCAGGTTGCCACGCCGCTAGCAATCGCGAAATTGATGGCGAAGTGGGTGATGTCGGCCAAGCCCCGCGCCGTGCTCGACCCGGCCGCGGGTTTGGGCGGCTTGTTGGCGGCGTGTCGCGAGATCGATCGGCAAGCGGCGTTAGTGGGCGTGGAGCGAGACGCCGACACTCTGCAAAATGCAAAAGTGACCGCTCCGCGAGGCGCGAAGCTCATTCTGGCGGATTATCTTAAGTCCGACGCCGGGCTCTTTGAGGGCATCATTGCCAACCCCCCGTACGTGAAGGCGCATCGGCTGGAGTATTCGGAGACAGATTGGCGCTACTTTGAGGAACGGTTGGGCACGCCGCTGGATCGCCTGACGAATGTCTATGCGCTGTTCCTGCTGAAAATATGGGAGGATCTCGCGCCGGGCGGTCGCGCTGCCGTTATCCTGCCGGCGGAGTTCCTGAACGCGAACTTCGGTGAGGAAATAAAAGAGCGGCTGGTGCGCGTAATACGACCAACGGGCCTGGCCGTGTTCACACCGTCGGCGAATCTTTTCGAGGACGCTCTGACCACCAGCGCCATCGTGTTTATGGAGAAAGGCCACGCGCCGCAGGCTCCGGGCATAGCGGCGCGAGTTGAGTCAGTGGAGGAGGCGGCGCGTTTTGTGGATGCGCTTATCTCGAGGCAAACTTTGCCTCATGGCGGCGCACAGATGGAGCTTTCGGTTTTGAATCCGCGGGCGAAATGGCTGAACCTGTTGCTCAATGGGAGAGATCAGGCCGATTGGGTGCTGTTCCCGATGCGTGTTGGCGATTACTTCGACTGTCGACGCGGCATCGCAACAGGAGCAAATGATTATTTTTGCCTGAGCCGGGTTGGGATAAGTGAACATCAATTGACAGATGACCATGTCGAGGCTTGCGTGACAAAGGCTGTGGACGCGGAGGGCCTGGTGTTCACGGTCGAGAAGTTCCGGGCGTTGGCGGCCCGTGGGCGGCGATGCTTCCTGCTGAATCCGTCGCACGACGGACAAGGACTGGCAAAATACCTCAAACTGGGAGAGAACCGGGGCATTCCTCGGCGCCATCTGCCAAGTCATCGTCCCGTTTGGTATTTGCCGGAAAACCGGGCTGTGGCGGACATCTGGGTGGCCGTTTTCTCACGGGAAAGGGCGAAGTTCATCCTGAACTTATCCGGGGCGAGGAACCTGACTTGTTTTCACGGACTTTACGCCAAATCCGACTGTGAAACATTGCCGCCATTGATGACGCTGTTCCTGAACAGTTCAGGAGGACGGCTCGCGTTTTCACGAGTGAACCGGTTTTACGGCGACGGACTGAACAAGCTTGAACCGAAGGATGTGGAGGAGATGCGGTGCCCGGCAATGCCGCCGTTGAGCCGAACGGACGCCGCCGACCTCACACGCAAGCTGGCGGAGTTGGAGAAGTTGCCACCGGACGAGCGGACGCCAGCCGTTGACCACCTGGCAGCGCGTTACTACGATACTAATCGCCAGCCAGAAGAACGTTCCGCATCGCGGCAGCGTCGAGTTCAAAACCACCGCCCCGCGGGACAACGAACGCGTCGTGCCGCCCGAGTTCGGTGACGCGATGCTCGGCGGCGAAAGCTGGCATCGAAGTGGCCCTTCCCACCTGTGTGCCTCTGGTAATGGGAATCATGATGGTCGCCTTCTCCTGGCTTTTCGCCGGTGACTCGATGGAATAGCCGCCGCCGCCCGCCACCACGGCGAATATGTCGAGAAAATTGATGGCAAACACCGAGTCAAAGAACACTTGAAAATAACTTTCCGGAACCTGATACCGCTCCAGCCAACGATACACGATGACGAGATCTTCCACCTTAACGGTGAAACTTGGAGATTCGCGGCCAGTCGTCTTTCCCGCCTCGCGCTGTCGCTTGCGAACCGCCATGTAGGTCAAGGCATGGAATTTGCTGGAGCGGACCTCAATAGCGGCGACAGCTTGCCTGACGATCTCTTCGGCTTCAGCGTGACTGCGAGCCGATAGGTCGGGGAGAGGCGTTATGGTGGCCGGAAACAGCAACAAGTCTGGGCGCTTGCCAAATTGTCGGGTTTGCTCGATCCCCGCGAGGTAGGAGGATCTAAATCCCGGATGGCCAGCGGCAATGCGGTTGGTGTCACCGTACTGCGATACCACCCAGTCTGGACACGCGCGGACGATTGCGTCGGTCAGGAGGCGTTCCGCCCAATCACCCATCGCGCGATTTGCAAGGAATTCCGAGCGGGCGTCCGTTGGGACAACAGGCTTGCGAGCGGGCGCTGCGCCCTCGCCTCCGAAGGAGAGGTGTCGCTCGTGAATTCCCTTCGCCCGGAGGTTTGCCACGACGCCATCGAGCGTTTGTTTCAGGCGTGCGATGAAGGAATCGCCCCGCATCATCCCTTTTTCTCCTCAAAGACGAACAACTCGTTGACCTGAACCTTCAACACTTTGGCGAACTTTTCCAGGCCAGCGACGGTGGGCGAGTTGACCCCGCGCTCGACCAGACTGATGAACTCGACCGAGCAGCCGAGAGCTTCGGCGAGTTGCTCTTGAGTCAGCTTTCGCTGGCGGCGCAGTTCGGCAATTCGTTGGCCAAGTTTTCGCTGGAGCACGGAATTTAACTACCACTTAAAGTTTTGGTCCGCCACGCAGCTTAACTACGGCTTTCGTTGAGCTGGATCGCGCCAAGCGCGCATTTGGGCGGGCGAAGGCGCGTTTTTCGACCCGTGAAGCATCGCTTCCATCCAGAGCTTCCGGGGGTTCGAGATTTTGCCAAAAAGCGGTCAAAAATGGGCCTCCAAAAAAAATTTCAAAAAAAGTGCGTTTTTTCCCCCAGTCGGTTTTTTGCCTAGGAGAAAATGTGATCAACTCGTGCGCGTGAAGAGCGCATTTTGGCACTCAAGAGCGAAAGCCGCCACGGCTGGAAAAGAAGTCCAGACGGGGGCGGAGAACCCTCCATTTATCAAGCCATGAATCCCACCGGCATATCGCAGTTCAACCAGGCCCGCATCGAGTGGGCCATCCGCCTCCGCTACTCGCCGATGCCAGAGTTGCGGATGGATTGGCTGGCCGCCAACCTCAACGCCTTCCGCATCGGGGAACTGCGTGTGGTGGGCAAAATCTGGGAGGTGATGATGGAGCGGGACGGGGAATTGGCGGTCAACGCGGACAAGCGGGGGGCCGATCTGGCCGGGCTGGAGTGGCAAGTGGTTTCCGACGGGAGCCGGGACGGGGAGCGGCATGCGGCGGCGCTGCGGTATTTTTACGGGAACCTGCGGGCGACACGGGCGCTGGATCAGGACGTTGTGGGCGGGGTGAGCGAATTGCTTTACCAAATGGCCACGGCGCACAGTTACTACTACAGCGTCCACGAGATCCTGCTGCGCATCGACAACGCGGCGTCGCGGGAGGTGACGGCCGAATTCCGCCACACGCCGGTGTGGTTTTTTGAATCGCGGCGGGGCTACCTGGGCTACCTCAAACACATATTCGACATGTATGGGCAGCCGTGCGCGCAAGGGGAATGGCTGACGGTGGTTGGGAGCGGATGGATGCGCCCGCTGTGCATGGCCTACGCGGTCAAGAATATTCCGCTGCGGGACTGGGTGCAGTTTTGCACGCGCTACGGCAGCGGGTTTCTGGAGGGGATCACCGACGCGCAGAAGAACGACCCGGCGTGGGAAGAAGCGCGGCAGGCATTGCACGCGATGGCCAACGACGCGGCCTGCCTGCACAACAGCGGCGTGACGTTGAAGTTTCTGGATACGCCGGCCAAAGGGCACCTGCCCTTCCAGCCGATCGTGGAAATGGTGGACCGGCTTTACGCAAAGTGTTACCGAGGCATTGACCTGGCCACAGGTTCGCGCACGGCCGAGGAGGGGGACAGGCGGAACACCATTGGCGCCAGCGTGCAGAAGGAGGAGTCGGGTATTTTCCTGGCGCGGGACGCCGTCTGGGCGAGCGGCTACCTCAACGATCGAGTGGACCGGCCAATCATCCGTTACCTCTTTAACCAGGAGCCGCGCGCCTGGGTGGCGATCGTGCCGCCGCTGGACGACACGGCGGAGGAAGATTTGACGAGCGCGCAGACGCTGGTGCCGATGGGATTGCGGATCAGCCTGAAAGAGGCGTATCGGCGGTTTCGGTGGACAGCGCCTGTGGCCGGCGAGGCTTGCCTGGAAGCGCCGGTTGCGGGCAACGGGGGCGGGAATGGATTAGGATTAGGATTAAGATTAGGAGAAGAAAAGACCTCTCCTGATCGTCCGAAATCCGCCACCGCAGCGGAAGGGCCAGAGACAGCGATAGGAGCCGGGACCGATCCGGCGCGCAACCCGCAGACGGCCAACCTGGAAATGCCCGACCCACAAGTCGATGCGGCGGACTTTTATTCATCGGCGGCGATGAAGCCCGCGCTGGGCTATGCCATTCCAAACCAGGAACCGACCGCCCAATCGTAAGAGGATCGAATTATGAACGAGAACCACATTCCCCTGCTGCTGGAAAACGACGCCGCGATGCTCGATGAGGAGGGGTGGGCGTTGATCGCCCCTTTTGGGGAGCATCCCAAAACGCGGCTGGTCAAGAAGAATGGAGCCATTCACGAGGAAAAGTTCATTCAGGTGCTGGACAACGAATCGGCGGACCAGCTTCTGTCGCGGGAGAATTCCTTGTTCCGGCGCATCCGCCGCGCGGTGGTCGGCATCCCGGTCTATAAGGGCCATCCGGATTTGCGGGATTACGCGCCGGAGACGGTCGGCGCGGCCGTGAGCCGGGAAATCATCGGGGCCATCGACAGAGTGCGGAAAAGCGGGCGGGGGCTGGAGGCGCATTTTGTATTGACGCCTGACGGGGCGGACGCGGTGGAAAAGGAAGGCCACAAATATCCGAGCGCGCTTTGGTACGTCCAACCGGTGGGGCGGCGCGGGGAGGCGGTATTGGCGCGGCCGTTCAAGCTTTTATCCGCGGGACTGACGCGGCATCCGAACATTTCCGGCGTTGAATCATTGGCGAACGCCAAGGGCGCCGGCATCGAAACAGAGAAAGAACCTGACATGAAACTGATCGCAGGATGGTTGCTGGCGCAGGGCGCGGTCCTGGCCAACGCCGACAGCCCAACCGAAACACAGGTTCTCGAAGCCTTGCAAAAGCTGCACACCTCGAAAGCCGGTGAGGTGTCGGCGCTAGGCAACGAGAAATCCACCCTTACCGGCCAAATCACGGCCTTGACCAACGAAAAGGCGGCACTGACGGCCAAAGTCACGACGCTTGAGAACGAGGGCGTCAATTTGAAATCACAGATTTCAGATTTGAAATCGAGCCGCGCGGCGGCGGTGGTCGATCTGGCCATAGCGCGCGGGAAACTGACCGTAGCAGAGCGAAGCGCGCGCATCGAGGCGCTGCACAACGCGGGGGATTTTGAGGCGTCGGCGTCGGCGCTGCTCGCGTCGGCCACGCGGTTCAAAACGATGGGCAGCGCGGAAAGCGGGAAAATGCTCTCCAACCAGGGCGCGGGGGGCGATCCGCGCGAGGAGTACTGTGCCGCGGTGGAACAACACATGAAAGAGACGGGGGCGACGGACCCGATCAAGGCGCACCACGCCGTGATGAAGAAGAATCCGAGCCTGGCGGACAAACTGAAAGTCCGGGGCCAACTGTAAGAACAACCCTCAACCCAGAAGAGAGAAGAAAATGCCAAAAGAAACAGCGACAGCACCGGCGGCGCCAGAACTGGCAGCCGAGAACGCCGTCCTCAAAGCCCGCCTGGCGGAGCTGGAGGCGGCCAAGAAACAAAACGACGCCGACGAGGAGGCGATCGCCGCGAAGATGGCCCGGGGCCTGCGGCGGGAGCAAGCCATCGCCGTCATCCAACGCCAGCGGGAATACGACGCCCGCACGGCATCGAACCGCAAACAAGCAAAGTAAACCGCACCAAGCATGAAACTACAATTGACACACACACTGAAAAAACTGCTGGCCGCGTGGGACCGATTCCGCGCGCCGGCCAACGCCCCCGCCCTGAGCAACGAGCTGGGGGGATTATTCGATCAGGGGAGGGAAACGCTCCAGATCGACCCGTCCACCGTTCTACCCGTGTCGTCCAAGTACCTGGTCTATCAACGGGGATCGAGTCAATACTATGCCGCAGTGGCCGGCGGGGCCGGGCTGCCGCTGGGGGTCTCGCCCGACGCGCCGTATCAGGCGGGGGACTTCCTGGACATCGAGCGATTCGGGGCCACGCGGGGGACACAACTGGGGTATTCGGCGGGCACGATCACGATCGACGACCTTGTGTACGCCGCCGCCAGCGGGCTGGTGGGGGACCTTGCCACAGCGGGCCACGGAACGTTCTGGGTCATAGGGCGGGCCACCAAAACGGTGGCGGCGTCGGGCCTGGAGATCACGTTCATCCCCTGCTTCCCGTATCAGGTGACCCAATAACAAAGAGCCATGAGCAACTCGCAAATTGAAAAAGATAAAACTATGAAAGATCCTATTGTTCTCTCCAACGCCGCGCGCCATGCGGCCCTGGAAGCCCTTGGCGTGGCGCTGGGCAATGATTTTGCCCCCAACGCCATCGCCTCCAACAACGTCGGCGCGCATCACGGGCAGGTCTGCCTGGCAAACGACTCGCTGTTGCGACAGTCGGAGTACATCGAGGAATTGACCACCTTCGCGATCAGCTACGACGGGATGGTGGGCAACCGGCTGCGGCAATTGCGCGACGTGCTGGCGCCGCCCCGGCCGAGCAACAGCCGCATCGTGCGCCTGACCATCTATGATGAGAGCGAGCCGTGGCAGACGGTGGATTACACCAAAGTCAAACGCGGCGTACTGGCCGATTTCATGCGGGTGCGCCAGCGAGTGGCGACGAAGGTGGACCTGCAAGTGCCCAACCGGGGCTTGACGGTTCTGCTGGACCGCGACCAACTGAAGGACAAGCCGGAATGGCAGCAGGTCCACACCAAGTGGTTGATCGACCTGATGATGCGGGCGACGGTGCTGGAAGCGGTGGCGCTTATGGAAACAGCGGCGGTGGTTTCGAGCACGACATGGGACGCGGGCAGCAATCCTGACCTGGAACTCAAACAAGACATCCTCAACCTGGCCAACACGACGGGTTTCTACCCGTTGGTGGCGGTGTATGGGGACCAGGCGGCGCTCAAGCGGCAGAACGCCTACGAAAGCCAACTCACCGCCGGAGCGCTGGCGCGGGCCGGACAATTCACGGAGGAGCAGGTTGCCAGCGCGATCGGAGTGGACCGCTGCGTGATCAACGCCGAGCGTTACCAGCAGAGCACCGGGGCCACCAAGCAGGAAATCATCGGCAGCAACGTGCTGCTCTACACCAGCATTGAGAGCGACGGCCCGATGGACGCGAGCAACCTGGTGCGGCACGTCTCCAACGCGGCCTACGGCGGGGGCGAATACGCCGTCTATATCACTGACATCGGCGTCAAGCTCATCGCCCTGACGGTGGAGAACTACGAGTACCTGCACGTCCAGCACACGACCGGCATCCAGCAGGTGCAGGTCAACTAACGAATCAACGAAACAATGAATATGAAAACGATTGACATCATCAAACGCGGCGCTTTCGCCGCCGTGCTCACACTCTGCACACTGCACATTGCAGTCTGCACAGCCCTTGCGCAGGCGACCACGCAGGTCAAGCCGCGGGTCTATACGCTGGTCAGCAACCAAACGTTGAGCGCCAATCAATTGCTGGCGGCCAACGCCAGCACCAACACGTTTCTGGCGTTCAGCGGCTCACACCCCATTGGGCTTTGGGCCACTGTCACCAGCACGAACAACGTGTCCAGTTCCAACGTCACCGTGAAGGTGGACTTTGCGTACGACGTATCCGGCGGCAGCAGCAATGCCATCGGCGCCAGCTACGGCACCAACTTCACGACGACCGCGCCGTTTGTGTGGAGCTTTGCCCTCAACGGCACGAACAACGTCGTGGCCGCGACCAACATCGTGGCCGGGACGTGGGAACCGGCGACGGCGTTTCGCGTCACCAGCGTGAGCAACGGCGCCGTCAGTAATATTAACGTCCTCGTACAAGCTAGCGTGAGTCCCTAGCTAGCTCCCGCCGCGCCGGTCTCGCCATGGCGGGGCCGGCGCACTTGGGATTGAAAGCTCAAAACTGAGAATTGAACCTATGCCCTGGAACATACTCGCCCCCACCGACGTGCAGAACGAGATACTGCCCGATGAAACCGCCGCGATCAATAGCATCGAAGGGTCCGCGTCGATCCTCGCCAGCATTCTGGCCAACGTGATTGCGGAACTGCAGGCCAGCATTCTGGTCGGCGGCAATCAAATCGGCCAGAGCGGAACCGTGCCGGACCAAATCCGGGAGGAGGCCATCTCAATCGTGCGCTGGAAATGGTTCAGCTCGCTGCCGAAGACAGATTTGCAAAGCGACTTTCGCCGCCGGCAATACGAGGAAGCGATGAAGCGGGTGGAAAAAATTCGCGAGGGAAAAGAGAAGGTGGAAATCCCGCTCAATCCGCAGAACGTCACCGGCCCGAGCTTCCGGGTGGAACTGGCGCGGCGCGGGCACCGGGTGGGGACGCATTCGTTCGACAAGCTTGGAGAAACCTAGACGGAAAGGAAGACCATGTCGTTAGCCGCTCAAATCGAATCGGTGCAACCGGATGTCTGCAACAAGCTGCTTTCGGAGGCGTATTTCCAAAACGTCGCCATTTTCACGATACGGGAAAAGCGCCTGGAGAGCGAAGTCAACAAAGCGCTGGCCGGCCTCAAAGGGCGCAATGGCAAGGGCGGCGCGTCCATCGAGGTATTGATGCCGACGCTCAAAGCGCCCAAAGCGGACACGGCGGGACCTGTTTGCACCTTGGAGCAAAGATTTGTGGTCAAGGAGCAGCCGACAGTGAATTTGGGGGCCAATGGGACGGGGTTAACGGCCGAGCAAATCGCCGTCGCCATCGCGCAGACCTTCCAACTGTTTTTTTTGGGAGGTCCCCTGCAAGGCTTTTACGTAGCGCCCACCTTTTACGAATATGCCAAAGGCGGGGCGGACGCGCCATATCTGTGCGTGGAGGTGACATTGCAGGCGACTTTCGTTTTGACGGCCCTGGCACGCACCCTCGCTCCGGCCGCCACTGCCGCCGCTCAAACGGTCAGCCTGGCCGATCGACAACCCGGCGGCGGCAGCACGATTTATTACAGCACCGATGGCAGTTTCCCCGGGTCGGGAAACCCGAATGCCATCATCTACACAACGCCGTTCACCGTCGCCAGCGGCACTATTGTCCGCACCGCCGCCTACTACCCCGGTTTGCAAGGCAGCATGGTCGATACATTCACTGTCAATTAAATCAATGAAGAAAACTCCACAGAAGCAAACGAAGGACGCAAAGGATTCCCCCTTCGTTGCCTTTGTTTCCTTCTGTTCAACCCACGCAGGTAAATTATGAGCGTCACACGATCCCAACTCACTGGCGGCCCGGCCTACGCCGCCTACAACTCCATCAACGTCCAATTCGCTTCCGACAGCAAGGTCGTCTTCGACCAGGTCTGGGACGACGTCGAGACTTCCCTCTATGGCAAGATCGACAAAACGCTCCGCGACGGACTGGTCAAAGCCAGCGGCACGCCGCTGTTTTATGACACGGCCCAGATCGGCACGATGTTCCCGTATCTCAGCGCCGTCATTGGCACCGTCTATCCCGGCACGACCGACAAAGCGTGCGCATGGAATTCCAACAATGGCGACGTTGTGACCCTCACCAGCGCGCTGGTGACGAGAATGCCCGACCTCGAACTGGGCGTCAGCGGGACGGTGCTGGGGCCGATGGAAATCACCGGCATTATTGGCAACTCGGACGACCCCAGCGCGGCGAGCGCCTATTTCACCATCGCCACCGGCCAGACCTACGCCAACCCGGCGATGCCCGGCACGGCCGTCGTGGGACGCCAGGAATTCAGCGCGGCATGGGGCAGCGTCCCCGGCTTCACCAGTTTTCAGGCGCAGGAGAAATGGAGCATCTCACACGAATTGCAGTTGACGCCGGTCACCATCCAGGGCCGCACACGCGCCTTCCGGCTGGAAAGCTACCGCGTGATGGCCAAGTGCAAACCCCTTGGGCCGACGATGGGCCAAATCAATGCCGCCCTCAACATGCAGGGCGCGGGCGTGGCCGGCGGACTGCGCCTCTCCACCAGCGCCGCCAATCTCGTCATCACCGGCAGCAGCAGCATGAGTGTCACGTTGGGCAACGCGGGCCTGGTCAGCGCCGGATTTATCTTTGGCGGAAAAGCTCTCCGGCCGGACGAACTAGGCTGGATCAGCACCCTGGGCATCGCCGCCGGCGGCACGCCATCGACGCCCGCCCTGGCCTTGGCCTAATTCAACCCAAAACAAAAAACAGATATGACAACTCAAGAAATCATCACCGCGATCAAACTAATTCACGACGAAGTCGCCGTCCTCAAAAAGCAGGCGGAAGAGAACCAGCAAAACCCAAGCTGGCTGGGCGTCGCCAAGGGGGCCTTGATGACCGCCGTCAACCAGGTCGAAATCCACGCCAGCCACGTCGAAAAGCCCTCGCCCGCCGGTCCATGATTTCAGGTGCCCAATTTCAAATTTGAAATATCAGGATGAAAATCACCATCACACCCGGCGGCGGAACGCCGTTCACATTGGCCGACGACTCGGTGTCGCTGGTCGCCGGGACCCAATTCGCCGCCGGGGTCGGAGGCCAGGTCAAGGAAGGTTTTGTCAACAAACAGAAGCGCGCGGCGCAGAAATCGCCCCTTTTCCGCGCGGCGTACCTGCTCAACCTGCCCCGATTGAACTTGGAGAACCGTTTTTCCTTCACGGTGCAGCGCTCCTTCCAGACCGTTGAGGCCTGCCTGCAATTCATCGCCTTTCACCCGGACAACGTCCCTGTGCAGGGCGAGATCACCGTATCCAACCAAAGCGGCACGGGCCAGGTCACGCGCTACCTGCCCAACGCCGTGGTCGAGTCCGTCGAATGCGTCCAGCATGTCGGCCTCAGTTGCCGCTTCCAGTACACCATCTCCGGCAACGGAGCTTGGCAAACCAGCCCATGAACACTTTGCATATCGCACTCCTAACTCCCGCACTCAAATGAGCACCCCACTGACACCCCTGCCCATCCGCCTATTGTGCGACCTGGCCGCGCCGTCCAGCCTGCTGGACTTGAATCGCGGCCAGCCGCCCTCCTTCTACCGCGGCGACGACATTGAGATCGACATCGGCATCGGCCAAAACGGCGCCCTGCTCGCCGGCCTGGCCTCCAGCGGCGCGGGTGGCATGGCCTCCGTCACCGCCCAACTCTTCGTGTCGGAAAATGACACCAACGCCCCGATGATGTCTTGCACCGTGCTTGCGGCGGCGATGAATCTGGCCCTCACGCAAGTCAACTGGGCCGCCGGCGGCAGCGCCAATTCCCACGCGGCATTCCTCTTCACCAATAGCCAGACCGGCGTCAGTCTCAACGGCCAGGCCAGCGTCAACTATTGGCTCCGCATCACGGCCGTCAGTACCGACAGTCCCGCCAAAAATATCACTCTGCTGGACGGCCCCATCACCGTCCGCGACGGCCCCGTCTCCGTCGCCAGCCCGCCCACGGGCGCCCAATTCCGCTTTTACACCGTCGCCGGCCAGATCGTTCCGCAATTGCTGGACACGACCACCGGCCTTTACCACACGCTGGCGATATTCAACGACGCCGGCGTCCTCACTCTCCAACTCTCCGACACCGGCTACTGATCCATCAATATGAGATTACAAATTTTCAATGACAAATTTTCAATGAAGACCACCCACCCGTTCCGCGCCTGCGGAATCCTCTTTGTGTTCTGTGCGTTCCTTTGCGGCCACTCCTTTGGCGCCCCCGTCAGCACCAACAAAACCTTCATTCTCAGCACCAACAATGTCCTTCCCCCCAACGAGACCAATTTCTTCAGCACGAACGTGGTCCTGCTTGAGCAGGCCCTCCTCGCCGCCGGCTGGAGCAGTTCCGGCGGCGGCGGCGGCGGAAACAATTTCAGCGCCCAATTCGCCACCAACGCCGGCCAGGTCTATATCGCCCCCGGGGCCGGCCTCACCAACGCCTTCTTGACAAACGCCACGTTGGCCAATCCAACCGCCATCAACGCCACCAACACCGGCACCACCACCATTCTCGGCCTCTTCAACTCAACCAACGTCAGCGCCACATACGCGACCCAAGCCGGCTTAGCCGCCCAAGGCGCCGTGGCGACGAATACCTTCGCCACGCTGCTCGCCCTCCAGGCGCAAGGCTCGACCACCACAAACGTCTTTGCGACCCTCCTCAATCTCACCAGCGCCAGCAATGGCCTTGTGGCGTGGGCCAACAACAATTTCTCCACCGGGGGCACGGCTGGCATAGCGGGCGTCGGCGGCAAAGGCAGCAACACGTTCTTGACAAACGCCGCCCTTGCCAACCCGACACTGACTAACGCAACCAACGTCGGCCCCATGACCGCATCCTCAATCACCAATTCGACATACGCCGGTGGGATTTCCTTCGGCGCAAATCCTCTCGCGGACTCGTGGCCCACGGCGATTTGGGGCGGCGGATTCGCCGATTATTGGGAAGTCTCGAACCACATGATTATTGACGGAACTCAAACAGGCAGCATAGGCACGCTGCTTTACGTAGGTTATCCACCGAATATTCCGAATGAAATCGGCCTCTCACAGTTTTACGGAGATTGGACAGGAAACCAGAACTTCCCCGAAACAATCGACATCTCAGTGCCAGACTTCTACCATCCCTGGTCAAACCAGCAGTTCGTTGTGATCGGATATTCCAATCGGTATGCCGTGGCGATCAGTCCAAACGGCAGTGTGGAAGCCAACATTTGGTGGAACGGATTCACCAACCTGAACTCCTTGTCCACCTACACAGCGGACATTGCGGACCGTATCATTTACTGCGCCGGCCCTGGTCAAATCACATTGCCTGCCATCGGCCCAATTGGGCAGCCGAACACCACTAAAGCGGCATGGACATTCAATCGCAGCCGGGTGGCAGGGGGCGCGCCCGCCGGGCCATTGTGGTTCACGCTCGACTATACGCTTGAAAACGTTGGTTCTTCAGCCCTCAACGTCTGGCTCGCGGACCATTCCCCATTCATGGACAATTCCACAACCAATCTTGCGTTACCGGGCCAAACCGGCGTGCGGCTGACAACTGACGGCACGAATATCTACCCGCAGTTTTTCCCAATGACCACCAACGTGCCCGCCTCGTCAGTGACGGGCACGCTCCCTTATTCCGCTCTGCCCTCCGGGGTTGTGACGAACCACAACGCGTCCGCTGTCAACTTCAATTCGAGCGTCAACTTCAACGGCAACATGACCAATGGCAGCGGGCAGGGCGGCCGCTATTATGCGCTGGACAACCAAGGCCAGGTTGACGGCATGGACGTGATGTTCAGTGGAACGGTCAGCTTTGTTTCCGAGGGCACTTTCGATTTCGGCGTCGGCGAGGGCGACACCACGGGCACGATTAACGCCGGCCACTTGAACGGCGCGCTTGCGATCAGCGACTTCAACAGCGGCACGGGCGCAAGCTCTTCAACCTATTGGCGCGGGGATGGAACGTGGGCAACGCCGAGTGGGTCGGGCAGCGGCGTCGCCACCTCCAACGGCTTTGCCACCAACGTCACTATTGTCAACCAGACCAACTCTGGCGCATACATCGGCACGAGTCTTAATGGATATTTCTATTTTACTCCTTATCATTATCTCTATCACACGAATTTTTATGCCACAAACATAAACTCCGCGCAGATCATTCTTTACACGAATAATTTTGCGGGGACAAACCTTGCTGACATTACAACCACTGTATTAGCCCAATGCCCAACAAATTCCAGCATTGCTTTTTGTGATGCACTGAAACGCACGGAATGGCCCCCCGATTCACATTGGACATATACTGCCCCCTCTTCGCAATATTCCGGCGCCTCCCTCGGCGATTACAACTCTGGAAACGTCAAGGGGTCATATTTCACATCCACCGACTCGACGAACTATTGGCACATTCAGGCCGATGTGGAAGTGAGGATTTGTGCGCCATGACTTTTCGATCATTCGCAAATCGCAAATCGTAAATTCCCATGCCTATCAGCCGCGCCGCATTTGAAATCCAGCTCAAGGCCGAAGCCCCGAACGCATTCGGGGAAACCCAGGCCTGGCTGGGCACTTTGGAAGAGCCGAACGCGGATATTAAAAAGGCCCGCGTCACCACGGAAGGAAGCGGTTCCGCAAACACCGAAGTCCCCGGCGACATCCGTATAAACTGGGATGCTTTCAGCCAAATCGGCGAGCAACTGCAGAGGCTGGGAGCGATGGCCCGCGCCTGTCTGGCACCCTGGACGGGCGCTGTCGCCGCCCCATCACCTGGAGATGCAAGACAAGACAATAAAGAAAACGAAGATGGTGGAAGACCATTGTCATCCGCCAAGTCTCCCTCTTTTGCCGGCCACAACACCGACGCCGGAGACGAATTGTTTCTCCGCGCCCCGGCGCAAGGTGGAGAGAGCGAGGAGCGCCCGGCAGCACGGCAACTTGGAAATGCAACCGAAGAGTGCGAAGGGAACGAAATGGGGGGGGACGATTCGTTCCCTTCGTCAAATTCTATTGAGTCCCACCCCGTCATCAGCCGGGCGCGGGCAGAAATCGGGTCATTAGGCGGCCCGCACCCCGCGCGCGTGAGCGCTGAAGACTTCCAGCAAGTCCTCGACCTGCTGCAAGAGCTTCTCGACCTGATGCACGCCAAGGAGGACGCGACCTCACGATTTGCCGCGCAAATTGACGAACTGCGCGTGCAAATAAATGAACTGGCCAGCCGAGTCGATAACAACCGGACAAGCCCATGAACCAGTCCGTCAATCGCAACTCCCGCAAGCTTTTAGCCTTCAGTCTCCTATGAACTTTGCACTTAAATGACCTTCACCACCCTCACCTACAACGGCGTCGAAAAGGCCCTGGCCGACTGGTCCATCACCAACCCCCGCCGCCAGGCCGCCAACCAAGCCAAAGACTACTTCGCCTTCGACTTGCTCGCCGCCGCGGACACCAGCCCCGACCCTTTCCCCTACGGCGCGCAAATCACCATCAAGATCGGTCGGATCGGTCAGATCGGTCCAAACGGTTTGCCGCTCGCGGGCCAAACCAGCTTCAGCGGCGGCCGCACCTGGTTCGTCGGCTACCGCGTGGAAACCTTCCGCCACGGCTCCCCCGCCCTCGAAAAACTCGCCTACAAATTCGCGGGCCCCTGGGAATTCTTCTTCGAGCGCCTGGTCTTCCAAAAACTCTGGTGGACCTTCAACGGCGCGGAAAACGTCGCCGACTGGCGAAGTGAAGTCATCCTCGGCATGTCCGCCAACGCCCAAGTCACCCCCGGCGCAACGTTGCCCGGCGAAAGCGCCACCTGCCTCCTCTCCATCCGCCAGCAACTCCTGGAAATCATCCAATACTGCGTCGCCCAAACCACCGCCGCCTACGGCTCGCCCCAACTCCAATCCGACGCCAACAGCAGCGATGTCAACGCCGCCCTCTACGACTTCTATCCCACCTCGTGGACCTCCGACTTGGATGTGACCGCCATCAACATCCCCGACCTCGCGCCGCCCTTCGCCACCGCCATCAGCGCCCCCAGTCCCTACGTCGATTCCCGCCAGGTCCTCCGCGCCCCGCTCCACGCCGCCAACGACATCACCTGCGCCGACGCCATCCGCTACATGCTCCGCTGGGTCGGCGCCTGCGGCACGCCCGTTGTGTGGTTCGACTACACCCAATCCCCCCCAATGCTGCGCATTTCCACGCGCGACCTTCTCCCGGCCGTCAATTTGCCCGCCGTTGGCTCGACGGAAACCTTGAGAATCAAACGCCGCGACGACCTCATTCCCGCCGCCATCGCCCTTAAATTCCGTGTCACCACAACCTCAAACAACAGCAGCTTCGTCCAGGTCATCCACGACATCGCCGCCAACGTCTCCGGCACGCCCACCGAGGGCTTTGGACTTGTCGGCGCGCTCTCTCCGATCGCCGATGTCCTCGAAACCACTCCACCGTTGCTTCCCAGCGGCACGATCACCGCCCTACAAGCCGCCGCCCAGACCTTCGCCGCCCAAAGCACCACACTCGACATGGAAGGCGGCAAATACCTCATTGCGACCCTTGCCGGCGACACCGTCTATGCCGGCAACCCCGCCACCAGCAGCCCGACTGCAACATGGTTGAAAGCCGTTTTCCCGGCCCTTGCAAACGTGACGGATTTGGCCAATTTCGACAATACCAACTCCCCCATCACCATCACCGACGAATCCGGCAACCCCGTCAACCTCGCCACCTACCCCTACCGTCTGCGCGACGGCAGCGGCTTCGCCCCGTGGATGATCGCCGCCAGCGGCGCGCCCGGAGCCGCCATCCGTTGCACCGTCAAAGGAACCTTCAGCTACACCGAGACCATCGGCTCAAACAGTGTCACACATAAATCCGTCCAAGGCCACACCCACAACGCCCAAATCGTCTTGACAAACCTCGCGCCCGGCGTCTATGAAACTGGCACTCCAGGCGAGATTATTCCGTATGGTTTGGCCGGTTACGTCTTCGCCATCGAATCCATCCCCCAATTTGAAGGCAACTATACCTTGGTCGAACCCGAAATCACCGACCAGTGCCCCCTCGGCAACAACCTCAACGTCATCGGCAGCGCCAACGCCGAATGGGCGACAATGAACGCCTGCGTCCAAAGCATTGACTACGATTTGACCTATGGACGCACCACCCTCACCTTCGGCCCCCCCGCCCATCTCGGCGCAAAAGATTTAGTCGAGCGCCTCCGCGTCAATCGCGGCCCGCGCTGGTATTACCAGATCGGCGGCAACCTCGTGAACGCCAGCGGCAATGCCGGCAGCCAACTCAGCACCAACGCTCCCCTTCACGCCCCGCAACCCAACCAGGCCGCCAACTCCACCAGCGTCCAACCCGCCAGCCTCCCCGATTGGAACGCCAACAGCGGCGCCTACACCCAGGGCGTCCCCGGCATCACCCACGACGCCGCCGGCGCAGTCGCTTACGGCGGCCTCCCCGCGCCGAATGTCCCCGTCATTCACCTGCAAACAGGAGGAAGCGGCGCCGTCGCCAACTTCCTCCGCCTCGTTGCCAGCGGCCAAATCGACCTCCAGCTCTCGCAGTTCAACAACGCCGGCGACACCACCCACGGCTACGTGAGAATCGCCTTGACAGACCTCAACGGCGTCGCCCACCAGGTCTTTTTGCGCGAAATCCCCGAATGCGACAACATCAGCGGCACCTTGACCACCGGCTACCGCCTCTACTTATGCAGCGACTTCTACACCACCAGCATTTTTGGCTGACGCCGAAATGACCATCCCCCTCAAATCCCCATTCCCCTACTTCGGCGGCAAAAGCAAAATCGCCCATTGCCTCAAATGAGCACCACTTTTTCAGTCCGCGGCGTCCCCTGCGTCCTCACCCGCTTCCTCAGCGCCTTCAACCAATACAACGAGTCGCTGACCACCGCCCAATACGCCACCGCCCTCGCCGCCGTCAACGCCTACGACATGACCACCATCCCCTGGGGCGCAACCCAGGACGTTCAATACAACCCCGACGGCACCACCACCAAAACCCTCGTCAACTATTGGAACAACACCAACCTCTTCGCCGCCCTGGGCCAGCCCTTCTCCCGCGCCGGGATCACTTGGACCGGCAACGGCGTCCTCTACTTCCAAATCCAGCGCGCCCAGGCCCTCATCTTCTGCCCCTGCGACTACAACATCCGGGAATTCAACTGGACCGCCGGCGTTTTCCAGCCCGCCCCAACCGGCCAAACCCCGGCCAGTTGCAGCGACGGCACAGTCACCATCGGAGCCATCCCTTACACCGGCCAAACCGTCGCCGTCGATCTCCCCGCGGACGCCGGTTCCCTCCCCGGCTACAGCCAAGCCGAGAGCTTCGCCACGTGGAAACTGCTCAACCTCGGCGCCCTGTGCGGCGGCTGACAGACTGTTTAGACAGATCAAGCGGCCTCCGAAATCCTCACCTTGTCCGGGTGTTCGCGTTTAAGCGCCAAGTGGGCCACTGTATGAGCCGCCTCCGGCAATGTCGTCAGGTCGGTGTTGATGATCAAATGATAGAGGAGCGGATCGTCAATGTTTTTTCGAAAATACTTTTCCAGATAACGCCGGCGTCCGGTGTCCTCCCGTTCGAGGCGCGCCAGGGCCTCTTTTCTGCCGATTTTGTCGAAGCGCAGCATGTGGCCGACACGTTCCTCGATAGACCCCACCAAGCGCACATGGATGACGCCCGGGAGCCGGGCGGTGACAATATTGGCGCCGCGGCCTACGAGGATGACGTTGCCCAATTCGGCCAAATGCAGAATCGTTTCAGAAGTCTTGCGCACCAGGACCTCCGTGGGGGGATGAAGGCTGAAGAGGTCTTCAATAATATCGTTTAATTGCGACGCCCGATCTTCGGGCATGAAACGCTCCAGGCGGGCCGGCAGATGATGATCGTGCAACACCGCCTCGACCAGGTTGCGATCAAAAAGGGTCCACGGCCTGGGTCCGGGGGGCAGGCGCGCCTGAAGGCAGGCGGCCAACTCTTCGCCGAAAACATGGGCGCCGCAGCCGGATTGCCGGGATATGGTGATACATTTGATGGATCTGCGTTCCTGGCCGGGAACGGTTTTTGGGGCCTGGAGGTGGCAGTTAATGAAGGAGAAACAATGATCAACTGCAGCAACGGTGTTCATATTTTAAGGATAGGCGATGTCAAGGCAAAGTGCTTTCCATTTTTTGCCAAAAAACACCCCTCCCTTGCCCGCCGCCTGCCGCCGCCGCCGTTGGCAGGGGGTCGATTGGTTTCGGTGCGTTCGCCAATTCGCGTTTAGTCATGGCCCACGATTCGATAGAAGCGTTCCGCCGCGCCGACAGTGGTGGTGAAGCGGTAGGAACTGCCGGGAATGTTCGTTGTCAAGGCAGCCGTGGTGTTGGTGGTCCACGCTGCGCCCAATTGGCTGGTTTGCAGCAGTTGAAATAGAGGGGCCTGCACACCCGCCACCGCGAAATTCAGAATAACCTGGCCGTTGGCCAGAGCCGGCGGGCTCAAGACGACGCTGGCAGCGGTGATGATTTTAGGCGGACCGAAGGCCAGCGGGAATTGGGTGAAAATCACCGGCTGCGCCTGCAAAAGCCACGTTCCCGGCTGGGACGGCGTGAACGAAAAATTGGTGGTGTCCAGCAAGGTGATGACTTGCTGCCGCGCATTGGTAAGCACGATGTCTTCAATGTTCCAGCCGGCGGCATTGTCGCTTTGGGCGTAGTAACTGCCGCCGGAAAAGGCGAAGTTGAAACGCAGCAAAGTGAGCTGGCCCGCGCAAGAGGCCAGCGAGAGCGTGTGCCGCGTGAAACTGGCTTCCGGCGTGTTGGCGCCGCCGGCCTCGGCAAACAAATCGCTCCACGTCGCGCCGTTGTTGGTGGAGGCCTCCACGAGGGCGGTTTCGTTAGTGGTGGCGTAGCCCAACTGGCTGGAGAAGGCCAGCGTGGAATTGGCGGATGGGACGAACACTTGGTTGAATTGAAGCAGTTGCGAGGCGGGATCCAGATGGGTGAGATGGAAGCAGTGCGGTTCCGAACCGACCGGCGGGTTGGTGATGACGTAGTAATAGGGGGGCGGCGTGATGGAGAAGTTGACCAAACCGTTGTTGGCGGAATCAGCCAGGTTGCCGGAGACAATATTGGTGACAGAAGAATTGTTGGTGGCCTCATTGATCAATGTCTGCGCGTTGGTGATCAAAACGTCGGTGAAATACCAGCCCAGCGGGAAGCCGCCGTCGTAATACTCGCCGCTCTGAAAGTCGTAATTGAAGCGAAGCAGGAGGGTCGCTCCGGCATAGTTGGACAGGGAAATGGTGTGCGGAGTGAAGCTCGATTCGTAGGAGCCGTTGCCGGCCTGGGTGTAGAGGTCCGTCCAGTTGGCGCCGTTATCGGCGGACACCTGCACGCGCGCCACCTCCGCGCTGGTGGCGAACCCCAGTTGGCTCTGGAAGCTCAGCATGGCATTGGACGCCGGGAGCAGGACCTCATCGAGTTGAAGCAATTGAGGAGCACTGTTGGTGTCAAAATGCTCCAGGTTGAAGCAAGTGCCGGAGCCGAACGGCTCGTTGGTTGTCACCGGATAATTGGCCTCGGGCGTCAAAGTGAAATTCACCAGGCCCTGGCCGGCGTCGTCGAACAAATCGCCGGAAGTCAATTGGGCGGTGAGAAAGTTCCAACTGGTCACGTGCGGGTTGTTCGGCGGCGCGGCCGAATACACCGTGGCGGCGCCGGGCGGCGCTTGCGCCGGTCCGGTGAGTGTGCTGGGAATATAATCGGCTCCCGGCACGGCGGGATCGAACACTATGACGTTGTAGGAATAACTGGTTTTGGCGCCGTTGTTGGTGATGTTGCCGATGGTAATACTGTAAAGCGTGTCGCTCCCGCTGAACGGAAAGGACGTGTCTTCGGTTGTCGCGTCCAGTCCCATCGGCACCCAAACCAGCGTGTTTTCGCCATAACCGGTTTTGTACGGCTGAATCACCGTGGATACCGGGACGCCGTTGCTTGTCATCTCCACGGTGGCGGCGCTCAGGTTGGCGTTGGACAAGGCAAAGGACCAATAGGGAAAGACCAGCTGATCGGGCACAAAGCCCTCTGGCGGCCAGGCCACGTAAGGCTGGCGGGTGTTCGGGCGCGCTCCGAAACTGGCGGGATCAAAAACGTAAGTGAGGTTTGCGGCGGCGTCGGCGCCCTCCGCCAACACGTCGCCGACACCCATGACCACTTCCGAGGGATAGAGGATCCAACGCCGATGACCGACTTCGCTGTTGTTGGCGCCGAAATCCCAAATATAAAGGGTGGTCGCCTCCGCGCCGTCGGCGCCGAGCGCCTGATTGCCGTCGGCGTACCCGGCGGCGAAGGTGTTGTAGCAGGAGTAAGTTGATGGGGGATTGTGGTTGAGGGTGTTGTTGGCCGAAATGATCACCGCCATCTGCTGCGAGCCCCAGTCGTCCACGGGATCCAAATAAATGGATGCCGGCATTCCCGCCATGGCGCGGAACCAATTGATGCGCCGCAGTTCGGCCTGTTGAAACGCGCTGGCGTTATGGCCCGGGGTGCAACTGGCTGTGTCGGCGGTTGAACCTTGGGACACATTGTCGGAGGTCGGGTAAATGGCGTTGTAGAAAGCGCGCACTTCCTCGCGCGAATCCGTGTTGACGGAGAAGCCGCCCGTCACCGTCTGGAGCAATGGCGTGGCCCCTTTGGACGGCGGCGGGTTCAGCACCAGGTTGGACGGCACGGGCGCCGCCTGGCCCAGATTGGGGCGCTCCAGGTGTCCGATGGTCGGGGCTTTCTGGCAAAGGCCGGTGAGCGGAAGCGTCACCACTGCGGTGGCAACTGCCAGCAGAGAAAACAATTTTGCGTCTTGCATAGAGCGTGAGGTTTTGAGGTTAGTTGTGCTGTGGCGGAGGCGCAAGGGTCTGATGTTTCAAGTTGTCCTTATGCCGCAGGAAAATGGCTCCTTGGCTCCGGGCCTCGGTGGTGTAGTTTGCGCGCAGCCATTGAAAAATGAGGTAGCCTTGATTGCCTTCGGCGCCGAAGGCGTTGACGCCGTATTCGCGCAGATCGCGCGAGAGCACGATGACATAGTCCGGCGGCGTTTGCGCCATTTTCCTGACATAGACTGCTTCATCGGTCCCCAAGTCCGGCAGCGGATCCACGTGGCGGGAGAGGTAGTTTATCATGTCGCCCTCCGGCAACGCCAGCAGGGTGGCGCCGGGGGCAATGGAACGCAGGCGCTCCAGGGACCAATTGACTTGCCGCGTGGTGGCGTCGTCAAAGCCGTAAAAGCGGTCGGCGCCGGATCCGATGGGTTGGTTCTGGGCGGCCTGATTGGCCCGGGATTGCGCCGCGATGGACAAGCAGCCGAGGGCGATCAACAATAGGCAGCCGCACCTCGCCAACCGCTGTCCCCATAAGCCCTCACCAGTCCACGGAGGGACTTCTGCCAGGATCGCGGCGGCAATGACCATTCCCGCAAACGCCGCCTGGAAAAACCCGAAGTGATAAACCCGCGCAAAGAGCGGCATGCGCGCCATCATCACCGCCGCGAGCACCACCAGGGCCAGCGCCATGACCGCACGGTCGCCGTCGTTTTGCCGCCAATAGCGCGCCATGCGGAGAAGGACGAGTAGCAAGATGATCGCGATCAACACGGGAAAGCATCGGCCCACTTCAACCCATCCCTTGTCAAGGCGCGCGCCGCAAGCCAAAACGAGCGCCGCCAGCGCGGCGCCCACGCGCGCCATTAGTGGCCAACGCCGGTTGACAAACCATCCGGCGGCCCAAATCGCGCCGATGACCGTGAGGGCGGACAGGGCGGCTTGGGCTTCGATAGACGCATTTTGCCACGGGTGATCAAAGCCGGAAAAGAACTGTTGTTTGAGCAGGTCGGGATTGGTTTTATTGAAGAAGACCAGCCACCAGGCCTGGCTGGCGTCGATCATGGCCGTTTTCCAGGATTCGGCTCGCGCAAACCAGGCGGCAAAGAGCAAGGTGGGCAGAGCGATGCCGGCCAGGATAAGCCCGCACTCGGCGGCGCTAATCGGCTGGCGCCGCAGTGCCCGCAGGATCAGCGCCAGGAGGCCGAGGCAGCCGCCTGCCAGCATGAATTCCGGTTTCATCACCGCCGCCAACCCTCCGCACAGGCCCAGTAAAAAGGCATCGCGGCGCGAGGGCCGGGCTTGCCACCGCGCCACAACAAAGACGGTCGCGAGCATCAGCAGGATGCCGTGAGTGCTCTCGTGCGCGTAAGGCGTGGCGAAGTTGTAGTTGGCCACGTCGCACAGGCGAGAAAAGGAGAAGACGGAGATAAACACAGCCGAGGCGGCAAAGGCGGCCAAGGGTCCCCACGCCATCCGGAACGCCACGTAGGCGAGCGACAGAATCAACCCGTAGATGACCAGGTTGGCTGTCACCAGTATCATCATTCCCGGTCCAAAGAGGCGGAAGAGGGAGGCATTGAACATGACCGACAAAGGGCCGTAATTCCAAGCGAAGTCATGGTAGAGGCGCGCGCCGTGGGCCATGCGCCAGAGGTCGTACCACTGCGCCCCGACATCAATGATTGGATCCGGCCATTTGCGCCAGGAGATCGCTAGGAAATAGGCCGTCATCAATCCCAGGGTCAGGAGGCCGAAAAGTTCGATTGCCCCGACGGCCGGCGACCGCCGCGGTTCCACGGCGGAGGGGTCGCTGGCTTGCGTGATGGGCATACTAGATTCATAGTTTGTCATCCTGCCTGGGAAGAAAGTCAAAGGCATTCCATTTTTCATCAGGGCGAATTCACAAAGGCAGGCAAGGGAAGGATTTGAAGAGGGGTCTGTCGTTCATAAAATGAGGGGAAAGAAAAAAATAGTGTTAATAGTTTATCAGTTGTACTAATACATGCGCGGATGAATAAGAGTATCTTATTTATGTCGGATGTGGGACTGGAGGTCTGCCGCGACGGGCGCGATGAACGCAAGGCGTTGAAGGAGAGATGGATGGAACATACACAGCGCAAGGTACGGCGCATAGTGATGAGCGCAAGGCGGGGCGTTGAGGAGAAGGAGGAGCCGTTGGGCGGCGGGCCGGCGGGTTGAATGTCTTCAACTCTATATGGGGGAATTGGCAAAAGCGGCGCGCCGGGAAGAAGGGGACGGATAAGGGTGGCGCGGGCGTTTTGGGCGCCTGCTTGATCGACCCACGATTTTCCCAATAAGGGCATCATCCATGCCTTCACGCGCAGGAGTTGATCACATTTCCACGAGGGGGAAAAACCGACTGGGGGAAAAAGCGCGGAATTTTTG
>JBEKSF010000042.1:0-41642 GCA_049517295.1 Verrucomicrobiota bacterium
TACGCTCCGGCCTCCTCAAGGACTGGGCTTGGGGATGTTCCTCTCTCAGCCCCCTGTAGCATAGAAAGTTTCCTGGTTTGCTAACTACAACAAATTCCTGCTTTGCTCGCCCCGCGACAGGAAAAAAATCAAATTCGTTCATTTTTTTTATTCTCTAACATTTTGCGCATGACCCAAATTATCCTCCACCACAGGGGACAAATACCCCTCCACGCGCAAGTGTATTCAAAACCGCAGCGTTTTTCTTTTCCAACCCCCGCAACATCAAGCGGTTAGCTGTGAATGAGTCGGAATAGAAAAGTACGACTTACGCAAGGGATCGAACGTCATTGGCGAAGATCTTAATCGTCGTCACCCAATTTTGTTAGACATTTTGGCTTGCATCCCTGCCGTTCCCTCTTTAAGTTACAAAAGATGTTCCTTCAACCCGGTAAAAATTGCGCGAAGATCTATATGCGAAGCCAAACTAATTTCAAAGTATTAACGTTTCTGCTTTTGGCCGTTGTTGCGGCTGTCGTTTTTGCCCCGACCCGGGCTTGGGCCACCGGCACCGAGCTTCTGGTCAATTCCAATTTCCAGGAAAATACGGGTCAAGCGGTCCCCACTGGCTGGACGTACTTCGACGATCCGACGATCCCCAGTTCTACCCGTGACTACTGGATCGGAGGCCCTCCAACCGGGGGCTTCTACGCCACTCCGCTTTCCGGCTCGCAGTATTGGAAAGAGTGGGGAGCCGGCTATTTTCCTTCAGCCAACAACGTCGCCGGGATATATCAAACCTTCGGCAGCTCTCCTGGCTCAGTATATCAAGCCAGCGGATGGCTTTACAACTCCAGCAGCGACCCACTGGGCGCGGATTGCTATATGTGGCTTGAAGTTTCTTTCCTCAATTCAAGCGGAAATATGCTTGCGCTTTACAAATCCGCCAATTATTCCGTCAGTACCGGACAGGATGCATGGTACCAATTCGACGTGACGAATGCCTGCGATCTCTCCTCTCCGGTTGCCACCGGCGACCCCTACTACACCAACTACACCATAACGGGAGCGGTGAGCGACTTAATCGCGCCAACTGGAACGACGCAGGTTCGTTACCGATTCGCCTATTTGCAGGTGGACGCAGAGGGTGGGTCCTGCTATTTCGACGATGCCTCGCTCATCCAGTTCTCCGGGCTGGCGGCGCCGGTCATTAGCAACATCTTCCCGCAGAACATGATTTTTGTTGCTCCCTCGAACGGCCTCAGTTTTGATGTTAGTTCGCCGAGCGGTTCAACCATCAATGACAACGCCATTCACCTGACATTGAACGGGGTGGATGTTTCCAGCAGCCTGGCAATTACCGGCTCCTCATCGAACAAGGCCGTTATTTATCAGGGCTTGCAATCCAACATGATTTACAACGCCTTCATCACCGTGACCGACGTCTTTAACCTCTCCGCCAGCGTAAGCAATTACTTTCAAACCACCTGGGTCGGGATTCCGCCCATTCTCTACCTGTGGGAGGCTGAAGATTTTGATTTTACAAACGGAATGTACATTGATTTTCCGGATTTGTGCAACGCCGATGGCGATAACCATTGCTATTACGGAAAGGTTGGCACGCTGAACGTGGACGAGAATTACGATGGCGAGTCGGTCAGCCACCTCTATCGCGCAAATGATTACATGAACATTGACGTTTCGGGGGATTATTTGCGCGAGAATCTTTTCCTTGCGGATAGAACGGATTACGAGATAAACCCGTTCGAGCAAGGCGAATGGGTCAATTACACCCGCGACTTTACCAATGGCACGTACTGGATCATTGGCCGGATTTCGACCGACATCGACCTTTCCGGGAGTTTGACCATGAGCGTCGTAAACCCCGACTCATCCCTCACTCCACTGGGCACCTTTACCATCGCCCCCTTTGGACTGGGCTGGACGACCTTCGAGAATGTTTTTCTTCTGGATACGAACGGCAACAAGGTGAACGTGACGCTGAATGGCAAAACCACACTGCAAGTCCAGAGCGGAGGCAACTTATTGCCGAACTTTTTCGCGCTGGTTGCCGCGACAGTGGATCAGCCAATTTTGAGCGGGATGTACCCCACAGGCACGCAGCCGTTTGAATACACCAACACACTCAGTTTCACCGTGACCACCCTCGGCGCCACCTTTCCGACCAACGGCATTAAAGTGGTTTTGGACGGCTTTGACGTCTCCTCCGACCTGGTCATCACTGGTCCATCGTCAAACGAAACCGTCGTTTATCCAACGCTGCTTCTTAACGCCAGGCACAGCGCGATTATCTCGGCAACCAATTCTCTGGGCCATGGCTTCATTGTGACCAACAAGTTTGACACCTTCAGCCAGAACAATTACATGATTCAAGCGTCGGATTTTGATTACAACGGCGGACAGTACATCCCTGATGCCAGTTGGTACCCCAATGCGTATGACAGCGATGAGGCCACGACGAACATTGATTTCCAACATACGACCATTTCTGGCGAACAGTACCCGTACCGTCCGGATGGCATTCCTCAAGAACAGGGGCATGACTTTCTCACCTCTGCCTTCGTCAATTACGGCGGGATTGAGTGGGACCTCGGCTGGTTTGGCCCCGGGGATTGGGCCAACTACACCCGCAATTATCCCACGGGCAACTTTTTTGTGTATGCGCGTTCGGCGGGTTTAGGGAGCAATTCGATGTATCTGGAACAGGTCACCAGCGGCGCGGGCACGACCAATCAGGACGTCAAAAAACTGGGCGATTGGAACTCCGTCGGGATCAACAACCAAACTTATGCCTGGCTGCCGCTGACGGATGATGGCCTGGCTGCGCCCGTTGTGGTGAGCTTGGGCGGGGTCAAAACTCTTCGTATTACGACCACCACGGGCGACTGCTATCCAAACTACTTCATGCTGGTCCCGGCAACCGGCATCAAACTCTCGGCATCGAGGCAAGGGGCCAATGCCTCCATTTCGTTCCCGACCCAATCCGGAGTTGTTTACAGAGTCTTTTACCGGAACAGTTTGAACTCCGGCGATTGGACGCTTCTGACCAGCGTGCTGGGCAACGGAAGCGTGGAACCTGTGAGTGTCGCCGCCCAGTCAGGCGCGCGATTCTATACGGTCGTTGCCCCATAAGCCCGATCAACCCGGAAATACGATGGAACTGTTGGCGCCAAACCAATGAAGCGGACTCTGGCTATCCATATCCTCATCCTGGCGGGCTCTATTAGCCCTGCGAGTGCCCTCATTACCCCGACCAATGTGGTGAGCGTCGCGGGGGATGAGAGCATTGTCTTGCATTGGGACCAGCTTACCGATGCCACGCTTGCGGGGTACAATGTCTATCGTTCCACCAGCAGCGCCGGTCCGTTCACTCTGCAAAATACCAGCTTGCTGACGTCCGCGGGGTTCTGCGACCTCCACGTCACCGACGGGCAGACCAACTTTTACGAGGTCACCGCCGTGGACACAACCTCAAACGCAACTCCTCCTACGGCCCCCCTTGCCGCGGTTGCCGGTCCTTTTACCAGCACTGATCAATTCTTGGATTACATTCAAGAAACCGACTTCGATTATTTCTGGTACTGGGCGAACCCAAGCAATGGCCTCATCCCAGACCGGAGCGAAACCAGTTCAGTTTGCAGCATTTCGGCTGTTGGATTTGGGTTGACGGCGATCGGAATTGCCATAGACCACGGGTGGATCACGAGATCGCAAGGGGTGGCGAGGGTCATGACAACGCTGAACACCTTTCTCCAAGGGCCGCAAGGCCCTGGAGCTACCGGGGTAATCGGCTACAACGGGTGGTTCTATCATTACTTGGATATGAACACCGCCTTGCGAGCCAACTCGGAGCTGTCGTCAATCGACACTTGCTTGCTCCTGGCCGGAATCCTCTACGATAAACAGTATTTCAATGGCAGCAATGCCGATGAGACCTCCATACGAACCATGGCGTCGGCGATATTTAACAGGGTGAATTGGACCTGGATGGCGAATGGGTCCAACGGCGTATCGATGGCCTGGTACCCCACCACCGGTTTTAGCGGCAACTACTGGATCGGATATTGCGAAGGAATGATTATATATTGCCTTGGGCTTGGGACCTCGACAAATCCCCTGCCTGCGTCGTCTTGGAGCCTATGGACCAGCGGGTACACCTGGATCACCAACTACGGCCAGGCCTACGTGCCATTTCCTCCATTGTTTGTCTATGAATACTCCCACTGCTGGATCGATTTCCGGCATATTGCCGACTCTTACATGAACGAGCACAACAGTAGCTACTTCGAGAATTCCCGGCGGGCGGCTCTGGCCCAAGTGGCTTACTGCACCGCCAATCCGAATCATGAAGTCGCCTACAGCACCAATGTCTGGGGTTTGACCGCGTCTGACGGCCCCAATGGTTACGCCGTGCATGGTATCCCGCCCTTGGGATTTGACGACGGAACGATCGCCCCCACCGCGGCAGGCGGCGCGATTGCCTTTACGCCCGAATATTCGGAACCGACGTTGAACTACTTTTACACTCATTACCGGCCGCACATTTGGACTGCGTACGGTTTCCGCGACGCGTTTAACATTGGTCAGGGATGGTATGACGTCGATGAGTTGGGGATCGATCAGGGGCCTATCGTGATTATGATTGAAAACTATCGCACCCAGCGTCCGTGGCAGCTTTTTATGCGCAATCCGGAAGTCCAGACGGGCCTGCAACGAGCGGGTTTTATCTCGCTGCCTTTTATGAATGTCACAGCGCAAGCCCAACCGGAGCAGGGCACTGTCACACTGGCTTGGCCGGCGCAGGCAGGCCGCACTTACCAAGTCGAATACTCCTCCGACCTGCTGGCCTGGTTCGCCGCGCCCACCGGGGATGTCGTCGCCTCCGATTCCGCGGCAAGCTGGACCGACACCGGACCGCCGGGCACCAGCGCTTTGCCCTTCAATACTACCGCCCGATTCTACCGCGTCTTCCAGTTCGGTTCCCCGTCACAATGAGGTTAAGTGCCTGGCCGGATGCCGGCGCGCCAGCCTCATTGGAAACACGTTGACACCCGGCGCAGTGTGGTTCAGATTGCTGTTGCCAATCACAGGCCAACTGCTTTGGTTCGTATAACATGATCCCGCGGCAGACAGCGAGAACGGGAAAGTCCCAGGAGCCGCCGGTCCAGCAGGCGGGGGCCAGTTCGGTAGCCGCCACCGAGGCGCTGGCCGACGCACTGGATCGCCGCGCGATCACCGGTGAATTGTGGCATCGGGAAGCCGGCAAGATTCGCTGCGTGGCCTGCGGACATCGCTGCCTCATTCCCGAAGGGCGGCGGGGGATTTGCAAAGTGCGCTTTAACAAGGGCGGCGAATTGAAAGTTCCTTTCGGCTACGTGGCCGGAGTGCAATGCGATCCGATCGAGAAGAAGCCTTACTTCCACGTTTATCCGGGAAGCAACGCGCTGACTTTCGGCATGATGGGTTGCGATTTTCACTGTTCCTATTGTCAGAACTGGGTCACCAGCCAGGCGCTGCGCGATCCGGCGGCGCAGGCGCCCGTGCGGGCGGTAACAGCCGGCCAATTTGCGGACATCGCCAGCCGCATGGACGCCAAAGTAGTCGTCTCAAGTTACAATGAGCCACTCATCACGGCGGAATGGGCGAAGGCCGTCTTCGAACGCTGTGCCGAAGCCGGGTTGGCGTGCGGTTACGTGTCTAATGGCAACGCCACCGCCGAGGCGCTCGATTTCATTGGCCCATGGATTCGCGCGTGCAAGGTGGACTTGAAAAGCTTCAACGACGGGAACTATCGCAAGTTGGGAGGAGTGCTCGACAATGTCAAGGAGACCATGCGCATGGTTCACCAGCGCGGCATCTGGCTCGAAGCGCTGACGTTGATCGTCCCCGGTTTCAACAGCGGCGACGATGAACTGCGCGCGATCGCCGCGTTCATTGCGTCGATCAACCCGCGGATTCCGTGGCACGTGACGGCGTTCCACAAGGATTACAAAATGACCGGCCCGGAGAACACAAGGGCAGCGCATCTGGTGCATGCGGCGGAAATCGGCGCCAGCGAGGGATTGAAGTTCGTCTATGCGGGGAATTTACCGGGTAAAGTGGGCCAGTGGGAAAACACGCGGTGTCCGGCTTGCTCGACGACGTTGATCGAGCGCACCGGCTACCTCATCCGCGACTACCGGATCACGGCTGGCGGAACGTGTCCGTCGTGCGGGGAGGCCATTCCGGGCATCTGGCCTGAGGGCGGCGCCAACGAGGTGCGAATGGGCCACAGCATGGACGATTACCGCGAACGTCTGCCGCGCGGGGTGCCGCTGTAACCGCCCAACGCCGGAAGCGCCCCGCAATCCTCGGAGCCATGAACAGACTTGCCCAAAACATTCGGCCCGCCGCGGTCGCGGGAAAGTTTTATCCGGCCGAGCCATCGCGGCTCGGCCCGATGGTCGAGGCGTTCCTGGAACAAGCGCCCAGCCAGGCCGCGCAGAATCCGAAAGCCGTTATTGCGCCGCATGCGGGCTACGTCTTTTCAGGCCCGATTGCCGGCTCGGCATTTCGATCGTGGGTTAAGCCGGCCCGCGGCATCCGGCGCATCGTGCTGCTGGGTCCGTCCCATTTCGTGGCTTTTCCGGGAATCGCTCTGCCGCGCGCCGCCGGTTTTGCGACGCCGCTGGGAATTGCGCGCATCGACGGTGAGGCCGTCAAACAACTGGAGGCCTTGTCGCAGGTCCGCCAATTCCAGCCCGCGCACGAAGCGGAGCACTGCCTGGAGGTCGAGCTGCCATTTTTGCAGCAACTGTTTTCCGACTTCACCATTGTCCCGCTGGTGACCGGCCAGGCAACCGAGGAAGAAGTGCGCGAAACCGTCGATGCGCTCTGGGGCGGAGAGGAGACGCGATTCGTCATCAGTTCCGATCTGAGCCACTACCACGACTACGAAACGGCGCGGCGAATGGACCGGTCCACGGCGGCCGCGATCGAAGGCGCCCGATCTGAACCGTTGTCGGCCAACGAAGCCTGCGGGCATCTGGCAATCCGCGGTTTTCTTAAAGCGGCCAGGCAGCGGGGCCTGGGCGCGCGCCTGCTCGATCTGCGAAATTCCGGCGACACCGCGGGGCCGCGCGACTCGGTCGTCGGCTACGGCGCGTTTGTATTTGAGCAAGGCCGGAGTTGAACGTCGTCTAATGGCAATTATTGACAGTCCCAATCCCAATGATTCGCAGCGCGCCTTTTTTGCGTGCTGCTGCGACTCCGCTCTTTCGGAAGCATTGCACAAACAGATCGGGGAGCTGGAGGCGCGGTTGAAGTTTGGTCTTCGCCGGCCGCCGGCCGGATCGCACCACGTGACGCTTTGCTTTGTGCCGGCATTGCCCTCCGCGTCCATAAGCAGTATATGGAAAGAGATCCAATTATTCCCGGCGGACGGCCCCATACCGTTTACTCTTGGGCCTGTCGAAGCATTGACGCGGCAGGACCGGTGCCGCCTGCTATTGCGGCGCGTTGAATTGAAACACGAAAGAGTCGCCGCGTTGCAACGCCACATTGAACTGTCGATCCGCCGCGTCTGCGCGGACATCGAATTGCGCTTGCCCACACAGTACCACATTACGGTCGCCAGAATTTCCGCGTATGTGTCCAGAGCGGTCTGCAAGTCGGCTCTTTCGCGCGGCGGCGTGGCCGAGGCGGAGTCAAATGTCGCGGGGGGCGTCTTTCAAAAACTTTCGTTGATTCGCAGCGAATTGACGCCGAGCGGACCCATCTACAGCACATTGCATGAGCGCGAACTTTAACCAGGCCAGGCGGTACTCAGGGTGGATTCGGCGCCTCCAACTCCACAGCGCACCGGAAACCAATCGTGCCGCAGCGATCCAGCCCCGGCCATGTTAGCAAAAACTTGGCCGCGAAATCCACGGGGCGGAGGCCGCCGTCGGCGTACCATCCCGAACCTTTGGCCTGGTAGAATGAGCCGCCGCGGATAATGCAGAAGCGTGTGTGGCCGTCGCTGCGCTGGCTTTCAGTCCACTCCCAAACGTTGCCGCACAGATCAAAACAACCGAAGGGGGAGCATCCTTGAGGAAAGGCCTTCACGGGCGTTGTCGCTCCGGTTTTGCCGTCGTTGCAGCGGCCCGGCTCCATCAGATTGCCCCAGGGGAATTTGCGGCCATCGGTCCCCTGCGCCGCGTACTGCCATTCCTCCTCGGTGGGAAGCCGTTTGCCCGCCCACTTTGCGTACGCGCGGGCGTCGTCCAGATCCACATAAACAACCGGGTGCTCTTCCTTGCCCGCCGGGGGGCGTCCGTGACGCCAGTGCGTCAAGAAGTTTTCTCTGTGCCGGGGCTGGTAGCCGCACTGTCGAAGGAATGAAGCATATTGCGCGTTGGTGACCGGAGTTTCGTCGATGGCGAAAGACTTGAAGACAATCCGGCGCCGGAAATTGCGAACCTGAAAGTTATAGCAATCGCCCAGACCCCCTGCCGGGGGCGTCGATTCATAAAAGCCACACTCTCGCACGCGCATGTCGATGCTCAATTCCAGGCTCGCGGGGGGAATAGCAATCATGGAGGCCGGAACTCGCGGCTGCGAAGCCGCGATAACCGCGGCAGCCCGCGTCTCAACCTTTGGCCGGTCTGTGTTGAAATCCCTTCTTGCGTCCAACTCCGCCTGCTGCTTGAGGAACGCGTCAAAGCCCGGTCCCAGGTCCGCTTGTGCGCCGGAAAGGAAACAGCCGATGCCGCGGGGCGGAATAGAGCCGGCCAGGAGGGCTGTGTCCACGTCGGAATTCGCCCTGATTTCGGCGCCCGCCACCAAGTCGAAGTAACGGTGATTGGCCTTGGAGGGCACTTTGAGCAACGCCCCGGAGCGCGCGCTTGCGGCGCGATTGACCAGCGTCCAGAGCCGCAGCCGTTGTCCCTCCCACAGGGAGGCGAAGACGTCCGGTTGCAGGGCCGGAACCAGCGGCGTCCAATTGCCGTCCTGGAATAGGCGGGTGAACCGCCGTTGGATCGGGAGCATGGAGCGGAGGATGGAACGATCACGAAGGTTCCACGGCACCCAGGACCCGAAGACATTCTCCCATATCATCATGCCGCTGCCGTTCACCCAGGCACATTGCAACTCGCCGGTGTGGTCTTGGTCCCAGCGCCGGATCTGGTGCTGAATATGGCGCGGCTCAAACCATTTTTGCTTGAGGACGCCGGGCGTGTAACTGTCCTGAAACCATTGCGCCCAGGAGGCATGATGGTCATGAATGCTCTCCAACGGCAGGGCGTCTTCACCTTCGAGGATCACTCCAGGCCGGGCGGCATCGAGCTTGTGGCGGAAATCGGCGCCACCCTTATTCATCGTGTCGAGGAAAACCCCGTCGGCCTCGATCTGGCGCACGATGGAGGCGAGCGCCTCGACGTCCGAATCCTTCTCCCGGCGCGTGCCCACATCCCAGGGATTGTAGTCGATGTAAACCCGCACAGCCCGTTTGTGGAATTGGCGCACCAGAGAACGAACCCCTTTAAATCCGCCAGGCAGGTCGCGATAGAAATCGAATTGATTCCTCTCATCCACTCCGATGCGCGGATATGCATGCCATAAGACGACACTGTCGTAGCCGCCGAATTCATGTTCTCCGTGGCTCAGGAAGTCTTCCACCGTGTAGCAGCCGGCCCGCCCGTCGTAGATGGCCTCGTCGCACATCATCAGAAAGCAGCAGGCATAATTGGAAGCCGACCAGGCAAACTCCGGGCGCCGATACAGAACATCGTTGTATTCAAGACGCGATCGGATTTCCTGGCGCCAGACGGCCAGCGCCTCCCGGAAAGCCGGCCACTGGGCAGGATTGCTCGGGGCCGGGATGATATCCCCAGAGACGTCAATCTTGAAGACGGCTGGCTGCTCCGCTCGCGCCGGCCGCCACCCGCCCGCCACAGGGAGCAAGGCTGCCCCGAGTTGAAGGAATCGGCGCCGGCGCATTGCCATTGCCACAACGTGCCGGAAACGAAGGCGCCTGTCATTAAGAGATCGCGCTTTTGTATTGAGGTTTTGCGCCAGCCTCGCAGAATCGCGCGCATGAAGAGGACTCCACCCCGTCGAGCCGTCCACACGCCCCGTCGGCGCGTGGCGTTGCTCATTGAGTCGTCGCGCGCGTACGGACGAGGATTGTTTCTGGGCATCGCCAAATTCGTGCGGGAGCACCACCAATGGTCTGTCCAAAGCGAGGAATGGAAGTGGACCGACCCTCTGCCGGTCTGGCTCAGGGACTGGGACGGAGATGGCGTCATCGGCCGGGTGGAGACACCGGAGATGGCGGCGGGGCTGCAACAGTTGGGGGTGCCGGTGGTGGATGTGCGCGGTTCGGTCGGCGGGGTCGGCTTGCCTCTCATCGACACTGACGACGGGAAGGTTGCGCAACTGGCGGCCGAGCATCTAATGGACCGCGGATTCCGCCACTATGCGTTTTGCGGATTTGTGGGAGCCAATTATTCCGACAAGCGTTCTCACTGGTTCCAGGAACGCCTCGCACAGCCCGGTTTCTCCTGCCACGTGTATCTACCGCCCAAACAGTTGGTGGAAACCCAAACAACCGGATATGAAAAGCAAGGCCTGCTCTTCCAGGAGGACCTGAGCCGCTGGCTCCTCGGCCTTCCCAAACCGGTCGGGATGATGGCCTGCAACGACATCCGCGGCCAACAAGTCCTCAATCTCTGCCGGCGCCTGGATCTGGTTGTTCCAGAAGAAGTGGCGGTCATTGGCGTGGACAATGACGAGGTCCTTTGCGAGCTTTCCGACCCGCCGCTCAGCAGCGTCGCGCCGGACACCTTGCGAATCGGATATGACGCGGCGGTTTTGCTGGAGCGAATGATGGCTGGCGGCGACTGTCCCGCCAACCCCGTCTTCATCCCTCCGCTCGGGATCGCCACCCGCCGATCCACCGAGGTGCTGGCCCTCAACGACCGTCAATTGGCAGCCGGTCTGCGGTTCATCCGTGATCATGCCTTCGATCCCATCACCATCAACGAAGTGGCGCGGGCCGCGGGCATGTCGCGCCGCGTCTTCGAAAGACGGTTCGTGGCGCAAATGGGACGTCCGCCCAAGGCCGAGGTGTTGCGATTGCGCCTGGAAAGGGTCAAGCAGTTGCTTGTGGACACGGATTGGAGCCTGGCTGAAATCGCGCAAAGAACGGGCTTCAACCACGGCGAATACTTGCACGCCGTATTCACGCAGAAGATCGGCATCAGTCCGGGAAAATTTCGCCGCCAAGCCGCGCTGGCATCACGGGGCAGGTTTCGGCCCGCCTAAGGGACGATTGTCAAGTTGAATCACGACGTTGTTCGAGTGCTGCCGCTTGACGTGGACGACGCAGCCGCCGGAGGCCAGCGGCTCCACGGTGTATCCTTGATCGCATCTATCGAGAGTGTTCACGCGAGGCAAATTTTCAGCTCCTGCACGAACCAATGCCGGCGCGCCGCGCAGTCTGAGCACTTCGACAGAGGCTGGATCGAACGTTTGGTATTTTATCTCGTCATCGCCATAATGAATGGCCCGCACGACCGACGCCGAGCCAAGCAAATGGGACTCACCGGCCGGCGCCCATTCCGGCACCGAGGCCATCCCTCGCTGGAAATGGCGCATGTAATCCCCGTAGCCGTCCGAGAACCAATAGCCGGTGCCTTCATCCAGGCTTGTCTTGACCAAACCATCTTCGCGCATCGAGTAAGTGGCCCAATTGAATGACCGGAAAGCCCGCTCTTTGGAGTCCACATCGCCGGTGACTTCATACCAGAGAGCGCGGACGGAAGCATAGCGGGCGGTGTGACTGGACATTTTGTCCATGTCGTTGACCTGCTCGGAAAGGACTTCCGCGCCCCACTGGAGCCCTTTCTCGTGCAAACCCGCCATGGTCCGGGAGTCCACGGCGAAGACACTCGTGACCCAATCGAGAATCCGCTTGGCGTGGATTTTGGCCTCGGGGTCCATCTCCGGGTGTTGGAGCAAATAGCGGGCGGTTTCCAGAGCGGAATACTGGTTGCGATTGACGCGGTAATCAGGATAGATCAAGACATCTTCGAAATACTGCGTCCAGACCCGGTTTTGGACCGGATACGTCATCAGCCAGCGCCAAGCCATGTCGCGCGCCCGCGCGTAGGCATTCTGGTCGCCTTGCTTGAGCCGCAGCAGTTGGTCAAAGAGGCGAATCGGGCCGATGGCGTTGGCGGTGTATTGTTCGCGAACTCGGGTGCCGGTTTTTGCATCCACACGAAACGGCCAGGGGGAATGGCTTTCGTCTCCCGGCCGCACGCGGGCGGCCAGCGCGTCGGCGCAATGGAGAGCGGCCTGGAGAAACTTCTGCTCCAGGGTGAACTCGTAGAACTGGAGGTAGGCGCATCCCAGTTCGCCTACTTTGTCGGGTTCCAGGTATCCCACGCCGTCGCCCCGCCCGCATGGCGTGTGGTGTTCCTGGTCGCAGTAAATCGTGTCGGTGCCGCCGCGGTAAACAGGGTTCCCCGCATCGGAGCTGGAATAAGGGACCAGCGGCCAGGCATCGGTGGCGTCGGTGCTTCCGAAATTAATCGTCTGGTCCAGCATTTCGCGCACTCGATCCATGACCGTCGGGTCGCCGCTATAGGCATAGTAGAGTGTGGCCGCATCGGTGAGCATCGCGAACAATCCGGCCGGATTGTGGGCCCACGGTCGTCCGGAAAAAAGCGGCTGGCTCGGATCATTCAAGCCATTGAATTCCGGGTAGGTGAAATAGGTCCGATAGCCGTCAGGCTGCACCGGGATTCTTTTGAACATCTCCCATCCGGATCCCACGATTCGATCGTACGGAGCATCGGAATCGACCCAGCTCAGAAGCTTCCCATCTTTGTCCAGCCGCACCTCATGCCAGAAAAGTTTGTCGGCCAACAGCGTGGCGGGGATCAGGAACAACGCAACGCTTGCCAGGGCGACGGCGGCTCGGCGGCCTGAAGGTGCGCCATGAACAAATCGCCGTTTCATTTCGCTTTTTGCAGCGTTCGCAAATCCACGCTCGGAGGCCGGCTATAGACAGGAACACGCTCGGCCAACGCATCGAATCCCAGAAAGTACCCCCCTGAGTTGCCCGACTTGCCCACGCATTCAAAGCGCAGGGTATGCGTGCCGGCGGCCAACTGTTGCGTACCCAGTTTATCGACGGTCGGATTGATATCCGGGTCGTAAAGGTCCAGCCGCGCAATCGGTTTGCCGTCGAGCAGAACCCGATAAATGCCGTAGTCGTACGAATGAACCATTTTTGCCGCCAGGTGCAGATTCTGGTTGGTCGGGCTTTCAAAGGACACTTCCAGCCAGCCTTTGTCGTCATTGGGGCGAAAGAACAGTTGGCTCCCATCGGTCGTTCCACCCAGGGGTTGGGCTTCGATCCGGCCCTCCGAATGTTTCGCGGCGGCCACCGTCGCGTGGCCGACCAGCAGGAGTGACTCTTGGAACGGCAACCGCTGCGGACCGGGCGGCAATGGCGGCCAGGGCTTGTGAGGTTCGATTTGATACCAGTAGGCCACGCTCGACATCAGGTCGTCGCGCTCGATGAAGCCGGTGCCCGTGCCGTCGGGAAAATCCTGGCCGCCCTTGTGCTGAATTTCCACGCGCAAGGAAGATTTGAACGCGACCGGATCGGGAATATGCCAGCGGTAAGCGCTTCCGCGGTCGCCTGTGTTATAGCCCTCCCAAAGCGGCGTGCCATAGAAAGGACCGGACTGCTCGCGGAAACCCCACCCGTCACAGAAATAATCTTCCGTCCCCGTTCCGCGCAGGCTGGGTTCCTTTTCGCCGTCAATATAAAAGAAATCGTTGCCTTCCCCGTACCAGCCGGGCGAGGAGAGGACGACGCTCTGCACAGTGCCGACGTAGTGTCCGCGGCCCGCGATGTCGGCAATGAGATAGTTGCTCCCCATCACGCACGGGAATTCCTGCCGGTACATGGCGTGAAAATAAGCGCAATCCTCCGGTAAAGAGGGCAGCTTCTGCCAGTCCACATAATAATAAAAAGCGTCGCACGGCAGATCGCTTTCGTTGGTCACGACGATCCGAGCGGACGTTCTAAACGGCATCGGCCAGTAACAATTGCGTCCCCGGCCATCGGAACTGACGCGCACTGGAAACGAAGTGAAGGCCTTGTCCACACCGTGGCCCATGCCGAAGAAGTCGCCAATTGGACACTCGACGCTCGGGTTGGTTTCCCCGTCCCAAAACATGCGCAAGGTCAGCAGCCGCGAATAATACGGAGCCTGGTCGGCAATGGTACACCAGATATGGACAATTTGGCCGGGGCCGGCCAGATCGCCCAGGCTCAGGGAGCCATGCGGCTTGATCCAGCGGCAGTCGCCGTTGCCGTTGCGCCAATCCGGATCGGTGGAGGACTCCCGCCGGGTCTCGAAGTTTTTAAGTTTTTCCAGGCCCGACAGCGGGTTGCCGGGATCCAATTGGGCGAGGGCGCCGCCGCCACAGAGCGCCAGGATGGAGAAGGCTGAAAGGAGTCGATTCATAGTGGGTGAAGGTGAAGTGGAGCTTTCGTTGTCAACGATTGGATCTTTGCAGTGGGTCCCAATAACGGACGTTGATGAGGCCTTCCACGGCTTCATCGGCCGGGTCCACCGGAGGGTTGATCTTGGAATCTTTCCGCGCTTCGGAATGTCCATCGGCGAATCCCACCACCCCAACGCCCTGATGCCGGAATCTTGTCTCAACGCCCTGGTAACTGTTTGATGAGGAATAGGGCCACCAACAATCCGAACTCCAGCACGCTGTGGAGGTGGGGTCGCTGTCGGCGGGCATGCAATCGGCAAACATGAGTGTATCGGCCGGACTGCGTATGGAAGTTCGCTTGAAGTCGGGCGCCGTGTCAAAACGCACGCCTCCCACCAGCAAGGTCGTTGCCAGCCAGGGGTGCAGTCCCAGAAAGTAATTATTGTAACCGTATCCCACAAAGTGCGGGTCAAAACTCCACGACCACGTCACTGTCCCATCCCTGCGCGTTCCCTTGATCGCCGGACAATGAAAAACATTGCTCTGCGCCTTGGCATTGGCGCTGTCGATGAGGGTAATGCCCCACCAGTTGGTCATCGATATGCTCACGGAGTTGTCATCCACATTCTGGTTTCGGTGCGCCGGAAAGATGTCGTGATAGCTGTCGGTATAAAACTGCATCAAAACAGAGATTTGCTTCAGGTTGTCCAAACACGATATCCGCTCTCCTTGGCTCTTGGCGCGGGACAGCGCCGGAAGCAACAGCGAGGCAAGAATGGCGATGATGGCGATGACTACCAACAACTCAATGAGCGTAAAGGCCGAAAAAAGCGCCCCGGCGCCAAAGGCGATCTTGTTTGGACAATCGCTGGTTTCCCGACTTGCTTTTGCGCTCGGTTTCATCAGGACCCTCCCGCCGGGATGATCTCCACCGCCTGGATCATGGCGTCGTGCCCAGCCGGTGACTTGAACCGCAGTTCAATGACGCCGTTGACAGGCCGGATGTCAGGAAACTCGCGGGTGTAGGCGCGGAATGTTCCCACTTCCTTTCGGACGTTCAAATTCTCAATGACGGTGCGCCCATTGATCAGCACCGTGGTGGGCCGGGAAACCGGCTCCCATTTCCCCTCGCGTTCAACCCAGGGTGTCTCGGGAGTGTCAGCCCAGTGCAGGCGCACCAGATAGTCACCGGGCGCGACTGTGAGATTAACCCAGAATTCGGGCGCATGGACACCGTAACGATAAATCTCTTCATCAGCCGTTCCCCCAATGTACATGCTGCGCCGGTTGCGCCACCAACACTTCTCAACGGTGTCCACTCCGAATCCCGTCCGGGCAATGAACTCCGTGCCGGGCCACCACGGGTGGGAATTGGAGTCGATGTAATTCTCCCGCTCCGTGTAACCAAAGATCATCCGTTGCGCGCCTGTCGGCCCTCCGCCGGACCCAATGCCCGCCTCGCCGTCCGCCGAGGAGTACAAGGCCGATTCAACCCGGATACGCGCTCCAGACGCCAAGGGATTTTTTCCGCCTCGAACCACAATTCTCAGTTCGTGCCGGCCATTAGTCAGTCCTTTCTTGAGAAAAATCGGCTGCCGGCTCCGTGTCGCGGGATTCCAACATTCGACCAACGTTGGCTCCGGCTCGCCATCCACGAAGGCATCTGCCCAGCCGCCATCAGGTCCAACAACTCCCAGCAAGCGCACTTGGTTGCCGGAGAACCTCAAGGTCATGGACGCGCCCGCTTGATCCGACGCATGAACGGCTCCGCCCGGCGTTGCGGCATCCTTTTCCGACAGCCACGAGCCGGTGAATGTGAAGGACGCGTCATCGGCCGTTTGTTGTGGGTCGTCACCGGAAATCTCGATGTGTCGGCAGCCGTCGTGCCGCACGGTGACGATCCAATCGCCGTTTGACAAGGCGCTGAGCGCGTAGCCGTTGGTATCCAACGCTGGAACTTCCCGCAGGCGCCGGCTGTCGGCTTGAATCAAAACGGGACGAAAACTTAGGCGCAAAACCTCCTCCGCGCCTTGCGGCGCATCAAAGGTCGTGTAGGCAATGCTGCCCTTTTCATACTGAACCTCCCGCACAACGGAGGAGGAACGGACGATGTGATTCTCCCGATTGGGAGCGAAGGCCTCGGGCAGCCAGGCGATTGCTTCCAAAACCTGGCACAACGGCCACGGATGCGCCAGGTTCGACCACTCGCCCGTGGCAACTTGCGCGCCGAACAAGCCGTCTTTAACCACACCATTGGGGAGGCTGTCGTAAGTGGCCATGAGCATCATGCGCCGGCCCGCTTCCAACGCCCATTGGCTTCCAGCCAGGACGCCGCATCGGATCAGCGTCGGACCGGCGGTGTACTGGTTATAGGACAGCGAGGTGCTGCAGCAGACCGCCGATTCGGGAAACGCCCACGCGCCAGTGTAAACGTCGCCGCACGACGCCGGATCGGCTCCGTTGCGATTCCAAACCAAAGAAAGCATGTTCCGCAGGTCAGTGCGCCAGGAAGGATAGGCCTCGGGATGCTTCATGAAATGATCGGCGCACATTGAAACCATGCCACACATCATGGGGTTATCCCAGTCCCAATAAGTGCGTCCCCATGTGTCTTCGACCCACCACGCCGGCAGCATTTTCTCGTTCAGAAAACGGCGCCCGGCGTCCCTGGCTTTGACAATCGCATTTCCCTCTCCCAAACAACCCGCATCAACCAGGTCATCCAGGAAATCGACAATGATCGATGTGGTGCCAGTCAGTACATCGGACCATCCGACGACAGACGGATCAACATACCGGTTCCAAGGCGAAAGATCGGGCCGCGAAAACTGACACTTCGCCGCGAATACGTCTCCCCAATGCCTGGCCATTTCAAAGTAACGCCTATTGCCCGTCAGTTTGTAGGCCCGCAGAACTTCAATCCCCGTGATCGCGCAGAGGTCAAGCTGGTTGCGGCCGCTCGGGTCGCATTTGCCGTAGGCCTTGCCTCGCGTCGGCGTGCTGATCGGAAACTGAGGCCAGGCGGCTGTTTCATCGGTCAATCCGTAATCCAGTATGTAATCCACCGCGCGCGGGATGTAGATAAAGGCAATTGGGTCGCCGCTGTACTGATAGTAGGCCGTCAACCCTTTGACGATGCTCCAGGCGCGCTGGCACAAGTCCCCGCACATCCAGTCGGTCGTCGGCGGGATCTTGATGTCGCCGTTGGACGTGATGCTCCAATGGGAGTTATAGATGAAGTCCGGCGCGGCCATCACCGCCTTTGGCTTGTCCACCCACGGATACCTCTTATACACGTTGACGGCGATATTGAGCCGTTCATCCAATTGCCCGTTCAGCCCGTGATACCATGGGGCGATCACCCCGTTGGAATCCAACTCCGAGGGATGGGCGTAATAGGAGGGCAGATTGGTGGCGCCTCGGGCATTGGCCCAAAGGAGAACCGCTGTCAGCAATATCCCGGCCCGCATAGGTAACCTGAACGTATGCCCGTCACCCTTCTCAAGGGCCAACCAGGCGGAAATACTCCGTCGTTGCGCTGCCCGGCAGCGTCACCGTCAAGGTATTGCCGCTGAGCGTCGGCGTAGTGGCAACGCTGGACCAGACCGCGCCGCTCAAATTGGTGGTCGATTGAACTTGGAATGTCGGAGCCGTTACGGGCCAACTGACCGAGACTTGGCCGGCGGTCACGCTGATGGATAGCGGCGGTGGGGAAATGAAAGCGCTGAAGTCGCCGGCCATGACCGCCTGAATCTGCGCTTGCGACAGCGCCACGTTGAATACAGCCACGTCATCCAACATGCCGTTCCAGTTGCGACTGGCGGGTTGAGCGAGTTCGGACCCGATAAGAATCGACCCCTCGTATTGGGGGTACCCCACCGCGGCTGTGATCGGCTGTGAAGCGACGCCACCCTTGGGGCCTTGGTTGCCATTGAGGTAAAGGGTGATGTTGGTTCCATCATAAACCACCGCCACGTGTTCCCATTGATCCAGCAACGGCGTCACGGCGGGGTAAGCGGACCAGCCAAGTTGCCATGCTGGATTGGCCCGCGACCAAACGTAGAATTCGGCGTCGCCTGACGCGCCGGACTCCAGTTGCAGGGCCGTGCCGTCGTCGATCACGAGGATACGTCCATACGTCGCGACAAAATCCCCCGTGCCCTCCGAATCCTCGTACGCCCAAGCCGTGATCGTCCAGCCGTTGGTTGCGGTCTGGCCGATTTGGAGCGAGTCGTTTCCCGCAATGCCCACGTAATCGTAGTCCGCCCCGTCGTTGGTAAAGAGCACGGAGCTGCCGAAGCCGCTCTGGCCGTTCGTCCAAACCGGAACAACGCCGTTCGAGCCCACCAATGTCCCATTGTTCCCAAGGCCGGACGAATCCAAGGCCGTCGTTCCGCTCCCCTGGTTGAAGCGCCACAGGCCCACCAGGTTTCCAGGGTAAATAGTTAAAACGGCGGGCTGGCTGGTGACGACCCCCGACGCATTGCTGACCACCACCGAATAAGCCCCCGCCTGGTTCAACAGGAGGTTATTGAGCGTCAGCGTGGCATTGACGCCGTTGGTGACCAGGTTCGTTTGGTTCAAAAACCATTGATAGGACAACGGTTGGGCGCCGTAGGCGCCAACGCTGAAACTGGCAATTGTCCCCGCCTTCGCCGTCACGCTTTGAGGCTGGCTGACAATGCCCGCCGGTCCGCCGATAAATGCCGAGAAGTCGCCCGACATGACGGTGTCAATCTGATCCTGCGTCAGCGCCCCGGCGAACACCGCCACGTCGTCCAGCATCCCGTTCCAATTGCGATCAGCCGTATCGTCCAGTTCGGAGCCGATTAGGATCGCACCCTGATAGCCGACATACCCCAGCGCTGCGGTGACCGCCAGTGATGCCGTGCCGGCACTAGGGCCTTGGTTGCCATTGCGATAGACGCTGAGATTGGTTCCGTCATAAACCACCGCCCAATGTTCCCATTGGTCCAGCAGCGGCGTCACATTGCCATAGGCGGCCCAGCCAATTTGCCACGACAGGTTGTCCTCGCTCCACGTGTACAATTCCCCATCGCCCACTGCGCCAGACTCCAGTTGGAAAGCGTATCCGTCGTCGATGACCATGATCCGTCCATACGTGGCGGCAAAATCTCCCGAGCCGTCGGAATTCTCATAAGCCCAGGCAGTAATCGTCCAGGCATTGGTGGCCGTCTGGCCGATCATCAGTGACGGGCTGCCGAGAACATTCACATAGGTGTGATTTACCCCGTCATTGGTAAAGAGAAGGGCGCTGCCGAAGCCGCTCTGGCCGTTCGTCCAAATGGGTAGATTTCCATTGTCGCCTTGCAAGGTACCGTTGTTGCCCAAGCCGGAGGAATCCGAAATAGTGACGCCGCTGCCTTCGTTGAACCGCCACAGTCCAACCACTGTGGGCGTTGCCCAAGCTGTCTGCTCCTGCATCAGCGCCGCGCAACAGGCGGCAAATCCTGTGATTATTGTTTTGGAGGCGAACCGGAATAAGGCGTCTGCTTTCATAAGAGGTTGTAAAGTGCTTGCTGTCGATAATAATCCATCGATACGCTTTGTCATTGAGAGTTCGCGTTTATTTATTAAGGTTTTGCGTCAAGCAGACGCGATGAGTTTTGCAGAGCCAAAATAGCCCTCCCTGATATGCAGAATCGCCGCTTTTTCAGCATCGGCGCCGCGGCGTTTGCCGTGCAGCCCGCGTCAGCTTATTGAAGGTTTTTGACAAGTCGGCAACGGCTGCAATCCGCCCCCCTTCAGGCGCCCTCTTTTCCTGTTCGACGGCCCGAATCAAAACAAAACCCGCGGCGCTTTGATTCCGACGAATCAGCCCTGCGGAGAATAGGTGTCATACAGACTTCGGACACGCAACGCTTGCGCAACCTCCGCTTTGGTCGCCGGCCGGGACGGACGAACCAGGACCCGCGCCGGTTGGTCCTCGGTCACGTGCATAAAGTTGTCCGAAAACCGGGCGTCCATTTCCTCCAGAGCCAGCCAGACCCACAGCGCCGGCTTTTCGGCTTTGATGGTGACTTGAAAACCGTCCCGCTCCTTATCAACAGTCGTTTGCAGTTTCGGATCCGCCAGCGCCAGTTCCTTTGGCGCCACAAATGACACAAGGGATTCGGAAACGGTCCGCCCATCGACGATCAATTTCAGCCATGTCAAAACACCGTTTGCTCCGCGCGTCTGGACTGTCTGGTGAAGATCGAGCGTATTCACCTTATGACTTTCTCGTGGCGCAATCTCCAACCCTTGCGATCCGCTGACCAGCGATTTGCCATCCAGATCGGTCACGCGCCACGTGAGCTTTCCGCGGCACGGCTCCAAACGATCGCTAGTGACGAAGACATCGATCGTTCCGCGCGCGGCGTCTTCCAAGGCCGAAACCAGCACGGGGGCATAAAAGCGCCGCGCCGCGTAGTGCAGCGCCTTCCAGCGCCCAAAATAATCCACAGAGGACCAGCTCGCCACCGGCCAGCAGTCGTTGTACTGCCAAAAAATGCAGCCCATGGATTTGGGCATGTTTTGCCGCCAATACTCGGCGCCGAGTTGAATCCCGCAGGCCTGAACAATCTGGCTCAGCCACAGCGCGCTCTCGAAATCCTTGGGCGGACGAAAATAATGGCTCGTCATGTCGCGGATTTTCTCGTTGCCGTTGCCCGCGGAGCGTTGGTGCCACTCCATCACGGCTGTGAGCACCGAGGCGCGGTCTTCCTCGCTGGTGTAGGTCCGCACGGTCTTGGGCTCGGGAAATGATTGAAAGCCGAACTCGCTCATGAATCCGTTGAGGCTCCGGTAATCCTCGAACGGTTTGCCCCCGTGCCAGACCTGCCAGTAATGGGTGTCCCCCGCTTCCGGGCTGCCCGGCACGTAATTGGCCTGCGGCGCCAACCGTTTGACTTCCCCGCCGATCAGACCTTTGAAAAGCTTGTCGTAATCCGCACGGCCCATGCTGCTGTCCGACCATTCGTCCTTCACCAAATAACTGATCTCGTTGTTGCCGCACCAGACCGCTATGCAGGGGTGGTGCCGCAGGCGCCGCAGAACGTCGCGCGCTTCCCATCGGACGTTCTCCATGAACGGACTGTCGAACGCCGGATAACTGGAGCACGCAAATTTGAAATCCACCCATACGCATATTCCCATTTCATCGCACGCGTCGTACAGGGCGTCTTCCTCGTAATATCCCCCGCCCCAAAATCGGAGCACGTTCATGTTGACGGCAACGGCGTCGGCGACGTATCGCCGCAGAATTGCCGGCGTCACGCGCGTGGCAAACGCATCGGCTGGTATCCAGTTGCCGCCTTTGGCAAAAAAGGTAATGCCGTTGACCTCAAACCGGAGTGAACTCTTGTCATCCTTTTCCAGCAGCTTCAACGTGCGCAGGCCGATTCGGCGTGTCGTTCGGTCGATCGTCTGTTGGCGCGCATCGAGCAATTCCACCCCAACCTCATACAACGGTTGTTTGCCCAGTCCGGCGGGCCACCACAGATGGGGATGCTTCAGCTCGATTGCGGCGCGGCCTTTGCCGTTGACCAAGTCGCATGTCACGGCCCCCAAGCGATGCCCCTCGTGGCTGACGGAAATTGCCGCCGAAAACTCTGCCGCCTGGAGAATCTCAGCCGTGACTTCCACCTCCAATTGAACCCGGCCTTTGGCCGAATGATCTTGCAGGATCGACACGTCGCTCAACCGCCCCTGGCTGAACGCCTCCAGCGCGATGTCCCGCCAGATTCCGCAAGTGATCAACACCGGACCCCAGTCCCACCCGAAATTGCACGGTTCCTTGCGCACCCACGCGCGGCCTCTGGGTTCGTGCGGCCCGGCCCACTCGTAAAGAGTCCGCTCGCCCTGGCGCTTCTTCATGTAGGGCAGCGGCGAGGAAAAGAGCACTTCCACCCGGTTCTCGCCGGCTTGCAGCGCCCCCTTCACGTCAAATTCCCAGGTGCGAAACATGTTGTCCGCGCGCCCGGCCTCCTGGCCGTTGATCTTGACAACGGCAAGCGTGTCCAGCCCCTCGCAGCGCAGGAGCACCCGATCCTGCCCCAGCACCTCTTCCGGCACAGTAAATGCACGCCGGTAAACCCAGTCCGCTTCGCCGACCCACTGGACCGCGCGTTCATTGTCGCGGTAGAACAGGTCCGGGATCTTTCCCGCCGCTAGCAGATCGGTGTGAACGCAGCCCGGCACGGACGCCGCCAGCCACTGATCGCTTCCGGCTTGCGCAACTTGCCAGGCGCCGTTCAGATCCAATCGCCGCGGCCCGGTAGCGGCCGCCGCGCGGCAGACCGACAGCAGCGGTTCCCATCCGCAGACGGCTGCCGAGGTTGCGGCGGTTGTTGCCAGGAATTTTCGTCGGCTCAGAGAATACTCTTTCATCGCGGTTCCACGATAAATGACATCCCCCGCCTTTTACAAGACTCCCCGTGTTGGACGATAATTGGTTGCCGCCGCCATTCGGTGTGGCAGTATTCGAGGAGCACCGAGAGCTTTTGAGTCGGCATTGCCCCCGTACCTCAAATGGATAGAGGAGCGGTTTCCTAAACCGTCCATCCCGGTTCAATTCCGGGCGGGGGTACCACCTTTTCTGCTCTTCCTACTGGTTCGCCTCGACCGGGACGCTCAGTGTCCCGAGATGCGCAACATGACAACGACCAGCCGCACGGCTGTGAATTTAACTTTCCTGTGCGCCTCTTTTTTGGACTGCGGTGGCAGAGCGCAGCGGCGACACGGCTTTCGACCTTACAGAGGCACTCGGAATTTCCGAGGCGGCTGAAATCGCGTCGCATCAAAGCGGCGTCGCGCCCGTGTTCCCTCTTGCCGCCGCAGTCCATATCAAACCGCCCCCGGCGTGCATGACAAAATCCTTTGTTTTCTTCGTTTGCTTGGTGTGAAGTTGGCCCGTGCATTCGCTCTTCCAGAAAGCTGACCAGTTGAGCCGCCACGCGATTGGCGCGGCGATTAAAGTCCATCTCGAGCGATCCTGCCGGGCGCCAACCGGGCGGCCAACAGCTTAACAGAAGGAAACGAAGGAAACAAAGGGGGCACTGATCTATGACTCTAGTTGTGTCGTCATTGCTTGTCCCGCCGTAGCTCCGCCATGCGGAGCGAAGGAGTATTCCCGGCATTGCGCCCCACCTCCCCTCGCAACACCGTGGCCAATGCCGCCAACACCAAGGGAGGATTGGACGGTTTTTAATCGAAGCAGCAAATCCAGAAACTTACAGTGTAGCGTCGGCGACGAACAGGTTCTTTAGGGTTCGCGCCATAGTTCAATAGGCATCCGCTTTTCAAGAAACTTGTCCCGCCGCCAAAAACTCGGCAATATCCAGAATTGCACCCCGATTCCCTCCCGAAACTCCGAGCATTCCTTAATGGTTCAAGTTCGCTTCCAAGGCAATGAGTTCGCCTGTTTCAGGATCAACCGCAGTCGTCTGGATTTTCACATCTTTGAAATCGTTGCGACGAAGCATCTCTAAAAGTCGCTTCATGACAACTGGTTTCATCCGCATTCCCAAAATTACCCGACGCAGGCGGCTTGGCTCAAAGGACCAACAGATTCTTTGCTCACTTAACCAACTGCACCTAGTTATCGTAGGAAACCGAGGCAACTCATCCAACGGTAAAATCACTCTCCACTCCTGTTCATATTTCCAATCCGCGTGCTTCGTGCAACAAGCATCAAATATGTCAGTCTCGTCCCACATGTACGGCTCAACCTGTGGAGAGTACCCGACCTGTATCGCCGGACCTACCGCAGAAGCCCGCATCATTCTGCCGTAGTTTTGGCCCCCATCAGGAGCATCAAATTCAGCTACGAACCCGGCATGACTTTCTGCGTAATGCGCCCACATCAACCGACACAAGGGTTTTTCAGTAAGCGAAACGATGCCGCATATTTTGCTAATTTCGCGTTGGAAAAACGGAGGATACTTCGCGAGGAGTTCGGAGTTTGTCAAGCCCGGGTTATTTGCCTTCAATCGTTCCATCTCCTGTTTCGTAAACTTGGGTTTCCTTGGCAAAAAATCCCACGGGTCGTTGAGGTACAATGGCGGCGTGACCATCACCATTGACTTTTCAAAAAAGAACAACTTTTCTTCTGAAGGTGCCAAATATTTAAATAGTCCTGGTGCTTCTGAATTCATCTGTTCTGTTTCGCACTCACGCAGAAAGGGCATTCGCCCAATGCGCGTTCTGCGACATCAGCAAAGTCAAGACATTATCGTCCGTCCGCACACGCGCACATGCAACATTCTCCTTCCGGGGACGCCAGCACGCAACTTTAATCGCTCGACTGGCCGGGGCCAAAGCAAAAAGAAGGGCCTGAGTCACATTTTAAGAGTTGATTCTGCTGAACCCCCCCCACTTTTCAAAAAGGAGCGATTTCAGGGACCACCAAAACACTCCAACCATCCAAAAAAAGTTGTCTATAACCGATTCTGGAGAATCCTCTGCTTGACAGTTTTGACGGTTTTTTCGTGGATTTTCAAAACAGGGGGGGGGTCGGCAGAATCGGCATTTAACATTTGACGTTTGGAACGGAAGCAAGGGGGAAGACGGGTCAGTCCCGTCGAGTAGTGCATGAGAATGCGGCGGATCGCGGCGCGGACTTCCTGTATCAAGTCAAATCCCAGCCCCGGAACGCGGTGTTCGTAATACTTCGCGGCTTCCCGCAATTCCCGCCACGCCGGCCGCAAAAGCCGGAACTTTATTGCCTTAATTCGTCTTCAATGGCCCGCAAGGCCTCTTCGCCGTTGATGGCCGTGAGCTGACCCGCGCGAAATGCCGAGAGACGATCTTGCGATTCGAGCAGCCAGGCCCGGTTAATGGTCTTCTGTTCGGCAGGGTCAAGGCTGCTCCAGAGCGCGTCAATAATCTGCACCCGCTCCAATGGAGGGAGCTTCAAAGCTTCGTTCGTGAGAGTCGCGCTATCCATGCCGTCACACTGCGCCGCCTCCCCCGGAATGCAAGTCTTTGCTCATCCAACAAGTCTTATCATTCCCACCACGTCCGCACGCAAGCGCACCTCATTATTCGTGGCGCTGCTTGCGATGGCGGAGATTCCTGTTAGTATGCCAGAGGAAAGGCGATTGTTATGAGCGTGACTCTTGAATTGGACGAGCAAGCCCTTGCGAACCTGCCCTTCGGGCCGGGAGAACGCGAGCGGCACATGCAGATTGAACTGGCCTGCCGCTTTTATGGCAATGGCTGGCTGACACTCGGACAGGGGGCTCGCATGGCCAATTTGGATCATTACGCCTTTGGCGTGGCGCTGGCCGAGCGCGGAATTCCCCGACAATACGGAGTCGCCGAGGCGCAGGAAGACCTCGCTCATGCTCGCCGTCAGTAATACCTCGCCGATTTCAAACCTCGCCATTATCGGCAGGCTTGACTTTCTCCAACGGCGATACGCCGTCGTCCACATTCCGCCGGCGGTGAGAGATGAACTGGTGGCTTTGACCCACCCTTTCGGATCGAAACTCATCCAAGCCGCGCTCTCCGAATGCTGGCTCGTAGTAGAACCATTAGGCGCACCGGTACCAGAGAAACTGCCGTTTTCTCTCGACCGGGGTGAGACGGCGGCCATATTGCTCGCCTGCCAACTCAACGCCGATGTGCTGCTGATGGACGAAAAACGCGGACGTGAGGCAGCCCGGCAGCGCAGGTTGGTTGTGGCGGGTGTGCTTGGGGAACTAATCCACGCCAAGCTTGCCGGTTGGATTCCCAATGTTAAGGACGAAATCCGGCGGCTTCGCGTGGACGCCGGTTTTTTTGTGGATGCGAGCGTTGAAAGATTCATCATGTCACAAGTAGGGGAGTGATTTGCCCTCCTGATTCGTAAAGCTACTTGCGATAGCGAGAATCGCGGCTTTGAGCGAAGCGGAAGGACATGGCCAGGTATCGACCACGCGTGACGGAGTCTGCATTCCAAGCTTTCTTCCCTTGTAAATTCGTTGTTGTCTGGCCGCCGGTATCCCTACTTCAGAGGGTGGAAGCAAGGGCTGGTTGTTTTGGCCGTTAGGTTCGATTTCATCCCACGAAAAAACTTGAAATGGGCCGTGTCCGGTGGGAATTTCCCCGCATGAAGACATTGACCGTGGATGACCGGCAACGGGTTCGGCTCCCAGAGGCGAAGGCAGGACAAGTTTTTGCGTACGAACCGAACTCGGACGGGACGATCAAACTCGTTCCAGTGGTGCCAAAACCCGGGGCGAAGCGAGTTGTCGCCAAGTTGGTAAAACGCGGAGGCGCACTGTTTTTTCAGGTTCCGACAGGGTACAAGCTGGACCCCGAAGCCATCGCGAAAGCTGTGGCCGAGGAGAGGGAAAGCCGCTCGTGAGGACGTATTGGGACACGTCGGCGGCGATTAATGCCGCCATATCGCCGGACGTTTTCCGCCGCTTGGACAGCGGGGAGCACGTCGCCCGCTTGCATCTTCTGGCGGAGTTCTTGGCCACCATGACTGGACGCGGCGTGGAGATCACCGACGAGCAAGGGAACATCGACCGAATGGTATTCACTCAAAACGAGTGCGCGGCCTGGCTGAGAGAATTCGCCGACAAACTTCAGTTCAAGGAGTTGACCAAAGAAGAAGCGTTGAACGGTCTGGACAAGGCCCAAAGCCTGAGCGTCCAAGGTGCGCGAGTGTACGATTATTGGCACGCTTTGGTTTCTGCCAAAGCCAAGTCCAACGAACTCATCACCCGCAACACGCGCCATTTCCAAGGCCTGGCGGAAAATGTTGTGTGGCCCTGAGATCAGGCCTCTTTCCTGCGCCCGGCAGCCCTTGTTCACTCCCCCTCCTGATTGTTGGCGCTGTTGATAATGGCGAGAATTGCAGCTTCCAGCGGAGTCGAGAGGCGCGGCCAGGCAATGTCAGACTCCAGCAGGCACGAGGTTTCGCCTCTGGCCGCTTCGCGGATCCGGCGATGTTGCGGCGACTTGCGCCAGGCGTTTGCGAAATCGCGCGTGGCGAATCCGCGTCAGTTCCACCATCGGCCGCCAAACGGCGTGGACCAACCGGTGTTTGATCAAAAAATACCACAAGCGGTTGGACCGCTTGTACAGGTAAGCCGACCCCAGGTAGGCCGGCCACGCGGACAGGTCCGCCGGCCGTCTGCGCCAAATCGAGGCGTGGGAAAACAGTCGCCGGTACGTCCAATCGTAACCCAGCAGCAACTCCTCTTCGGTTATATGCTTTGGCCGGAAAACAACGTGAGACGTGTCGTATTTCTCCCAATCACGATGCAGCAACCGGCCCTGGCTCTCCAGTTGCCGGAACAGCGGCGTGCCAGGATAGGGTGTCAGGATGTGAAACGTCGCGCATTCCATCCGGACCGATTCAATCCATTGCGACGTTGTCGCAAAGACGTCCCTGCGGTCGCCATCAAAGCCGAAAACAAAACTCCCGTTTACCTGAATGCCGTTGTCGTGGAAAATCCGCACCCGTCGCGCATAGTCTTCGACCAGCGGCGTCCGCTTCCGTGCCGCGGCGAGGTTCTGGTCCGAAAGCGATTCGAACCCGATGAATACGCCCGTGCAACCCGCCAATGCCATTTCGCGCACCAGGCTCGCGTCGTCAGTCACGTCGAGCGTGACCGCGGCGCTCCAAATCTTATCCAGCGGCCGCAGCGCTTGGCATAACGCGCGGAGGTATTCCGGTCTGGAGCCTAGATTGTTGTCAATAAAAACCCCGTATGGCTCCCCGTTGGCCTCAAACTGCCGGCGGATGTCTTCCGGCTCCCGCACCCGGTAGGGCATCCGCAATCCATCGGTCGCCAGATAACAGAATCCGCACCGGTTATGGCAGCCCCGGGTGGCGATCAGGCTCGTTGTCGTCAGAAAACTCCTCCGAGGCACAAGGTCGCGGCGCGGCGCCGGGTCGAGGTCATAGGCGCGCTCGTAAGTCGCGGTGTATTGGGATCGAAGCCGCCCCAGGCCGGCATCGCGCAAGATTTCCGGCCACAACTGAACCCCCTCGCCGATCGCCAACGCATCCGCGTAAGGCGCGCATTCCTCCGGACACGAGAGCACGTGCAATCCGCCGAGGATCACCTTGCACCCGTGGGCGCGATACCACCCTGCCAGCGCGAAAGCCCGTTTGGCGAATGTCAGATGCACCGAGATTCCGACGACTTCCGGCATCGGCTCTGAGGGCGGCGGGCCTTGCAGAAGGTTTTCATCCCAGTATCGGACTTGCCAATCCTTCGGCGTCGCCCCCGCAACCGAGGTTAGCGCCAGCGTCGGGGTGAGAACGTGTTTGCCGAAGCTCGAATAGGGCGACTTCGCATAAAACGGATTGATAAGCAACGCCAGCCGGCGTTGAATTCGAGCGCCGGGATTCATCGCCGGAAGCCCCGGCGGTTCCACCATCTCGCGCGGCAACCAGAGGGGCGGTCGCGGCTGGTGGAAAGGATCGTCCGGGACGTTTCCCGGAAAGGCAGCGTATGAATTCATGGCTTTTCCGTGTTGCGGGGTGCATGATTGTGGCGATCACTTTGTATCACAAAGTAAAAGACCACTCTCGCCCGGTTACGTTCAAATAATTCCTATTTTGTATTACAAAGTAAACGCAAGCCGCCAAATCGTCCACCCAACCCGATCAAGCCCTCCGTCGCCATCACGCCCGGCAATCAAACCGGGCAAATCTGAACGCTTGCACCCCAGGGGCATGGCGGAGCACACTGCCTCGGATGGCAACCTATGATGCCCCTTTATTCATTTAATTTCCTGGTGCTGGTCGCCTTCGCTATTTTCTTTTATCGCGCCGGCGAATTCGAGAATTGTCCAGGCGTATTATGGGCGGCGGTATCGGTAGTGATCTCACTTTTGACTTGGCAATGGCTCCGGTGGGGTCCACTGGGCATGATTCTTTGCCAGATTGGCCTGTTTGTCGGCATCGGTGTTTTCCGGGTTGTTCGCAAGCCTTGAAGTATAACGTTGAACCCATCGGAGGAATATATGAGCGTCTGGCAAAACCTGAAAACAGCGACGAAGTCTTCCAAGGATAAATGGATCGGAGGCGTCTGTGGAGGATTAGGCGCGGCGACACCGGCGCCCTCCTGGATGTGGAGGGCTGTTTTCGTCTTCTGTTTGTTAGCTTACGGGTTTGGGTTGTTACTATACGTGGTGTTGTGGATTTGTATGCCCAATGACAAAACGCAGTCCGAATAAAGCGCTGCGCCGGACTCTTCGAGATCACCAACTCTCCACGCGATAAAAGCGTTGCGAATTGGTGGCCGACGGGTCCGTCAGCAGCAGCACCCCGCCATTTCCCGCCTGCAACGGCAAGGACGTCCAATTGCTGTCCGAGAGGGAGTTTATGTACTGCAAAACATAAACCCTGCCGCTCTGCGATGGCAGATCGGGCGAAAAGGCATTTGTATTGACGTCCGGACTTGTCAATAGTGCTTGTGCATTTGGCGGGCCGCTGCCGTTCAGCGCCATGCTTGCATACAGCCCAGCCCCTATCGCTATCACGTTGGTCAATCCGGCCGGCACGTTTGTCTGACCGAAGTCATTGAGTCCCCACGCCACCACTGTTCCGTCCGCCTTCAGCGCAAGGCTGTGATAACCGCCCGCGGCGATGGCAACGACATTGCTTAAGCCCGATGGAACATTGGTTTGGCCGTTGGCATTCAACCCCCACCCCACAACCGTGCCGTCGCTTTTCAAGGCCAGGCTGTGATAGTTGCCGGCGGCGACGGCGATGACATTGCTCAAGCCACTCGGCACGGTCGCTTCGCCATGAGAATTGTTTCCCCACGCCGTCACAGTGCCGAGTGTGTTCACAGCCAAACCGAAGCCGACGCCCGCCGCGACGGCCACGACGTTGCTCAACCCCGAAGGAGGGCCGTTGGGCGGAGAGTTGGTAACGATGCCGCTGGCGTTCAATGCCACAAAATAGTCTCCATCGGCGGAAATGGCGACAATGTTTGACAACCCCGCAACAGTCCCGGAGACAACCGATGGCCACTCAACGACAACCCCATTGGATCGCAATCCATAGCTTGGATCGGCGCAAACAATTCCAATCAAGTTGCTGGCTTGAGGCCCGCCACTCGCAAGGCTTTCCGGCCATGCCACAACAGATCCATTGCTCTTCAGCGCCTCGCAGTTATAGCTTTCGCGGCTTCCCGAAATCGCAATAATGTCCGTCAAATTGGTCGTCAGATTGCTCTCGCTGGAATCACCGCCCCAAACCGCCACCTGCGAAAACACCAGCAACGCGTCGCTGCTGGCAAGGCTCCCGTAGGCATTGCTGACAATCACATTGTAAGTTCCAAAATCCGACGCTCTCACGTTCGTCAGCGCCAGTGTATTGCTGTTCACTCCGGCAATCGGCGCGCCATTGGTTTGCCATTGATAGCTAAACGGCCCGTTGCCGGAAGCCTGCACGCTAAACGCAGCCGGACCGTTCAGCCATGTGATTCGATTGGTTGGCTGCGCTTTGATCGACAGCGCCGTCACCGTCAGCGTGGCATTGGAGCTGACCGCTGTTCCGTAGTTGTTGCTGGCGGTGACTGAATACGTCCCCGCCTGGCTCGCCAGCACATTCGACAGCGTCAATGGATCCTCCGTCGCACCTGGCATATTCGTGCCGTCGAATTGCCACTGATAGGCCAGCGGTTGCTCCCCCGTCGCTGTCACGCTCAATGTCACCGTGGCTCCGGCAAACACGGATTGACTTTGCGGCTGACTCCAGAGGAGCGGCGTTGAAATCGTGAGCGCCGCCACCCCGCTTGTGGCCGAACCGGCCGAATTGGTGACGATCACCGAGTAACTTCCCACGTCCGGCGGCTCAACGCTGGTAATTGTTAGCATCTGTGAGGTGGAGCCGGAAATATGGCCGTCATTGGTCAGTTGCGTGCCGTTAAAATACCATTGATAGCCAAAGGGCGGCGTCCCATCCATCGTCACCTCGAATGTCGCGTTGGAACCAAGCTCCACCGCCTCGTTTGAGGGTCCTTGGGTAAAATCCGGCGGGACCAAAATGACCAGATTGGCCACCATGCTCGTCGCCATGTTCGCCGCGTTGGACGCGACCAGTTCGTAGCTGCCCGCGTCGTTCGTCAGCAAATTGCTGATCGTCAGCGAGGACGTTGCCGCTCCGCTGATGCGTCCCCCATCGTTCAATGCCGTATTGTTAAAGAACCACTGGAGGGCAATCGGTTGGCTGCCGTTGACTGCGACGTAGAAAACCGCATTGCTTCCTAGGATGTTTGTCTGGCTTTGCGGCTGCTGCGCAATGCTCGGCGGGAGAATGATCGGTGTCAGCGTCACCACTATGCTCGTCGCCCCGCCAAGCGTATTCGTGACAATCAAATAGCACCTGTCCGTATCTGTAATCTGTATGTTTGAGATGCTCAAACTGGCGGTTGTTGATCCCGCGATGCGCCCGCCGTCGGAAACATTTGTTCCATTCAGAAACCACTGGTAGCTCAATGGCGCTTTGCCGGCCACAAATGTGCTGAACGTCGCCGTTGTGTTGATTGCCACGAACAGGTTCGTCGGTGGCGCAAGTATCACCGGAGGCCCCCCAAACGGTGTGAGGTTTTGGAATATGGACACAACATTGCCGTTCAGGTCGCAAACGGCAATGTCCGGGCGCCCGTCTCCATCAAAATCACAAACCACGATCCCTGCCGATCCCGCCGGGATACTCACCCCCGGCCCTAGCGAATTGGTCGTGATTCTCCCCGGCGCACTGTTGTTCTGGAAAACCAACGAGCTTCCGCCCAGGCAGATGTCCGGTTTGCCATCGCCGTTCAAATCACCGATGGCCATCGTCGAGGGACTGACATTGGAAAAAACGACCATCGTAGCAAATGAATTCGTGGAAAGCGCCCCGGGCGATGCCAGGTTGCGATAAACGGCCAGACCGCTGGCGCCGTCAATCAAATCCGCTTTGCCATCGCCATCCAAATCGGCTGCCAGCACCGTGCTGCCCGTGCTTGGCGCGGGCAAATCCACCCGCGGTTCAAAAGAGTTGTTATCCAGGCTCCCCACGACGCTCACATTTCGAAATAGGGAAAGATATGGCGCGCCGTTATTCACCGCTGCAAGGTCCGGCTTGCCGTCGCCATCCAGATCCGCAATTGCCACATCCCATGTTCCTCCGGGCGTCACAAGATCGAAGTGCGGCGCAAACGAGTTGGAATCAATAATGCCCGGAGCGCCGATATTGCGGAGAATGGAGATCATGCTCACCGCATGATTGGCAACAACGATCTCCGGCCTCCCGTCGCCGTCCAAATCCGCCGCCCGCACATTGATGGGTTCGCCGGCAACGCCGAATCCCACTCCCGGCGCAAATGAATTGGTCGTCAAGTCGCCCGGCACAGCCATGTTTTGATAAACCAGTATCTGCACGTGCCACCAATCGCACACCAGGATGTCTGGCTTCCCGTCCCCATCCAAATCGGCGACGAATATGTAATTTGGATCGCCCAGACTGGGTTGCCCCACCACCATCGGGGGCAAATCGACCCGCGGCGCGAATGAAATGCTTCCCGGAGTGCTGGTATTGCGAAAGATCGAAATCGTATGGTCCCACACATTTCCGACCACGATATCAGGCCTGCCATCCCCATCCATGTCCGCTGCCGCGATTCCAAGCGGCCCGTTGCCGCTGGGGAAATCCAGGCGCGGCCCGAATGTGTTGGAACTGATCGCCGAGCCATCCCCGACAAAGGTCGGAATAAATGATCCGTTTGCCCTTGCTGTCAGGCCGTTGATCGTGACCGTTATGGGCGCGTATGTCGCTCCTGAGGGAACACTTACCATCAGATTTGTCTCGGTGGCGCTCAGCACAGGCGCCGCCGTTGCGCCGAACCAAACCACATTTTCCGCCGGCGTCGGACTGAAGTTTGTCCCGGATATAGCGATCTTCGTTCCAATCACACCGGAAGTTGGGCTCACCGCTGTGATACTCGGAATGCCTGAGGCGAAACTCTGGAATGACACTATGCAGGACGCCACCGGCGCCAGCAAAAGGCGCTTGATTTTTAGACGGACCCGCATTTAGCAATCAATGACTGCGGCTCAATGAACACCGCTCAAGTTGTGCCCCTCCTGTCCCTCCATCAACCTGTTTTGCCGCCAGAATCCCCGATCACAGGGGATTCTGCGCGGACAGTTTCATGCCCGCCGAGTCTTCCTCGAACATGACAATGACCTGGCAAAACTGCGTTTTTTCACCCGGAACCACGTATGGATTGCCGTAGGGCTGATAGCCATCCTGCACAAACGAATTGACCTGTTTGTCCAATGCCTTGATGTCTGTGTCAACCGCGGTGAAGTATTCAAGGATTCTTCTGTTCATAACGCACTGCAGCCTTCAGATGAGTCACAATCTTACATGGGTGGCGCAGCATTGGCTCAAAGCGCATTCTTCCCTTCCGCTTTTGCCTTTGCCCACCGCGCCTTGGCGGCGGCGGCCATCTTCGCTCTGGCGGCGGCGCTGAATTTCCGGCGCTTCTTCGGGCCCGCCTCCACCTTCCCTGCCTTTACTTTTGCCCAGCGGGCCGCGGCGGCAATGCGAGCCCTTGCGGCAAAGGACATTTTTTTCCGGCCCCGGCGTTTTTGCGGCGTGCGGGACTCCTCGCCCGTGATGGCCTCGATTCGAGCCGTCAGGCCCTCGATTCTCTTTTTGATGGATACCAGTTTTCGCAGTTGCGCAACGGTCAGATTCTGAAGTGTTGTCATATATTCACGCAGCCTGCTTTGCAACCGGGGTCCATGTCAAGACAGAATCCACCGCATTGGAGGAAACTTACGTGCTTCATGCCGTCGCTGCTCGAAGTTAATTATCCCTCTCTCCGCGCTTGGCAATATTCCAGGATGCGATAGGATTTCACTTGCTTATGAAAAAATCTCTCGGCGCAAAAACCCTCGTGTATCCGACCCCCGTGTTCGTGGTGGGAACCTACGACCCAAACGGCAAGCCCAACGTGATGACTGCCTCGTGGGGCGGCATCTGCTGTTCCCGGCCCCCGTGTGTGGCCGTCTCATTGCGCAAAGCGACTTACACCTACGGCAACATCGTCGCGCGAAAAGCCTTCACGATCAGCATCCCCTCTGAAGCGCACGTTCGCGCGGCGGATCATTTTGGAATCGTGTCGGGCAGGGATGTGGACAAGTTCGCCGCCGCCAAGCTGACACCGGTGCGGAGCGATCTCGTGGATGCTCCCTACGTGAAGGAGTTCCCGATGGTCCTCGAATGCAGGCTCGCGCATACGATCGAACTCGGGTTGCACACCCAATTCGTCGGCGAAATCGTGGATGTAAAAGTTGACGAGGCCGCGTTGGGTGACGGCGGCGCGGCGGACATCAAAAAAGTCAATCCGCTGGTATTCACACCCGACACCCAGGCCTACTACGGCGTTGGCAACTTCATTGCAAAAGCGTTCTCCGTTGGTGAGAAAATCTAAAAAAGCGCCGCGGTCTTCATCGGAGACTCCTATAACGTCACGCTGGCGGAAAGGTTGGCTGAGAGTCGCATGAAACCCATCCTCTTCGCGCTCATTGTCTGGAGTTCGGTCGCCTTGTTGACTACCGCCGGCGCCCAACCGGCCGTGACGCCGGACTCGGCGGTGATGAATCTCGATGACCTGGGTGTGTACGCCGTCGGCTACGCGTACCGCGGGCAGCCCGAACAACAGTTTCCCCTCGGTTGGTCAGGTCTGTTCGAAGATCGCACGGGTGTGGCTTGCGAACCGTTTGGCGCGCAGCATGGCCAGCGGGCCTTTCTATTGCACTGCCCCTGGCGCAACGGCACCGGCATCACTTTTCAGCAATTTGTTTTTGATATTCCCGCCCAGGCGGCGCGCGTTCTCTTGCGCGGCGCAACGGCGATGCGCTCCGAAAATGTGACCAATTCTGATGGAGTCACCTTCCGCCTCTACGCCAACGGCAACAAGCTCTTCGACTATCACCAGACCAACGACGCCTGGCGGCCGTTCGAGTTTGACTGCACCCCTCAGCGCGGTTCCAACCTGACCGTGCGCTTCGAGGTGGACCCGGGACCCAGGGACAATCCCTCCTTCGATTTCTCGCTTTGGGGAAAACGCGAATTGGTGCTCGAAGGATACACACCGCCCATTCTGACCCGTCCATCCCCTCCCCCGCTCGCGCTCTCGAACCTTTGGGCCGGCCAGGGCGCCGAAGTGGCCCCCCGGAGCGGTTTCTCCGGCAATTCCACAGTGAGCCTGTCCAATGACATCGCCTGCTTCCGTTACGCCGGCCCCGACGGCATCCTCGAATACCAATGGAGCCGCCCTCAGTCGGATCGCGACGGTCTCTTTGGCACGCTCATTCTCAAGGCACAGATGACCGGCGACGCACCCGTCAGCATCCCGCTGGCCGGCTCAGCGGCGCTTTCCTGGGCTCAGGCTGCGTCTCCCGTCGCCAGCGACTGGATCCAAACGAATATGGGCTGCACGCTCTGGCGGACATTCAAGGTCGGCTCTAACACCGCCACCGTGAGGATTACTGGACAGATAGTGGGCAAAACTCTGGCGCTGGCGGTAACGTGCGACCAACCTCAGATTACCGCCCTCGACATCGGAGCTTGGGGCCCGGTCCTGCGGCGTCGCCAGGTCGTTGTGCCCTATTACACTGGCACCGTCTATTACCTTTCTCACGAAGGTCTTTTTGTCAACGCCCTCCTTGACTGGACCGCTTCATCCGCCACGTCGCACAACGGGATCAAAGCCAGCTACACCGCGATGACCGATGGCACGCGCGTCCCGCTGCGGGAACGCGCCCTCTTCACGGCTGCGTGGCGCCTGGCGGAAGTGCTGCCCAACCCGCCGAATCCGCCCTCGCCCTGGCGCAACTTTCTCGCCAACAAGATTATACTCGACATCTGGGGCGGCTCCTTCACGAACATCGCGGACAACCTGGCGAACCTCGCCGGCTATGGCATCACCAACTGCGTCGCCCTCATCCACGACTGGCAGCGCAGCGGCTACGACAACGCCCTGCCCATGCATTACCCCGCCAACTCCAGCCTCGGAGGCGATGCCGGCATGAGCTACCTCGTCGCAACCGCCACGCGCCTGGGTATCCGGTGCGCGCTGCATGAAAACTACGTGGATTACTACCCAAACTATGATTTCTACAACACCAACGACGTCGCCCTCGACTCGGCCGGCAACCTGCAACACGCCTGGTACAACCCCGACACTAAAATCCAATCCTTTGCTGTCAAACCTAACGCCATCCTCCGCCTCGCCGCCACCCAGTCCCCGGAGATTCACAGCCGTTACGGCAGCCAGGCCAATTACCTCGACGTCCATAGCGCCGTGCCGCCCTGGTTCCACGTCGATGCGCGGGCGGGCGAAACGGGCGCCGGCCAATTCAGCCGGGTCTGGGCTGTCCACCGGCAACTCTGGGCGTACGAGCGCCGGACATTCAACGGCCCCGTCTTCGGCGAGGGTAACAATCATTGGTATTGGAGCGGGTGTCTCGACGGTGTCGAGGCGCAATTCGGCAGCGGCTGGCCCGGCAACGCCGGGTTTGACGCCCCGCTCGCCGTGGATTTCGATCTGTTGAAAATCCATCCCCTCCAGTTCAACCACGGCATAGGCTACTTCAGCCGCTGGTGGCCGACCGAGTCGTTCCAGACCAATTGGGACGGCCCCGTTCCTATGGTGGTGCTCGACCGCTACCGGATGCAGGAGGTGGCTTACGGACATGCTGGATTCCTCGACGATTCCGTGTACGCAAACCTGCCGCTGGCCTGGCTCGAACATCATCTGCTCTCGCCCGTAATGACACGCTACGCCCAGGCCAGACCGCTGGAAATTTTCTACCAATTCAACGGCGCCTGGCTCGATGCCACGGCAGCCGCCAAGCTCGACACCGCTGACGCCTGGAACCGCGTCCAGATTCGCTACGAAAACGGCCTGGTCGTGACAGCGAACGCCGGCTCAAACGCTTTTCCAACAGGCAATTGGCTCTTGCCGGACTTGGGCTGGGTGGCCCAAGGCGCTGGCGTCACCGCGGGCACGACCTTGCGCGACGGCGTGGTCACGGACTTCGCGGACACCGGCGACACTCTGTTCCTGAACGCGCGCTCCGCTGCCGACTGGAACCTGTCGAACCGCCGCTGTGCGCATCCCAGTGTCGCCGCGTTTGAGCAGACCGGCACTCGCGCATTTCGTGTCACCTACCAGTGGGACGTGCGGAATCTCCTGGCAAAAGACTATGCTTGCTTCGTTCATTTCTGCTCTCATGGCGTCATTTGCTCCCAGCAGGACCACTCCATCTCGCCCCCCACTTCACATTGGGCCCCAAACCAGGTCATTAGCGACGGTTCGTGGAATGTTTCACTGCCGGCAGGTCTCCCCGATGGCGATTACGACTGGATGATCGGCCTGTTCGACGCGGCAGGCGACGGCGGCCGCGTGCCCCTGCAAGGATTGGACGACGGGACGCGACGCATTCGCATCGGAGTGCTGCGTCTGGCCAACGCCGGCACATCGCTGACCTTCGCCGCCGAAACTAATCCGCCGCCTTTCGACACGACAACCTGGTACAGTCGCCATCTGAACAACTCCAACGTCGTGGTCGATTTTGGCGACGCGCGAACCGACGGCAGCGCATGGCTGCGCCGCGAAGGCAATGTCTGGCGCCTGAAGACCTGGCCGCCAAAACGTAATTTCACTCTCGATTTCAAGCGGACTCGCTTTGGGCAACCCGCCAGCGTGGAATGCAGCGGCGGGACCGCGCTTGAAGTTGTTCCCGCGCAGATTGGCTCGTGCTGGCGTTTGCCCCTCAACGGAGCAACCGAGTACCGCTGGACCAACCCTCCGCCCCGCTCCATCACGCCAAATCATCCGCCCGTCCATCAGGCCGACGCGGACAAATCTTTCAAATCGGCGCGGACCTGCTCGTAGGTCGTGTTGTAAGCAAGGACTTTTGGATCGGGTTCGACTCCGCCGCTCTCGCAAGCCTGGCGATAGCAATCGGGCCACCAATTCCGGTGCCCAGTCAGACCCTCCTCGCGCCACTGCCGCCAGCCCACAAGAACTTTTGACCAGCACTTGTCCCCGTAAGAAACACCCTCGGCCGCATTCTTGAAATCCTTCAAATACCAGTCCCGCCCAATGCGCGCGTGCAAGACCTCGTCCGCCCAGTCATAGTCCTGGAACAGCGCGCAGAGCGGATTCTTGGACTTGACGCCAACCTCCCATTCGTAACGTTTCCCGTTTTTGGGCATCAGGCCCTGCTCAATGTAGTAGAGAACCCCGTGCCGCTCGATGGGAGTGAGTTGTGTGTTCAGGCCCAGCGACCAAGTGAAATTGACCATCACTGTTTTGGGCCAGTCCACCCCCAATTGCACAAACCCGACCTCCCCCATCATCGCGTGGCGCGCCTCGTCCCAAAGCTGCCGCGTCATGTCGCGGTAATATCCCCACGGTTTACCGGGCGTTTCGGCGATGATGCTCGCCATCATTTCCGGCACGTCGATTTCCCGCAGCCGCTTGTAAAAGATCATCAGGACCTTCGCCTCCGCCGGCATCTTCTCGTCATACAGAAATACCTCCGCGTTCACGCCCATGTTGTAAGGATCGGGAAACCGCTCGTCACGCCGCGGAATCGGATCGTACCAATGCCCCTTGCCGCTGTGACGGCGGACAATGTCTTTCGCCGCCGCCGGCTGCGATCCGTCCAGCCCGCCCGCCGCCGCCAGGCAGTCGTCCAGCAGTCGCAGCCATCCCTCCATCCTGGCGGCGGCCGTGCTGTCAATCAATTTCTCGATGCACTCCCCCCCAAACCGAAGCATGTCTTCGAGTTCCAGCAACGCAAATCGGCACAGGCGCACCGATGGCGCGTCGGCCAGCGGATTGGTTTGGGCGACGTGATTCTCCAGCGCCTTTTTGAGCGCCGGAATCGCCTTGCCGTAGAGGCCGGCGATCAGTTCCCCGGTCCCCGGCGCGGCCAATATCTCGTCGAAAAAAACTTCGAGGTTTTGGTCCGGCACAATGTCCAGGCCAAGGGGCGGTTCGCGCATTTCCCCCACCCGCTTGCGAAGCGTATCGACGTGCTCGGCGCACAGATGGGCGTGCAGGCTGAAACCCATCTTCAACTCGTAGATCGGCTCGGCGGTGATGCGGGCGTTGAATACCTGGTGCAATCGTTTGAACGCGTAATGATACCGCTTGAGCCGCGCGACGCAGATCTCGATGGAAAGGCCGCTTTTCATGGCCTCTTCCAGCGTGCATAACCCCGCCAACGACGGCAGATTCCGATAGGACTGATAACTTTTCATGGCTGTGGCCGCCGCGCTTGACCCGGCTGCGGCCAAATCGAACCGTAAAAGCGCGGCCTTGCATTATTGATGGTCTTCAGTCTGTTTTCACCTCGCCGCCTTGTCCAGCGCAATCCTTCCTCCGCTTGCCCGGTCCGGGGCGAATTCACGAAGGCAGGCAAGGGAAGGACTTGAAGAGTAAGTTCGGCATTGGGAATTGGCCATTGAAAATTTGTCAATTGTAATTGTCTCGGCGTCTTTGGATCTTTGGGGTTTTGCGTCAAGGCGCGCAAGCGGATTTGAGCGCGGAGGGGTGAAGGAAACGGGGTCTGTCGTTCATAAAATGAGGGAAAAGAAAAAAATAGTGTTAATAGTTTAAAAGTTGTCCTAATGCCGGAGCAGGTGGATAAGAGTATCTTATTTATGTGGAGTGTGGGACTGGAGGTCTCCTGCGACGGGCGCGATGAACGCAAAACGTTGAAGGAGAGATGGATGGAACTTATGCAACACAGGGTGCGGCGCACCGTGATGAGCGGAAAGCGGGGAGTTGAGGGGAAGGAGAAGCCGTTGGGCGGCGGGGTGGCGGGTTGAATATCTTCAACTCTATATGGGGAAATTGCCAAAAGTGGCGCACAGGGAAGAAGGGGACGGAAAAGGGTGGCGCGGGCGTTTTGGGCGCCTGCTTGATCGACCCGCGATTTTCCCAATAAGGGCATCATCCATGCCTTCACGCGCAGGAGTTGATCATCCGCCGTCGCCAAGGCTTTGGCAAACAAGCAGCAGTTTCGGCTCGGCGATCTGCCAGAGCGATGGGCAAATTGGTGCTCACGCGCAGGAGTTGATCACATTTTCACGAGGGGGAAAAACCGACTGGGGGAAAAAGCGCGGAATTTTTGGAGATTTTTTTGGGGCGGGGAATGGCCGCAAAAGAGCGCAGAGAGCTCAAAGGAATGACAGGGACGGTCAGGGGCCGATGACTTGGGCGGGGTTCCAGTTAAGGTGCCAGTAGAAGGTCCAGAGTTGGGGGAGTTTGACCAGTTGGGCGTGGCCATCGGCGAAGCTCACGTTGATCGCGCCCGGCAAGGGCCGTCCGCTGGTGTAGGGAACGGAATTGTTGGCCGTCGGCCCGCCGTGGCGCAGTATCGTGCAACAGCCCATTCCATCGCGGTACGCCGTAATGGGAGGCTGGCCGTAGTAGAGATCGCCGGCGGCGCGGTCGGTTTCCAACGGCACGGCATATTCGTAGTTTTGGTCAAAGAAGAGGGGGGTTTGTGACGGCTTCAGCACGGATGAAAGTCTTGGATACCTATATTGTGGGCTCGTGAATCCAGTGAGTCCACCAATATTGCCAGGTGCCTGAGTGATAAAATCAGTAAACCAACTGTTCTGCCCGTAACTGCCGAGTATTGCGGGAGTATAGGGTCCAACATCTGGTCCTCCAACAACCCAAGCGAGGTCGGCGGCCCCTGCAGCTTGGACGTCGGAGGCTTGCGGCAGACGAGTTGAGGGGCAAACCCGTACCGCCTCCGTTGCGCCGTAATTAGTGAGGGCCTCAGCCCAAGAAAATGCGACCTCTGGGTCGTAGGCAGAGGTGGTCGGCACATTCCATGGAAAACCATGTTGGGTGTCATTCAGGTACATCAGGCCAGCGGTAGTAATCTGTTTGACGTTGTTCAGACAACTGATCTGTTGGCCTTGTGATTTGGCCCTGGCCAAAGCGGGCAGGAGCAGGGCGGCGAGGATGGCGATGGTGGCAATGACAACCAGCAACTCGATGAGGGTAAAAGCCGGCCGGGCTGCATTCCTTGCGGCTTTCATTCCCAAGAATGTTGCTCCTTTGCTCATCAGTGAGTCCACATCACCATCGCTCGCCAGCCCTGCT
>JBEKSF010000043.1:0-46153 GCA_049517295.1 Verrucomicrobiota bacterium
TATATGCGACCCAATATACTCCTTTGGGGCCACGTTTGCCCTCTCTCCCCGCGTGCGGGGAGAGAGCCGGAGAGAGGGGACCCTTTTTCGTCACCTGAAGAATTTTGTCTCACACCCTTCACGGTGCCAGCCGTCATTGCTGCCTTGACGAAGGCGCTTCGAGGGGATTATTTTCATAAAAACATCGACGCGCCATGAACTCGCTTCTGGAGGCGAGAACAAAGAGAAAGGACGCTTATGATTCATGGCAGAAAGAGCGGGAGGGAAACGGGCTTCACTTTGATCGAACTGCTCGTAGTTATTGCGGTGATCGCGATTCTGGCGGCGCTGCTTCTGCCCGTCCTCAACCGCGCCAAGGACCAGGGCTACACCGCCGTGTGCAAGAGTAACTTGCGCCAACTGGGCATCGCCCTGGCAGGCTACACCATCGATGCCAAAGCTTATCCTTATTTTTGTCTCGGTGAAGCTATTGCCGGAGGGATTGCCAACGCCCCGTATTGGGAAGAGCTGTTGCAACCCTATGCCGGTGCCGCTTGGAACGTAAATCTGGCAAATGGCCAGGTTGACTCCAAGAGCCGACTTTTCCTGTGCCCGAGCTATGCGCGCCTGTTCAACCTCACGCCCTACGTGGCGCCAGTGTGGGACGAACAGCATGGCGTGGGCGCTTACGCCTACAACCACAGGGGGGTATGGACCCCGAATGCCCCGTTCTATCTCGGCTTGGGCGGCACAGAAATAGCCTCAGGACTTGTGCCCACACCCACACAGGGGACTGATGTCCGCAAGCCAAGCCTCATGGTTGCGATCACAGACAGTCCCATCCAACCCATGCCGAGCGGGGCTTCCTATCAGGGCCAGGTTTATGGCATGGCGGATTTTACCGAGCAGACCGGTTTCGATGATTACCAGGCCATGTCAGGGCAAATACCCATTGGCTGGGATCCAATCTGCAAACAATCCGTCACTTCGGCAATCGACCAGCGCCACCTCAACCGCTGGCAAGTCGTTTTTTGTGACGCTCACGTGCAAGCTTACAAAACAGCGGATTTGTTTAATTTCAACGACAACGACGTCTTGAGCCTCCGCAACAAAGACAATCTGCCCCATCGCGAGATGCTCCCTCCGGGCTATTGAGACTTCAATCTCGCCGTTATTACGGAGGATAATCTTCCCTCGACATAACCGTCACCATAAGAGGTGAATCCGGCGGCAGGTCGAATGGTTCATCCAAAACGATCTGCTTTCCGTTGTAATGCGCTTTCAAAGTGATCGCAGGCATGGTTTCAGGATAGTTTCAATCCTCCTGAACCGCAATAGATCTGACGCTCCTTTTTGGTTCGTCGCTGTTTTCGGTGTAACGGCAGTTGCGATCTTTTGGTCCCTTGCAGAGGTCCGTTCTACAATCCCAAGGGGATTGAATCATTCAGCCCAGGGTTGGCCCGATTCTGAGAGGGCCTACCCTGGGTCGCGGCAATTAAGACCATAAAACCCTGAAGGGGTTTAATATCAGGTGCTTATGAACTGATGAAAGGTTCTTCGCTGTTTTCGGTGGAATGGCGGTTGTTATCTTTTGGTCCCTTGCAGAGGTCCGTTCTACAATCCCAAGGGGATTGAATCATTCAGCCCAGGGTTGGCCCGATTCTGAGAGGGCCTACCCTGGGTCGCAGCAATTAAGACCATAAAGTAACTCGTTCCTCGCAACCCAGGGCTGAAAGATTCCAATCCCTTTGGGATTGGCCAAATCAATGGCTACACGACAAGCAATAGCCCTATTCCACCAAAGGAACCTCCTTTTTTTATCGGCGTGAGCTTTTCCCGCTCCGCGTCCCCGTGTTGCTTGTCCCGCCATACTCTTGACGAAGGCGGATCATCCGGCTTGCTGAAAACACGAACGCCAAGCCAACTCGTCCGCCGTAGTCTCCTGTCCGCCATAACCTAATCTTGGCGGCGGCGGATGACCAAGGTGGAATTCCACCACGCTCAACCTCGACAAGTGCCTGGTCGTGTCGTCAATGCTTGTCCCACCGTAGCTCCGTCTTCGGAGCGAAGGAGGATCCCCAAAATTGCGCCGCGTCTGCCCTCGCAACACTGTGGCCAATGCCGCCACCACCAGGGAAATAAAGCCATAGACGAAACATTGCTTTTAGGGTGTCAGTTTTGGCCTTCCGCTGTCGCGGACCAGGGAGAAATCAGACGGTGCTTTTACTCGCTCTCCGCCGCCGCGAGGGGCGGCAATTTCTTTTTAGCCTCTGCCCCCTGGCTGTCCCGTTGTTTGTCCCCCAATGATGGAAGGCACATGACTCGAAATTGACAATATTATTTATCAGAAGTCCTCACACGTCATCTCGACGTTGATTCTCAATGCTTTGCAGCTTTTTGCATCTTCCTGAGTCATCATGAAATTGCCTGAAAAACACCAAACAGTATCAGATTCCAGTATCAGATTTGCCCAACAGTGACTCAAATCTCCTGCCTTGACTTGCCCCACGAATTGCGGTGTTCGTGATCTCTTCAAGGCGAACTGATGCGGTAGAAACGGCCCGGATAATTGCTCCATTCGGGGTCGCTGAAATAATAGGTGCCGTTGGTCGCAACGATGGTGTTGGTTTGCAGCGGTTGCCAGACCGGGGCGGCAAGATTGGTGGCGGCCTCCACAATGACGGTCGCGTTGCTTGCCCACGACACCCTGAAGCCGAAACCGTTGGATTGCACGCCGAATTGTGCGCCGCTTGTGGTCAGGATCGCCGGGTTCGGCAGCGTCCAGAGTGCCGTAGGGAGGCCGTCGAAAGTTGCGGCCCAACCTGCCGTTCCAGGCAGATAATAGGCGGTTGCATTAGTGTCACACTCAAACGCGTCTGAATTAGCGGCAGGAGCATTCCCTGAGAACTTCACCCCGTTGAGGCCGGAACAGGACCAGAACGAAGAGTCTCCAATATTTGTAACGCTGTCGCCAATCGTAACGTCAGCCAACCCGCTGCAATATGCGAACGCGTAATCTCCAATGCTGGCAACGCTGTTGGGGATCGTATAGGAAGTTGCGCCATTGCCCGCCGGGAATTGGATCAGCGCGGTCCGGCCTCGGTTAAACAAAACCCCGTCAATGCTGATATACTCAAGGTTGTTGGTAGCCACATTGATGGTCGTCAGGCTGACACAAGCAGCGAAGGGGCCCGCCTCGATACTGGCAACGTTGCTAGGAATCGTGACGACAGTCAGGCTGGCGCAGCCATAGAACGCGCCATTTCCGATGTTCGTGACGCCTTCGTCAATCGTGACGCTTGCTAGGTTCAAGCAGAATGCCAACGCCCCTACTCCGATGCTGGTAACGGCGCTGGGAATCGTGTAGGAGGTTGCACTGTTGCCTGGCGGGAATTGGACCAGCATAGTCTGTCCCTGGTTGAATAAGACTCCCGCAACGCTGGTATAGTCTGGATTATTGGAAGCCACGTTGATGATTGCCAGGCTGAAGCAGGCAGCAAACGGGGCCGACCCGATACTGGTAACGCTGTTGGGAATGGTGACGCCAGTTAGGCCGGCGCAGTCATGGAACGCGCCATCTCCGATGCTGATGACGCTATTCGGTATGATGACGTTGGTCAGGCTGCAGTATGCAAACGCATCCTTTCCAATGGCGGTAACGGAGTTAGGAATCGTGACGCTGCTCAGGCTGGCACAGTCATAGAAGGCGTCATCTCCGATGCTGGTGACGCTGCTGGGCATGGTGACACCGGTTAGGCTGACGCAGTCACTAAAAAGCCCGGTTTGGATGTTTGTCGTCCCATTTGCTATCACGACATTTGTGAGGTCGCCGCATTCAACGAACACGCTTCCGAAGGAGAACCCGCTTCCCGGAAGAGTAACGCTAGTTAGGCTGCTGCACCCATAAAACGCGCTTGCTCCAATGCTCATGACGCCGTTAGAGATGGTAACGTTCGTCAGGCCGGTGCAGTCAAAGAACGCCTCCGCGAAAATGTTCGTGACGCCGCCGGGGATGGCATAGGAACTTGCGCCATTGCCTGCTGGGAATTGGATGAGCACGGTCTGGTCCTCGTTGAATAAGACACCGCCAACGCTAGTATAGTCGGGATTATTGGAAGCCACGTTGATGGCTCTCAGCCCGGAACAGCCAGCGAACGCTCCCTCCGCGATGCTGGTGACGCTGCCGGGGATCGTGACGCTGGTCAGCCTGGTGCAGCCAATGAACGCGTCGGCTCCCATGTTAGTAACGCTGTTGCCAATCGTAACGGTAGTCAGGGACATGCAGTCAATGAACGCGCCGTCTCCGATGCTGGTGAGACTGTTGGGAAGAGTGATGTTGTAGAGATAAATACAGCTTCCGAACGCGTTCTCTCCGATGCGGGTGACGCTGTTGCCAATCGTGACGATGATTAAGCCGAAGCAGTATTCGAACGCGCTGTTATCGATGTTCGTAACGCTATCGGAGATGGTGACCTCCTCCAAGTTGTCACAGTAGCCGAACGCGTTCTCTCCGATGCGGGTGACGCTGTCGGGGACCGTGTAGGAAAACGAGCGATTCCCTGGCGGGTATTGGATGAGCGTGCTCAGATCCTGATTGAACAAGATGCCGGCAACGCTCGCGTAATCGTGGTTGTTGGCTTCTACGTTGATGACTCTCAGGCCAGAGCACTCAGTGAACGCGAACTCTCCGATATTTGTGACGCTGCCGCCTATTGTGATGTTGGTCAGCCCGCACGATTCGAACGAAAACTCTCCGATGCTGGTGACGCTGTTCGGAATGGTGACGCTTGTGACGCTTGTGGCATAAAAGAACGCCATGTCTCCGACGGTGGTGACAAAGTTGGAAATAGTGACTGCGCCGCCCGGGCCGGTATACTCCGTGAGGGTGATCGTGTTACCGTTGGTTGAATAAACGAATTGGGCCTGAGCAGGCGAGCCAGCCAGGAGCATGCAGACTAGAAGGATGGGCCATGTTCTTTTCATAATGAATAGGGTCCTTGTTTTTATCTTATGCACGCCGAATTGTTTGGCATTCATACAGCACACCTTTCGATTGTGTTCGGCCGTTCCTTGGCAGTTTCGAGTTGGTTCATTGGCCATTTGAAAGCGTGAAGCACCTATGTTTCAGCCTCTGTTAACAAATAGCATCGCGGATACCAATCGCCAACAAAAGCAGACTAATTGACTCGCGGGTCCGAAAAGTGAACGACTTTTCGAGTGAAAACTCGCTGTTGGCATGGGTCCTAGAATTCCGAGTCGAGACTGGTGGGAGGCAAGGAAATGCGCCGATTGTGCGTGAGAATTGACAATCTGAGCCAAAATTCGCGCATATCCATCACCCTCAAGAATTTGCAAGAGTCCATGCAATACAATCTCAGAAATCTCCCGCACCGCCACAAATAAGGCAGTTCCCAGGCGACTAGCGTTCCGAGGCTCACAATCGGCCCGCATTCACACCGTACGACTGCGTAACACGTTACCGAACAGCATGTTACATTGGAATCATAATTGAGCAGAGTTCATCTTCAAGCAACCCCGCGGGGTCACTGCAGGCCGCGCTTCGCGCGTCCTCATTTCACACCGCGTCCAGACATGCGAGCTGGCCGTGCCAGCGCCGACGGCTCTCGCTCCGTAGCGTTTTCGGGAAAAACCTTCCCATCTATCCGCCCAGGATTGCCCCAGGCATTGGCTGCTTCCCATTCCTGCCGTTTCCATCAGTGTCTCAAGTGCCGTATCTGAACTCAACGACCCGCCTGCCGCCTATCATACCACAAAACGAATTCCCCGTCCTTTGAAGCATGTCGATTTTCAGCAGTTTGCGGATTTTGCGCGGAAGATTCGATTCCCTTCACCCGCTCCATCATTTCCCGCACTTCGCGCTCAAGCCCGTCAAAACCTGCTTTCCATCAACTCCTTCCCGCTTCCCCATATCCGTGTCAATCCGGTTGATCCGTGGTTGAAATAAATCTTCAGAATTCTGCGTTTTTTCCCCCAGTCGGTTTTTTGCGTAGGTGGAAATGTGATCAACTCCTGCGCGTGAGGACAACTATGCTTGCCCGCCGTCTTGTCCGCCAACTCGTCCGCTTTGGCGACGGCGGAAGCCTTGGTGAAGGCGGGTCCATCGCCCGGCGCCCTTCGCCGGGCCGCAACTGCCGCCGCGCTCGCCGCGCCACGGCAGGCCCCGTTGTCATCGCAATCCTCACCCCGCGTTCCCAAGAGCCTCCCATGGACTTTAACGCAAAGCGGCAAAGGCCCAAAGACGCCAAGGCAATTACGATTGCCCAATATCCTTGTGCCAACGACAGAACTTGCGCATGTTGGACACAGCTTTTCCTTCTCCGTTCCCTTAGCGTGCTCCTGTTCAAAGTCTCTGGTTGTGGCTTCTCACCTTGCGCCTTTGCTCCTTGGCGCCTTGGCGTTTTCACCTTCGCCTCGAAGTTTCCAGGGCCAAAATGTCTCTACCGCGTGCCGTTTCAACTCTTGCCTGAGCGCCATTGTGACCCACTGCGAATCCAAAAAATCCTCAAAAACCCCAATGATTACTGCTGTTTGCGACCGATTGCCACCAGTTGCCGCCCATCTCGCAAAAACTCTCCTCCCGCCAACTTGTCGCGCCAACGCCTTGGCGGCGGCGCAAGCCTCCAGGCGGTGTTGCCATCCAATCTCAGCCAACCCGCCCTTTTTTCGTCCCTTTCGTCCTTTCCACAACGACGGGCGCTTCCGCCAAATAGAGTCGGAAAAAATGAATCGACAAATACACCGCCCGCTTCCTTCCATTTCTGGCCACTGCCTGCCTATGCTCCTGTCTATCAACCTGTTGTGCTCTCCGCCGAAGTTCAATCCACCGCCATCGCCGCCAGGGCATCTTTTCAACTTTTTCCCTCTATTTTCACCTCTTTCAACTCTATTTCCCCCCTCCACCGACTGGACCAAAACACCCAACCTATTGCGCCAAAACTACTTGCAACACAATCGAACGGCGCCGCCATTAGCAAAACTTCTCAACTATTAACACTATTTTTTATTCTTCCACTTTTTTATGAACGACAAGCCTCCTTTTGACAACTCATCGGCGGGTTTGCCCGGACCGGCTTGGCTCGTCGGCGAATTACTGGCTTTGGAAATGGGCGACCGCGCCTCCACAGGGGGCCAGCGACAAGTCAAGCGTGTCCCCGGCAGTCACCAAGCGGTCTTCCGTTTGCAGGTGTTCGGCGTTGACATCGCTGTCGGGGGCGTCTGTCCAGAGGCGCATTTTCCACTGGCCCGGACCGAGGAAACCGAGAGAGACGGGAATGTGGCGGGCCTGGCGGGCGGTCATCGCGCCCAGAAACCAGTCGTCGCCCGACCGGCGGGCCATGACCAGATGCTGTCCCACTTCGCCGTCCAGGACGCGGGTTTCATCCCAGACTGTGGGGACGATTTTCAGGAAGTCGGCCCCCGGCTGGCCGCGATAGTGATCGGGATGATCGCAGACGCAGCAAAGCGGGCTGTCAAAAAGAACAAAGAGCGCCAGTTCCGAGCAGCGCGTCCCCTGGACTTCCGCCGCCTTGGAGTCGGCCTTGAAATCGGCCGGCTGGCGGTTGAGAAAGCCGCCGGGGGTGAAGTCGGCCGGGCCGGCCAGGAAGCGCGTGAAGGGGAGGGTCAATTTGTGCTCCGGCGTCACGCGTGCGCTCCATTTGTTGTATTCGTTGCCAAGCACGCCCTCGCGGGTGATCTGGTTGGGGAAGGTCCGGTTCAGGCCGGTGCCCTTGAAGGCGCCGTGAAAGTCAACCATAAGATGATGCTCCGCCGCCGCGCGGGTGAGCTTTTCGTACCAATTGACCATGAATTGATCGTCGCTGTCCATGAAATCAATTTTAACGCCGGCGATGCCCCAGCTTTCGTAAAGCGCAAAGGCCTTTTTGTAGGCCTCATCGCGGTTGGCGTCGCTCCAGTAGAGCCAGAGCCAGAGGCGGACGTGGTTTTGGGCGGCAAAGTTGCGGACCTCGTCCATATCGACGGCTGGATTGACGCGGGTGATGTCGGCGCCGGGGGTGTTGGGCTTGCCATACCAGTACCAGTCAATCAACTGGTAGGGCCATCCCATGTCGGCGGCCAGTTGGATGTATTGTTTGATGGTGGCGGTGTCCATCTGGGTGTCGCCGGACCACCAATGGTCCCAGGCCATCTTGCCGGGCTGCACCCAGGAAGTGTCGGCCAGTTCGCATGGCGTGGCCAGGTTGAGCACCAGATCGCTTTCGATCAACCGCCCCGGCTGCCGCCCGACCATCAGGACGCGCCAGGGGGAATTATGCGGGGCGGCGGCTTTGACCAAACCGCCGCCTTCCCGCCGCGGAGCCAGCGTGGCGTTGAGAGTGACGCCGGCACTGCCCGGTTGGGCGCGAGTGAGCCACATCCCGGACCAGTCCAGCAAATCGGACTCCGTCACCGCGAGCCAGGCCGCCGGAGTTTGGACCAGGAGAGGCACGCCAATGACATTGGTGGTGATGCCGGAGAGATTCCGCTCCTTGAATTCCCATTCCTGCGGCCCTTTGAACCTCTTGCCGGGATCATGCTCCCCGGCCCAGCAGCGATAATCGCCGGCGAAGGCGAATTCCGTCAACTCGCGCTCCAGAGTGAAGGTGGCCAACGCCGGTTGGGAAGGCAGGAAATAACGGAAGGCGACGCCGTCGTCATAAGCGCGAAAAACCAGCTCGAAATCCGGGCCGGATTTCTCGCGCAAGAGCAGGCGCAACTCATTGTAATGGTCCCGCACCTGGCGGCGTTTGCCGAAGCGGTTTTCCCAAACAGTATCGTGCGATCCGCGGACGGCCGCGACCAATTCGGTCTGAGTTCCGAGCGACTGCCCCGGCGGGTCGGAGAAGCGCAGGCCCAAACGGGACTGGTCCAACACCGCGCGGCCATCGACGTCCACCGAGTAGGCCAGCGCGCCGTCAGCGACGATGCGGGCCGTGATGGAACCATCGGGCGAGCGAACCGTCAGGACACCCGCCTGGCCCGGGCTGCGGCAACCGCAAAAGAGGGCCAGCGCCAGGGCCGGCAGGAGCGACGCGGCCGCACCGCGCCAGGAAGCCTGTTGAATCTGGATTTTCATCGAGTTAATGGCCGTGACGATAGCCTCTCCAAGGGCGATACTCAACATCCGATTGCGGATGGTTCTCATTCCAAGCTTGAAGTGGCGGCTGCCTTTGTGCTAATTGCGCGGCGACATGAGGAAAAAGGCAGCCGCGATTATCCCGCTTTTGTTTTGTTTGACAGCAGCCGCGCCCGGGGCGCTCAACAAGCTGGAGCGGATCATAATCTCCGGGAGCGACTACGTGCGGCTGGGGGAGTGGGGCGAGAGTTGCGGGCTGACAATGACATGGAACAAGAAGGAGGAGGCAATCACCCTCAGCGGCGCGCCCGGCCGCCTGGAGTTTGGAGTCGATTCGCGCAAGGCGGATATCGAAGGGGTGGCGGTCTGGCTTTGCCTGCCGGTGGTCAATCGCAGCGGCGTGGCGTTCATCGGACTGGCCGACTTGCAAAAGACTGTCGAGCCGATTCTGTTTCCGCGCCCGTCGGCCGCGACTGTCAAGACGATATGCCTGGACCCGGGGCACGGAGGCAAGGACACGGGCAAGGTGGAGGGGCGCCACTTCGAGAAGAAATACACCCTGTTGCTGGCGCGGGAGGTGGAGGATCTGCTGAAGGACGCGGGATTAAAAGTAGTATTGACACGTACCGGCGACCAGACGGTGGATCTGGCGGACCGGCCGCTCAAGGCCGCGCAGCGCGGCGCGGACTTGTTTGTGAGCCTGCATTTCAACGCCGCGGAGAGCAACGTGCGCGGCGCGGAGGTGTATTGCCTGACGCCGGCGGGGATGAACTCGAGCGACGTGGGGGGCGGCAAATCAGGGCAACCCGCCGACCCCGGCAACGGCCAGGACGAGCGCAACGTGCTCCTGGCTTACGAACTGCAAAAGACGATCACCGGGAGCCTGCCTTTGCAGGACCGGGGCATGAAGCGGTCGCGCTTCGAGGTGTTGCGGGAGGCCCGCGTGCCGGCGGTCTTGATCGAGGGCGGGTTCATGAGCGACCCCGTGGACGCGCGGAATATCTACGACGGCGCGTTTCGACACCGGATGGCGTGCGCGGTGGTGGATGGCATCCTCGCGTATAAACGAGCAATAGAGCGGCCCTGACAGGGTCAGGTTTGCGCCTTGCTGGTTTTGGCGGAGGAACCCCCGCCCTTTTTGCCGCCGGCCATCAGGATGGTGCCGGAGAGAAAACCGACGCCAAAGAAGGCGAAGTACATCAGCGCAGCCGGCTGCGACTGATCGCGCGGGAGGATCGGTCTCATGGAGAGGGTGACGATTTGGTGGTTGTTCAGACCCATGATCACCAGCAATGCCAGCAGTGCGATGATGAACAAAGTCTTGAAAATCAATTTGATGTTCATGCCATTTTTTGCCGACAATACCCTTCAGAACACAAATGTCAATCACCACCAAAACCGGAGACAAGGGGAGCACCGGACTGATGTACAACCGCCGCGTGTCCAAGTGCCACCCGCGCGTGGAAGCCTGCGGCGCGGTCGATGAACTCAACGCCGCCATCGGCCTGGCGCGCGCCGCCGGGCCGGACCGCCGGCTCGCGGAGCAGTTGCTGGGGATTCAAAAAGACCTGATTACGCTGATGGGGGAGATGGCGACGCAAGCCCGGGATTTGCCCCGCTACGTCAAGGACGGCTACGCCTTGGTGACGCCGCAGTTGACGGCCAAACTGGACGCCATCGTGCGCGAGATTGAAGCCGGGAACATCAGCTTCAAGGGCTGGGCGGCGCCGGGCGCGAACCCGGTTTCGGCGGCGCTGGACGTGGCGCGGGCGACGTGCCGCCGCGCCGAGCGGCGGGCGTGCGCCTTGCGCGAGAGCGGGGAAATTGAAAACGTGGAAATTATTATTTACATGAACCGGCTCTCCGACGCGCTGTGGCTGATGGCGCGCCGCGCCGGGCAAACGGCCCCCGGCTCACAGTAGCAGCATGGCGTCACCGTAGCTGAAAAAACGGTAGCGATTGGCGATGGCTTCCCCGTAGGCGCGCAGAATCCGTTCGCGCCCGCCCGTCTGGTCCGGCGCGGCAAAGGCCGCGGCCAGCATCAGGAGCGTGGAGCGCGGGAGGTGAAAATTGGTCACCAAGCAGTCAACCATATTAAAATGAAACGGCGGATAAATGAAGAGCGCGGTGCGCCCGGCTCCGGCCCCGCGGGCGCTTTCCAAGGCCCGCAACGTGGTCGTGCCCGCCGCCACAATGCGCCCCCCGCGCTCTTTGGCCGTGGCGATAGTCCGGGCCGTTTCGGGGCTGATCAGGAAGCGCTCCTGGTGCATGAGGTGATCGGCCAGGCGGCGGGCCTTGACCGGCGCAAATGTTCCCAAGCCGACGTGCAAGGTGAGGCAGCAGACGCTGACGCCGCGGGCCTGGATTTTTTGGAGCAATTCAGCGGTGAAGTGAAGTCCGGCAGTGGGAGCGGCCACCGAACCGGGGGCTTGGGCGTAGATTGTCTGGTAGCGTTCGCGGTCCGTTGGCTGCTCTTCGATCCGCTGGATGTAAGGCGGCAAGGGAACCTCCCCCAACTCATCCAAGGCCGTCAGAATGTCGCCAGATCCTGAGAAATGGAGGCGTCGATGGCCCTCGGAATTGACTTCCTGCACGGTGGCCTCAAAGGGCGAGGCGCATTGGGTCTTATGGAGAATCTGAATGATTGTTCCCGGCCGGGCGCGTTTCGCGGGGCGCATCATCACCCACCAGTCGTTCTTTGTAATTTCCTCCAGCAGAAGGATTTCGAATGCGCCGCCCGTGCGCGTGTTCTTCCCCCGCAGTCGTGCTGGAATGACCTTTGAATCGTTGAGCACGAGAACATCGCCGGGGCGAAGGAATTCCGGGAGGTCACAGAAACGGCGATGGGAGATTTGGTCAGTGGCGCGGTTCAGAACCAGGAGACGGGAATGGTCGCGGTGTGTTGCAGGCGACTGCGCGATAAGCTCCTGTGGGAGCGAGAAATCGAAGTCAGAGGTGAGCAAGGAAAGAGACGGGGAGGGTTGTGAATAAGCTGTGGATAAGTCTTAGTAATTTTCCCGTTGACGGCGGTGGCAGATTATGTCATAAATTGGGTCGAAGTGGGGAAAAATGGAGACGTGAAGAGAAGCGACGAAAGAAATGCCCGAACAAGCAGCCAACGATCGTACGTTCAGCTCGGTTTATCGTCACAGTGTGGACGAAAAGCGGCGGGTTCCGATCCCGTTTCGGTGGCGGCCGGAAGAATCGATCGAGTTTACGATCATCGTTTGGGCGCAGCACAAGGCTGGAAAGTGCTTGCGAGTAATGGCGCCGGCGCAATGGGCCAAACTGAGAGCGGACATTGAAGCAATGAGCAGCCCGGAACAGAGACAGCTTATTAAGCGGTCCATCGGCAGCCTGTCGATCCAGGCCAAATTGGACGCATCGGGGCGGATAAGCATTCCCGAGAACATGGCGGCAGCGGCGGATATCACCAACCAAGCCGTGCTGGTGGGGTTGCTGGATCAGTTCGAGATATGGAGTCCCGACCGGTACGCGACGGTTGAGGCGATGGACGCGGCCGAGGCGCCGCGTGTATGGCAATTGATCGGATAACATATATATGAACCTGTTGAGTTTACTGACAAAAGGGCGAGCCTTCAAGGGATTAAATGACACGAAGGCCGCTTACAAACTGCCAAGCGGGAGCGTGCTGCCCAATTTTGGCGGTCGCAGAGATTTTTCCACAATGCCCAACCCGGGGCGGGAGGGTTCACAACCGGTGCTTTTCGAGCACCCGCCACGCCCGGAGGAATCGCCGGCTGCCGCAAAGGCCGATGACATGGCGCCAATGCCTGCCAGCGTCGTGGCGAGTGCGCCCGCGCCAAGCATCTGGAAGCGATCCGCAGGCGGGTGCTGGAAGGTCTTGCGGCGCTGGACGGGGATGGGCAATGGGTTTTCCGCTCACGGGCCGACGGTGCAGACCGAACTGGCGTTGGAGAAGGTGAGGGTGGTGCGAAATGATTTAAGTGAAGACGACGTGGAGGTGGTGACCGTGGAAAAGAAGAGCGAAAATGGAGCGGCGCAGAAGAGGGACCTTGAGTGTGACAAAATGACGACGAACCGATGAACAGTGCCAGGCTTCATTCACAAAACAGTGATGGAAGCGGAAGTGGTGGAAGCGCTTCGTCCGACGCCGGACAGCTTGATTGCCGACGGAACGGTGGGAGCGGGGGGCCACGCGGCGGCGATTCTGCGGGCGAGCGGGCCGACGGGCAGATTGGTGGCGTGCGACCGGGACGAAATGGCAGTGGAAGCGGCGCGGGCGCGGTTGTCGGAGTTCGCGGGCCGTTTTGAGATTCGGGAGGGGAATTACGCCGAGTTGGCGGAATGGATCAGGCCGGAAAGTTGCGATGGAGTGTTGTTGGACCTTGGGGTCAGTTCGCCGCAATTGGACGTGGCGGAGCGGGGGTTTAGTTTTCAGCAGGACGGGCCGTTGGACATGCGGATGGACAGGCGGCAGGAACGGACGGCGGCCAAACTGGTGAACGAAGCCGGGGCCGATGAACTGGCGGAGATTTTTTGGCGGTACGGGGGCGAGGAACAGGCGCGGCGGGTGGCGCGCGCGATCGTGCGCGAGCGGGAAAAGCGCCCCTTTGAGCGCACGCGGCAGTTGGCCGAGCTGATGGAAAGGACGGCGCCGCGGGGCGGTAGAAAGGCGCATCCGGCCACGAAGGTTTTTCTGGCGTTGCGCATGGCGGTGAACGACGAGACAGGCTCATTGAAACGCGGGTTGGAAGCGGCATTGAAGATTTTAAGACCCGGCGGGCGGCTTTTAGTGATTTCCTTCCACTCGGCGGAGGACCGCGTGGTGAAGGAATTCGGCCGCCGTCTGTCGAGGGATTATGAAGCGGCCGTGCCGGTGGATGTGCCCGAATTGCGGCGTCCGCGTCCGCCGCAATTGCGATGGGTCTGGCGCGACGCCATCCGGCCTGGCGCGGAGGAATTGCGGGACAATCCGCGCGCCCGGAGCGCGCGGTGCCGGGTGATGGAGAAGTTGAAGATATAGAGCGGAAGAAGAGTGGAAAAATTGCCATGGCTCGAAATAAAAGAAATGGCTCGGATCTTCGTGTGGGCCCGGCCCTGACGGCGGGGTTGTTGTGTGCTTTGTTTGTCGGCCTGGGTGTGGGCTACGTCGGCTACAAGAACCAGCTCGACGTTCTGGGCCGGCAGATCAAGGAGAGAGAGACGCGGCTGGCGGATTTGCAGCGCGAAAACAAAATGCGGCGCGATCAACTAGGGACCTTGTGCTCGCCGGTGGCATTGGACGCGCGTGTGAAGAAATTGAATTTGGGCTTGGGACCGCCGGCGCTGTCCCAGGTCATCCGGCTGGCGGACCCGCCGTCCATCGAGGGCGCGTCCGGGCCGCCGTCCCAAGGGCGCCAGGCGCTGGCGGGAACGGCGGAACGGAGAGACTGATTTAGCCGCCGCTCGCGTTGTTCGGAAGGAGGAACCGAACGGCGCGGGCGGACGGCTGATAACGATATGAGAGTATCGCCGCAATATCGCAGATTGTATTGGCTGGCCCTTGTGCTGGGGGGGGCGCTGGCCACCCTTGGATACCGGCTGGTGGATTTGCAAGTCGTGCAGCACGACCGTCTGCAGCAGTTGGCCGACGAGAACACGGTGCGCAAGATCACGCGGGTTGGAATGCGCGGGCAAATCGTGGACCGCCAGGGCATCCCGCTGGCGATAAGCCAGCCGGCGAAAGTCGTTTGCGCCGACCCAACATTGATCGGTGGCCGGCGGGCGGAAGTGGCCGCGGCACTGGCCCCCGTTTTGGAAATGGACGCCGCGGCGCTGGGCCAGCGACTGGCTGGGCGGGAACAGTGCGGCAAAACCAACGTCTGCCGGTATGTCGTGCTCAAGCGCAAGGTGCCGATCGAAACGTGGGAGAAAATCAAGGCGCGGATGGCCCAATTGGAGGTGTCGGGCGATGAATCCAAACTGAAAGCGCAGGAGCGGGCTTTCCGCCGGAATTTGCGCAGCAAGGCGGTCTTTGCGGAAGAGGACGAAGTGCGGATCTATCCCTGCCAGCGGCTGGCGGCCCATGTATTGGGTTACGTCTCAAACGATGTCGAACAGAGCGGGCTGACTGGAATTGAGCGCGCCTTCAACCCGTCGTTGCGGGCCGTCACCGGCTGGCGGGTCATCGAAATGGACAAGCGCCAGCGGGAGTTGGTTCCCTACCGGGACGAGGACGTGGCGCCGCGGGACGGAGTCAACGTCGTACTAACGCTGGACGCGGGATTGCAGAATATTGTGGAAAGCGAGTTAGCCGCCGGGGTGACAGAGCACCAGCCTCTAAGCGCCTCGTGCGTGATGGTGCGGCCGCGCAGTGGAGAGATATTGGCGATGGCGACGCTGCCCAACTTCGATCCGAACCGGCCGGGGGCCTCACCGATGGAGGCGCTGCGCAACCGGGTCATCTCGGACATGGCCGAGCCCGGCTCCACCTTTAAGATTGTGACGGTGAGCGCGGGGCTGGACGTGGGGGCGGTGACGCTGAACGATATATTTGACTGCGAGCACGGCCATTTTTTCTTTGCCGGCCGGACGCTGCACGATCATGAGTCCTACGGACTTCTGTCGGTCGAGAACATCATCACCCATTCGTCGAACATCGGCGCGGCCAAGATCGGACTCCGGCTGGGCGAGGAAAACCTGTACAAGTACATTCATAACTTTGGATTTGGCGAACGGACTGGCATTCCGCTGCCTGATGAGGCGCCGGGCCTGGTCCATCCGCTGTCGGCCTGGAGCAAGGTGTCGATCGTGCAAATACCCATGGGCCAGGGCATCGCGGTGACCCCCTTGCAGATGATCATGGCCATGTCGGCCATCGCCAACCACGGCTGGCTGATGCGTCCGATGCTGGTCAGCCGGCTGGTGGATGCCGACGGAAAGGTATTGGCGGAGTACAGCCCGCAGACCGTCCGCCGCGTGGCTGGTGCGGAGACGATGCGCGAGATGCTCAAAGCCTTGAAGACGGTGGTGACGAGGGAGGGCACGGCCCCGCAGGCCCGCCTGGAGCACTACACGGTGGCGGGCAAAACGGGCACGGCGCAGAAAGCCGAGCACGGCCAGTACGTGGAGAAATTTTTTTCCTCGTTCGTGGGTTTTTTCCCGGCGGATGATCCGGAGTTGTGCATATTGATAGTGATGGACGAGGCCAAGGACAGCCATTATGGCGGGGTGGTGGCCGCGCCGGTGTTTCACGCCATTGCCGAGCGGGCGGCCAATTATTTGAATTTGAAGCCCGACATCGATTCGACGCCAGGGGTGAACCAGAGCCTGACAGTGGCCGAAGACGGCGGGGTTGGCGCCCGTGGGCAGAAGAACAATTGAACCCGGAACTTAGGGCCGGGGGCCGGCGGAGCTCTCAATCCGATATTGACACGAATAGTGATGGAACCGCGCTCGCTGAAATATGTAGCCGATGCGATGGAAGGCGAACTGGTGGACGCTTCGCCCGACCGGATGGTGTCCCAGGTCTCGACCGATTCGCGCCGGGCTGGAGCGGACGATCTATTCATCGCGCTGGCGGGCGAGCGGTTTGACGGGCACGCGTTTGTGGCGGAGGCGGCGGGGCGAGGGGTGGCGGCGGTGGTGGCGGAGCGGCGCAAGCTGGCGGGGGGCCTTGGGACGTGCGCTGTAATTCGTGTTGACGACACGCGCCGGGCGCTGGGCCGGCTCGGGGCCGCGTACCGGCGGGATTTTGAGGTGCCCGTCACGGCCGTCGGAGGCTCCAACGGCAAGACCACGACCAAGGAGTTGATCGCCTCTGTGCTGCGGCAGAAGAAGGCGACGCTCTGGAGCGAAGCAAGCTTTAACAATGAGGTGGGTGTGCCGCTGACGCTTCTGCGGATGGAGCGTTTGCACCAGGCCGCCGTGCTGGAGGCAGGGACCAATCATCCGGGAGAATTGCGCCCGCTGCTCCAGATGATGGCTCCGCGATTGGGCGTCGTCACGAACATCGGCCGGGAGCACCTTGAGTTTTTCCACGACCTTGTGGGAGTGGCGCGCGAAGAGGGTGTCATTGCCGAGGTCCTTCCGCCCGACGGGGTGCTGTTTCTCAACGGGGACAATCCGTGGAGCGAAGTAATCGCGCGGCGCACGCGCGCGCGCGTGGTGCTGGCGGGGTTGGAGGCCAACAACGATTGCGTGGGGTGCAATGTGCGCCTGGACGACCGCGGAACCACCTTTTCGGTGAACTGCCGCTACCCGGGGTTGTCGGGGCAATACCGGATCAAGCTTTTGGGCCGCCACCAGGTTGTCAACGCGCTTCTGGCCGTTGCCGTCGGGGCGGAGATGGGTCTCAGCCGGGAGGAAATCGAACGGGGGTTGCTGGCGTGCGCTCCGGCCAAAATGCGGCTGCAACTGTGCAATCCGGCCGGAATCGGCATTCTGGACGACAGCTACAACGCGAACACGGACTCGATGCTGGCGGCGTTGCAAACGTTGCGCGAACTGCCCTGCGCCGGGCGCCGCGTGGCGGTGCTGGGAGACATGGCCGAGTTGGGCGACTGTTCGCGCCTGGCGCATCTGGAAGTGGGACGCCGGGCGGCCGACGCGCGGCTGGACCAATTGTTTGCCATTGGCCGGCGGGCCAGCCAGATCGCGGTCGCGGCGCGCGCGCGAGGGCTTAAGAGCGTCATCGAGATCGCCGAAGTGGAGCGGGCCGCGCAGGCGGTCAAAGAGTTTGCGCGGCCGGGCGACATGGTGCTGGTGAAGGCCTCGCGCTCGATGCGGCTGGAACGGATCACCGAGGCGTTGCGGGGCCAGGGGGCCAATCATTGCCCATAACATGCTTTATTATCTGAGCCAAAAAGTGATGATGCTGGCGAAGGACACTCCGCTGGGGACGGTGCTGTCGCCCCTGCGGCTGTTCACATATATCACCTTTCGCAGCGCGGGAGCGGCGGTGACAGCGCTGGGGCTGAGTTGGTGGCTGGTACCACGGATGATCGTCTGGCTCAAGGAATTGAAATTCGGGCAGGAGTACGCGGACCGGGCGGAGGAGGCCGGCCATCTGGAAAGCCGGATACTGAGCAAGCGGGGCACGCCGACGATGGGCGGGCTGGTGATTGTGCTGGTGGTGGACGCGACGACGCTATTATGGGCGCAGTGGAACACGCTGATCCAATTGACATTGTTGACAGTGGTGGTGCTCAGCGGGCTGGGGTTTCTGGATGATTACGCCAAGATCACGAAGCAAAACAGCGAGGGCGTGCGCGAATTCATCAAGCTGTGGGTGCAGGGCGCGCTGGCGGTGTTTGTGGCCATCTACCTGTGGCGGCTGCCGGCGACCAGCACGCTGGTCAGCCAGGTCATGGTGCCGTTTTACAAGCACCCCGTCGCGCAGGGAACCGGCGGCGCCATCCTTGGCATCATCTTGACAGCGCTGGCCATCGTGGGCAGTTCCAACGCGGTCAACCTGACCGACGGGCTGGACGGGCTGGCGATCGGCTGCACGGCCATTGTGTCGTTCGTGTTTCTGGTCCTGACATATCTGGCCGGCAACGCGAAGGCCGCCCTTTATTTGCAAATACCCCACGTGATCGGCGCCGGGGAATTGACGGTGTTTTGCGCGGCGATGATCGGCGCCAGCCTGGGTTTTCTGTGGTTCAATTGCCATCCGGCGCAGGTGTTCATGGGGGACACCGGTTCGCTGGCGCTGGGGGGCGTGCTGGGAATGATCGCCGTGCTGATCCATCAGCCGCTGGTGCTGGTACTGGCGGGAGGAGTGTTTGTGGCCGAGGCCGGGTCGGTCCTCATCCAAAGAGGGTGGTTCAAGTACACCCGATACAAATATGGCCAGGGGCGGCGGGTGTTTCTGATGGCGCCGCTGCACCACCATTTTGAGAAGATGGGCTGGTATGAATCCCAGGTTGTCACCCGCTTCTACATCCTGTGCGTCCTGTGCGCGGTGGTGGCGCTGAGCACCCTGAAAATCCGATGAAAACCCAGCCCCGCAACCGCCAAAGATTCTTTTTGCCACGACGCAATTTTGCGGCTTGCAATGCGGTGGCAGGATTGTTACAAAAGAGGTGTGAAACGGAGACGATCGCGTATCGAAGCGGAGCAGTATTAGATTCGCCAGCTTATTCAAGCGTTGATACAATTTCGACACACTGCCCAAGCGGGTGAAGTCTAATTTGGAACGGTTGGAGGCACGGGGCGCCCAACAGGTAGTGGCGACACGGTCTCCGAACCACAAGATAACGGCAAAATAAGATTGGCTAAGAATTCGACAGAATGAGAAATGCAGATATATTGGTGAACAGTACTCGCCATTGAGATTTTTGCTCTTTGCTCCGCGGTTTTTTGAGGGAAAACCCCGGCGCAAAATAAACATGAAACATACCTCAAAACAGAAACAATCAGCGCTCAAAATTATATGAACACACCCAGTCCACTTATCCCGCAGGGCACAAGGCCTCCTCGCGGAAAATCCAGCATCTATTTTAAAGTCCTCATGATCCTCGCGGTCCATGTCGTTCTCATCGGCGGCATGCTGCTCCAAGGTTGCAAAGATACCAGCAAGGACCAGAGCAAGGACACCAGCATAACCCAGAGTCAGCCGGATACGACCTCGCCCAACGCCAATACTGCGGCGCCCACAGCCGAGGCGCCCGGGCCAGCGGTCAGCCCCGCCAATCTGTCCAACACGGTCATGAACCCGTCACCCGCGCCCTCCAATCTGCCGCCGCAACCAGCGCCAGCGATGGCGGCAACACCGGTACCCGCGGCTTTGACGCCACCGCCCGCGCCCGCGGCGGGAGAAGGCAAGGAGTACGTTGTGGCGCGTGGCGACATTCTGGTGAACATCGCGCACAAGAACGGCGTCTCCTTGAAGGCGTTGACGGATGCCAATCCGGGTGTCAATCCCAAGAAACTCAAGATCGGCCAGAAACTGCAGATTCCCGCCGGCTCGACTGGCGTGGCGTCCTCCGCCGGCGCAGGCATGGGAGTTGAGGGCGCGTCGGGCGACGTGGCGAATTATACGGTGAAGTCCGGCGACACGCTGGGCAAGATTGCGCGCGCGCATGGCACGACCTTCAAAAAAATCATGGCCATGAACGATCTGAAGACCACTGGCATTCGCGTGGGCCAGAAACTGAAGTTGCCGGCGCCGAAACCGGCCGGAACTGAGGCGATGCCTGTCTCGGCATCGGCTGCGCCGGTGCAGCCGGCGCCTGCCCCCGGGCCGGTGTCCGCCGCCCCCGCGCCCGCCCCGACGGGTGTAGCGAATTAAGGCCGGGAAAATCCAAACGTCAGGCAACCCTCAGCCTGGCGTTGATGCCCTGACCGCGCCAAGATGAAATGGGCGACGACCATATTGATATTCTGTGTGGCTGTGCTGCTTGGGTTGGGGATGGTCATGCTCTACAGCTCGAGCATGAACATGGAAATGGGGAAGTCAGCGGTCGGGGCGCATTATCTGTTGTTGCAACTGGTGTGGTGTTTCTTCGGATTGCTGGGCTGCGTGGCCGCAGCCAGCGGAGATTATCGGGCGCTGAAACGAGCCTCTCCCTGGCTGCTGGGCGTATCGATTCTGCTGCTCCTGCTGGTCTTTTCGCCCCAGATCGGCATCAAGCGCAATGGCGGGCACCGATGGATCGGTTTAGCCGGGGTGCCGCATTTTCAGCCGTCGGAACTGGCCAAGCTGGCGGTGATCCTGTTCCTGGCCTATTACGGCGAACGTTATCAACGCCAGATGGCGGGCTTCAAGAAGGGACTTCTATATCCAGGTTGTGTCATCGGGGTTGTGGTGGCCCTGATCTTTGTCGAGCCGGACCGGGGCTGCGCGATACTGCTGGCCGCGGTATGCGGGGCGATGTTGATTGTGGCGGGGGCGCGGCTGTCATTGATCGTCCCTCCAGCGCTCGTTTTGGCGGGGGGCCTGGCTGTGTCTTTGCTGCATGACCCGATGCGGCTGCGGCGGATCATGGCTTGGCTGCATCCGGAACAAAGCAAGGAAGGGGCCGGTTACCAGGCCTACCAAGCCATGATCGCGCTGGGGTCCGGGGGGTGGTTCGGTTTGGGGCTGGGCAACGGGCGGCAGAAGCTGGGATTTGTGCCCGAACACCACACCGACTTTATCTTTTCGATAGTCGGGGAGGAGTTGGGGCTTGTGGCGACGCTGGCGGTGCTGGCGCTGTTCTTGACGCTGGTGGTGTGCGGAGTCTGCATCGCCCGCCGGTCCAGCGACACCTTCGGACTGCTGCTCGGAACGGGGATCACGTTTATGATCGGGTTGCAGGCCTTCATCAACATGGGCGTTGTCACCAGCCTGCTGCCGAACAAAGGAATGCCGCTGCCGTTCATCAGCTACGGCGGCTCCAACTTGCTTTTGATGCTGGTCTGCGTGGGTCTGCTGCTGAGCATTGCGCGCTTTGCCGCGGATCCCGCTACCAAGAACGGCACGTTCGAATCGGCTGCCAACGAGGAGGCCCATGGTTGACGTTTCCGCCCAACCGGATCGCGCCATTTCCGCCGCCGTAGCGTGTGGCGGCACGGGCGGGCATCTGTTTCCCGGACTAGCTGTGGCCGAGGAACTGCGCCGCCGGGGTTGCGCGCTGACTCTTATCGTGTCGGCAAAGAGTGTCGATCAGCAGGCCGTGGCGGCGGTGCGCGGCATGGAAATCATGACGCTGCCCGCGGTGGGATGGACCCGCCGCAGGGGGTTGGTGTTTCTGTGGAGCATCTGCCGTTCGTATCGGGCCGCGCGGCGGCAGTTTGCGTTCCGGCCGCCGACCTTCGTGCTGGCGATGGGTGGATTCACCAGCGCGCCGCCGGTGCTAGCCGGCAAGTGGTGTGGCGCCCGGACGTTTTTGCACGAATCGAACACGATTCCCGGCCGGGCCAATCGGTGGCTGGCGCCATGGGTGGACGAGGCCTTTGTGTATTTTGCGCCGGCGGCGGCGCGCTTGCGTGCCCGGCGCATTGAAGTGACCGGCATGCCGGTGCGCCCGCAATTCCTCTCGACCCTGACGGCGCCGGAGGCGCGGCGGTTGCTGGGGTTGAAGCCGGAATCGCCCGTATTGCTGGTCATGGGCGGGAGTCAGGGCGCGGGCAAAATCAACGAACTGGCGTTGCAAATGGTCCCCCAACTGCGAGAGGCCGCGCCGGAGTTGCAGTTCCTGCACCTGACGGGCACGGCGGATTTTGAGAAAGTCCGCGCCGCATACGACGCGCTAAACGTTCCGGCGCAGGTGCGCAGTTTTTGCGACAAAATGGGAGTGGCGCTCGCGGCGGCGGACGTGGCGTTGAGCCGTGCGGGGGCGTCGTCGCTCGCCGAACTGGCGGCGCGGCAGTTGCCGGCGGTGCTGATTCCGTATCCGGCGGCGACGGACAATCATCAGTATTTCAACGCCCGCCTCTTCGTCCAAATCGGCGCGGCCCGCATGGTGGCCCAGGATAGGGCGACGGCCGGGCAGTTGGCGCAAGAGATTCTGGAGTTGGCGCGCGACCCCGCGAAACGCTCGGCCATGCGGTGCGCGCTGGCGGGTTGGCACAGGCCGGCGGCAGCGGCGGAAATCGCGGACCGGATTTTGCGCTGGCGGGCCGAGGCCGCGCGGCCCGGCGCGGGTGGCGATCCGAAGATGAGGCCGCGCCCGATGGGTGTGTTGAATTAATGATCTGGTGAAATCAAGCGACGAACTTTTTCAGAGTGTCCAAGCGCTGCTGCCGCGTTCGGTGGTGCGCCGGGACGAGCCGCTGGGCAAACGGACCACTTTGCGGGTCGGCGGGTGCGCCGATGTGTATGTTGAACCCTCGTGCGAGGAGGACCTTGGGCGGACGGTGGCCTGGTGTCACGAAGGGGGCGTTCCGTTGATGGTGCTGGGACGCGGCTCGAATTTGCTGGTGCGCGACGGCGGAGTTCGGGGCGTTGTCGTTTGCCTGGCGCATCCCAGTTTTGCGCGCATTGAGGCGGTTGGGGCTTTGTTGCGCTGCGGCGCGGGGGCCAAACTAAAGGCGGTGGCGGCTGCGGCGCGGGAGAGAGCCCTGGGCGGCCTGGAGTTTTTGGAGGGCATTCCGGGCAGTGTGGGCGGGGCCTTGCGCATGAATGCCGGGGCGATGGGCAGCGCGATTTTTGAAGTCATTACCGCCGTGCGCTGCATGAACGAGTCGGGCCATGCGCAGGACCGCGGAGTGGAGGAAATCGGGTTCGAGTACCGTTCCTGCCCGTTTTTCAAAACGCATATTGCCGTGGAAGCGACCTTTCGCGGCCAACCCGACGCCAAAGAGGCCGTCGTGCTGCGAGGGCAACAATTGAACCAAAGGCGGTGGGAATCGCAACCCAAGGAGGCGAGCGCCGGCTGCATTTTCAAAAACCCGTCCCGGAAGCTGCCCGCCGGCAAGTTGATTGAGGAATTGGGTTTGAAGGGCGCGCGCCGGGGCGGGGCGTCGGTTTCCACGGTGCATGGCAATTTCATCATCAACGAAGGATCGGCCACGGCGGCCGATGTGCTGGAGTTGATCGAGTTCATCAAAGCACGGGCCAAGGCTGAGCAGGGAATCGAGTTGAGCGAGGAAGTGGAGGTCATTGGAGAGTGAGCGCGAAGAGATTGAACATCACGGTGATGCTGGGCGGGCCGTCGGCCGAACGGGAAGTGTCGTTGCGCTCCGGCGCGGCGGTCGCCGGCGCCTTGCGGCGCCTCGGTCATTCGGTCCATGAACTGGATCCGGCAAGTTCGTGGAAGCTGCCGCCGGGAACCGAGGTGGTCTTTTTGGCCTTGCATGGTTCTTACGGCGAGGACGGCACGGTGCAGGGAGAATTGGAGGAGTTGGGTGTCCCCTACACCGGATGCGGCCCCGAGGCCAGCCGCGTGGCCTTCGACAAGGTGCTGACAAAGAAGCGATGCCTCGCGGCCCATGTTCCCACCGCCCGCTACGAGGTCATCGCCTCGCCCCGGGCTAAATGGCCCGGCGGTTGGCGGCCGCCGGTCGTGCTCAAGCCGGTGCGCCAAGGCTCCAGTGTCGGTTTGCAGATGGTGGACCGCGTCGAGCAATGGGAAGCGGCGCTGGCGGAGGCCTTCCGGTTCGACACTGAAGTTTTGATGGAAGAAAGGATCGACGGGCGCGAAACGACAGTGGGTATCCTGGCCGATGAAGCGCTGCCGGTAGCCGAGATTCGTGTCAAAGAGGGGCCGTTCGATTTCAAAAACAAATACACCGCGGGCGCGGCGGAACATTTTTGCCCGGCCGCGTTTGACGCGGCGGCCACGGCGCGGATTCAGGCCGCGGCATTGGGCGCGTTCCGCGCGATCGGCGGGCGTGATTACGCGCGGGTCGATGTGATGGTCCGGCGTGGCGGGGAACCGGTTGTCCTGGAGGTCAACACCCTGCCGGGCATGACCGAATTGAGCCTGCTGCCGGAAGCGGCGTCGGTGGCGGGAGTGAAGTATCCCCAGTTGTGCCAGCGGATGATTGACCTGGCGCTGGAGCACCCGAGGAAGAAGTAAAATGATTTCCTGGCTGGCACGAAAACAAAAGAACCGCCGCGCGAGCGAGCGAGAGTATCTGCTCGACGTGAAATTGCGAGTGAGCAAAACGCGCGCCGCCCGCCTGCGCCTTGTTGGGTTAGGCCTAAGCACGGTCTTCGCCCTGGCTCTCATCGCATTGGTTCTGTGGCGGGGCGGGGAATGGCTGCTGGATCGCCTGATCTACAAAAACGAGGCCTTTGCCATACAGCGCATCGAGGTGCAGACCGACGGAGTGCTGACCTCGGAAACGATCTGGCGGTGGGCGATGGTCAAAACCGGCGAGAACCTGATGGGACTGGATTTGATGCGCGTCAAGCGCGACCTGGAAATGCAGCCGCCCATCGCCTTTGTGGCGGTCGAACGGGTGCTGCCGCACACTCTGAAGCTCAACATTTCCGAGCGCGAGCCTATCGCGCAAACCATTGTCAGCCGCGCCGTGCCCGGCGGCCGAGTGGCCGAGGCCGTTTATGACTTTGACGAAGACGGTTACACGATGAAACCGCTGGACCCGCGCTGGCGCACCGCCCCGCCCCCTGCCAGCGAGCGGTTGCCCATTTTGGTGGGCGTCCAGGCCGCGGACGTGCAATTGGGGCGGCAGGTTGAGTCGCCGCAAATCCGCGCGGCGCTGCGGTTGTTGTGTGAATTCGATCATTCGCCCATGGCGGGGATGGTCGAGATTGAGCGCATCAACGTTTCGGGTCCCGAGGTATTGCAGGTCACCACCTCGCAGGGGGCGGAGGTGACGTTTTCGCTGGATCATTTTGACACGCAGTTGCGGCGCTGGCGCGTGATTTACGACCAATACCAGAAATGGGGGAAGGCCATCGCGTCGCTGGACCTTTCGATCGACAACAATTTGCCGGTGCGCTGGGTGGCGGGCGCGCCGGCGCCGCCTGTGAGTCCCCACGCCCTGAAACCGTCTCGAACCAAAAGAAAACATGTTTGACTCCACCTGCATCATCGTCGGCTTGGAAATCGGCACTTCAAAAATATGCGTTGTGGTGGGCGAGATCAACGCGGCCGGCGCCTTGAACATCATCGGTGTCGGCCAGGCCCGGTCGCGGGGTGTGCGCAAGGGGGAGATAGCCGACGCCGCGCTGGCGGAGGAAGATGTCCGCAACGCCATCGTCGAGGCCGAGCAAATGGCCGACGTGGAGATCAGCAGCGTTTATCTGGGCGTGACCGGCAACCACATTCGGGGCTTTAATAATCATGGGGTCCACCCCGTGCCATCAGCGGACCGGGAGATCACGCGGGAGGACGTGCAGGACGTAATGAAGAACGCCAAGGCGATCAACCTGCCGGCCGACAACACGGTTGTTCACGCCATTCGCCAGCACTTTCACGTCGATGGCCAGAGCGGCATTCTCAATCCGGTCGGCATGTACGGCGCCCGGGTGGAAGTGGACATGCATGTCGTCCACGGGCATGTCGATCGGCTCAAGAACGGGATTGCGGTGGTCAAAGGGCTGCTGTTGGAGGTTGATGAAATCGTCTTTACAGGCCTGGCGTCGGCCCTGGCGCTGCTTTCCAGCGAGCAAAAGGAGCTTGGCTCGCTGGTGATCGACCTGGGGGGCGGCGCCACCGAATACGTGGTCTATTCTCAGGGCATTATCAAACACACCGGGGTGCTGGCGGTGGGCGGGGACCACATTTCCAACGATTTGGCTTATGGGCTGAAGGTGCCGCTGGGGCGCGCCGAGGACTTGAAGCTGGAGCACGGCTCGGCTCTCCAGGACGACCTGGTCAAAGGGCAGACCATCTCCGCGCCGGGTCAACTGGGCTTGCCCGCCAGAACGGTCAATCTCGAACACTTGCGCCGGATCATGTCATTGCGCCTGGAGGAGACTTTCCGCTTGATCGAATCGGAACTTTCCCATCTGGAGCTGCTGGACGGCCTGCGGGCCGGAGTTTTTCTCTGCGGCGGGGGGGCGCGCATTCCCGGCATCCAGGCGCTGGCGGAGAGGGTATTTCAATTGCCCGCCTTTCTGGGCAAAACCAATTCCATCAGCGGACTGAAGTCGGCGTTGGATCAACCGGAGTTTGCCACGGCCATCGGCCTGGTCAAATTCGGCTCCTTGCAGCAAAAGCGCAAGCCGGCCAACGGTTTCACCGGCGGGATCAAGAAAACATTTGTTGAACTATTCAGGAGGTAACTATGACGATGCCGATCGAGAAAACCGGCGAGCCGGTTATTATCAAACAACTGACGATCAAGGTCATTGGGGTGGGGGGCGCCGGTTGCAGCGCCGCCGGCTTTGCGGCCAACCCGCCGTTTGAGGGGGTCCAGATTCTGGCGCTGAACACCGACGCCCAGGCTCTGGAGGCCTGCGGCGTGCAGGCCAAGCACCTGCTGGGCGCCGGACGCACCCGTGGCATGAGCGCGGGCGGCGACCCGGAATTGGGGCGCGCCGCGGCGCAGGAGGAATTGGAAAAAATCCGCTCGTTATGCGAAGGGGCAGACATCATTTTTTTGCTGGCCGGATTGGGCAGGGGCACCGGCACCGGCGCGGCGCCGGTGATCGCCCGGGTGGCTCGTGACAACGGGGCGCTGGTGCTGGCGTTGGTGACGCTGCCCTTTGAATTTGAAGGCCCGCGGTGCGGCCTGCAGGCTCAAGTCGGCCTTCAGCAACTCAAGACCGCCGCCGACGGCGTGATATGCCTGCCCAACCAGAAACTGCTCAAACTGCTGGATGAAAAGACCAGCGTGGTGGAGGGAATCAAAATCAGCAACGGGCTGCTGGCCGAGGGGCTGCGCGGCATTTGGCGTTTGCTCTCCCGCACCGGATTAATCAACGTCGATTTCGCCGCTCTCTGTTCGGTGACTCGCGGACGCCACGCCGCCAGTTCCTTCGCGACCGCGGAGGCCGCCGGCGAGCGGCGGGCCGAGCAAGTGCTGGAGAAACTGGCGGCGCATCCTTTGCTGGACGGCGGCCAGGTGCTGAGCGAGGCTGACTCGCTGCTGGTGAGCATTGTCGGGGGTTCGGACTTGCTGATGAGCGAAATTCAAAAAGTGATGGAGCCATTGAGCCGCCAGTGCGAAAATGCCAATATCATTCTGGGCGCGGCCATCGACGAACAATTCGCCGGCCGCCTCTCCCTGACCCTCATCGCCTCCAGCCATCGTGAAGAGGGGGTTTCGACCTCCGCGCCCGTGCCCCCGCGCGAAATGGTTCCCACAGGGGCCGCGCCGCCGGAATTTCTCGATCCCATGGAAAAGACGCGGCCGGCCTCGCGTTTCATCGCGCCGCCGCCGGCGTTGTCAGAGGAGAAAAAGGAGCAATTGCTCAAGGGCCACGCGGGGCGGTCGCGCAAGAGAATATCGCGATTGCAGAAGGAACTGCCGTTGGAGATTGTTTTCAGAGGCCGTTTTGAGAAGAGCGAGCCGACCATCCGCCACGGCGAGGACCTGGACGTGCCCACCTACTTCCGCCGCGGCGTGCCGTTGAATTGAATTAAAGCAAGCGGGGAGCTTGCCTCAATGGAGACCAATTCGGGCATTCAAGCCCGAGTGACTTTTGCGCGCTGAACGGTGGCAACCCTGGCCAACGTGCGGGAACATTTGGAAAAGGATGAATCATTCCATCCGATGGCGGTTCATCGCCCGGTTCATCGCAGGATGGTGTTGAGAATGTTGATGTGCTCGTGATCAAAGGACACGTTCGCGTCAATACTCTGAATCCGGCTCATCTCGTCGTCCAAATTCCTCTGCGGCCGTTTCAGCTTCAAACTGCCCTCCCGCACCAGTTGCTCGATGCGAGCCTGATGCCTTTCCTCGATGCTGGAATGCAGTTGATTGCCCGTGGCTCTGGACTGGAGTGTTTTGTCGGCAGCGGGAGAGTCCGTTTTGAATGGCAGGTTCAGCCAGCAATACGCAGGCGGACCAAACAACCACCCGCGCGCTCCCTCAGAACCCGCGGCGGCGGCCGGCGCCTTCAACGAGGCCACCCGCGGCGCGTTGGAACACACCACCGTTATTGGCGAATTCGATTGCGCCGCGGACTTCAGAGCGGGGCAAATCACAACGGCCAAAAGCAGACATAGCTTCGGGGCGCGCCAAACCATAACCCGGCAAAGGTTGCTCCCGCAATGCAGGCCGTCAAGGCTCGGTCAGCCAATAGGCCGGGTTGATGTCCGGGAACAGATTGTCCATCTGCTCGATCTGGCTCAGCCACGCTTGGTCGATTTGATTGGAGGTCAGTTGGCGGTGGAGGGAAAGAAAGCGCAGCAGATGCTCTTTGACGCGGCGGGCGGCGTAATCGGGGCTGGTGCCGGTGCGCAGGATGAAGGGCCAATCGCTGGATTGGGCGAGGAGCAATTCCCGCGCGGCTTGTTGGAGGGCACGGCGCGGCACCCCCGTGAGGCACGAAAACCGTCCGGCCAACTCGGACATCCGGGCTTGGGCGATGCGCAAATGGGGATAAATCCATTTATTGGATTCGTTCAGCCAGACGCGCCAATAACCTTCCTCGCCCCAACTCGACGCCGCGGGCAGTGCGATCTGGAGGGTCGGATAGCGGCGCAAATACTCGGATGGGGTGATGAGGGTGAAGGCCTGCTGGTCGTAACAAGCCTTGCGCATGAAGTAGTCTAAAAACTCCGGCCCCTCGTACCACCAATGGCCGAATAGCTCGGCGTCGTAGGGTGAGACGACCAGCGGGGGCCGGTCCAGGATGGCGCCCAGCGCGCCGAATTGGTCGATCCGGGACTGAAGAAAGCGCCCGGCGTGCTCGTCGGCCGCGCGAACGGCGGCGGGGCGGTCGTAGATTTGTTTATGCACAGCGCCGCCGGTGATGCGGTGGTATTTGATGCCGGTGAAGCCGCGGTGTTCGGGCGCGGGCAAATAGGGTTTGACGTAGTCGAAGTCGAGATCGAAGCCGATGTCGCGATAAAAGTCGCGATAACGGGAATCGCCGGGGTAGCCGTGCTGTTTGCTCCACACCTGCAGAGCCGACTCGAAGTCGCGCCCAAAAGCGGCCACGCCGCCGGGGGTGAAGACCGGCGCAAAAACGCCGTAACGCGGGCGGGGTCGGGCGTGGAGCAAGCCGTGGGTGTCAGTGACAAACCAGCGGATGTTGGTTTGCTGGAGGACTTCTTCGACGCGTTCGACAAAGGCGCACTCGGGCAGCCAGATGCCGCGCGGCTCGCGTCCGAAGCAGTCGCGGTGGTAGTCGCGGGCCACCAGGATTTGGGCGCGCAGGGAGGGGGGATGGTCGGCCAGCAACGGGAGCAAGGCGTGGGTGGCGGCCGAGGTGGCGATTTCCAACAGGCCGTCGTCTTGAAACTTGCGGAAGGCCTCCACGAGGTTGCGGCCGTAACCAACGAATGTCTCGCGAATCTCTGTGAAGCGCTGATGGTACATCCAGGCCAGTTGGCGATAAACCGCGTCCCAATGGGCGCGGTGAATCTCGCTTTCGGCCAATTGAATCAAGCCATCCAGGCGCTGGACATATCGCTCTTGCAACATCGGGTCCCGCAGCATGGCGCACAGGGGCGGGGAGATCGACAGGGTCAGGCGCGTTTGCATCCGGTCCTTCTGCCAGCCCTCCATGAGGCGGATGAGGGGGAGATAGGTTTCGGTGATGGCCTCGAAGAGCCAGCTTTCCTCCAGGAACCTCTCATGTTCGGGGTGGCGTACAAACGGCAGGTGGGCGTGCAGAATCAGGGCGAAATGGCCTTGCATGCAGAAGTTAGTCCAGGTCCTTGGTCAGGTATTCCGCCAGGCGCGGCCCCTTCCAATAGAGAACCACAGCCGCCAGGAAAGGGAGCGCCTTTAGCCCCAGGCACAGAGGAGAACTGACCGGGCGCTGAGACAAGTATAAATACAAATCAGTGGCGTAAAGGCCCAGGCCCAGAACAACACAGCCAAAAGCAGCCAGGCGCAGGACGGAAAGAGCGACTTTGGCGTAGGGACTCATTGAGCGGTGAGAATGAAGCGCCGGCCTGATCCTGGCCCACACCCATTCATGTGATCGCGCCGATCACCGGCGGCGCCAGCGCCTGGTCCTGCGGATGGGTCCCCACCTGGCCCTGGTAATCGGTGCGCCGGGTGAATTGAAGATGCGCCTGGCGGCCCTCGACCCCATCGGCCGAGTACGCCGCCGCCGGGAGCGAGTAGTCCCCATCCGGCAGCGCGAAACGGAAGCTGAATGTGCCGTCGGGCCGCAGTTTGATTATCCGGTCGCCGAGGGTGACGGTGGCGTCGGGTTCGGTCGCCCCGTAAACGACCAATTCGGCGTTGACGTTAAACCAAAAGGACCGGCCTGGGGCGGGACCGCCGAAGGGGCTGGAAACGCCGGAGAGGGCGGCGCCGGGCGAGGAAACCCGCTGTTCAAGCTGGCGGCGAATCAGCTCGGTGATTTCAAGTGAGCCAATCCACAACCGCCGCACCTGGTCCATGGACACTACCTCTGCCAGGGCCTTTTCCTGGGCGGGAGTCCACTGGGATTTGACCTGCTCCGCGGTGGGGAGGTCTCCGTGGCCTTGGGCGCGCAGTTGCTCCAGGGCTTCGACCAGCGGGAGGTTCTCGATCAAGGCGCTCTTGACCAGGGCCAGCAGTTGCGCGAGCGGAATCTCCGGCGGAATGGTGCCGAAACGAACCGAACTATCGTCCGACGAAGTGTCCGGCGGGGTGAACGTGGCCGCCGAGCGGGCCAGCGCGACCCATTGACGCTTGGGGTCGTAGTAACCGAGTTCGGCCAGGTATTCCGCGCCGGCCACGGGCACCGGGACGAACCAATTGCGGGATTCGGGATGGAGATGGACCTGGGCCAAAGGCTCGCCTGCCAGCACGCCGCGATAAACGCGCAGGACCAGATGGCCGTCGAGCGAGAGGGCGTTATACTTGTTGAGTAGTGCGCGGGAAAAGTCCCAGTACGCGAACAGCCAGTGCGGATCGCGGGCGGTCAGAAACAGTTGCTCAGTGCCGTAGGATTCGGGCAACTCGGCCGACGCAGAAGCGGCGGCCTGAGGCGGGGCTTCGGGGCCTACAGCGTAACGCTGGCCTGGACCGCTGGCGGCGGGCGCGGGCGGGGCATCGCCTTCCAGCAGGATGGGTGGAATCTTCAGCCGGAGCGCGGAGGTGGCACCTGTGGCCTTTGAGGGTGTGGGCATCAGGGCAGTGGCGCCGGTTTTTGGTGTTGCGCTCGTTGGTGGGCTGGGTTCTGCGAACTTGCGCGCCGCCTTCGTTGGCCCTTTTGATTTTTTTTTCATAAACTCAAGCGTGCCAAGAACAAATAAAATTTAAGGACAAATCATTATGGTCGGCGCGCCCGTCCCGCGCAAATGGAAAATCAGGCGCCAGAAGCCGATTGAACCAAACCGCCACAACGGGGGGCGCCATGAGAACGATCATTCGCGGTCGGAGCGCTTTTGGGCGCGGCGTTTGGCGTCGAGCAGGCGGCTGGTCGTGGAAACCTGGCCCTCGGCCGGCGGTTTATCCTCGGGCGCGCGGGCGGGTTTGTCGGACTGGGGGATTTGCGCGGGTTTGGCAGGCTCGAACAAGGACGGGCTGAGAGGGGCCACGGGTGCGGGCAGTTGGGAGCGCACCTGGCCGCGACGGGCGAGGAGGGCGGAAAGGGATTCATCGGCCTCCTTGGGGCGGGGAACGCCTTGCCAGAAGAATATCCAGCGGCGCAGGGTGCGCGTGGCGCGATACCATTCGACGCGGTCGATCTGAATGCGACGCACGGCGACGTCCAGGGGGAAAAGCACGATGGCAAACTTGAGCAGCCAATCGCACAGGTCCAGGGGCTGGAAGGTTTTCTGACGGTCGTGGGAGAAGGGGTTGCCGGCGCGCGGGTCGAGGATTTTTCCGTTGCCCAATTCGGCCAGCCGGCGGAGAAGGTTGAGATTGGGGCCGGAGTCGTCAAATTCCGGGGAATAGTTGACACTGAGACCGAGGGCCTCGGATTGGCCGCTGGCGCGGTCGGTCAGATTCATCAGGTAGGCGCCGACTTCTCTTGTGGGAAAGACGGCGTCGTAACGGCCCGGCCCGGTCTGCTCCAGAGGGAGAATCTGCTTGTCGCCTTTGGGACTGACTACCAGGAGTTGCAAGTTAAGGAAATTGCGATAGTGGCCCTGGGGATCGATGGCCTCGACGCTCACGTGGCCCTCTCCTTTTTCGACGGCGACCTCGGCGTTGAAATCAGCGGCGGCGACGCGGCGCAAACTCCATTGGGCCACTTGCAACCAGAACTGGCGGAATTTGTCCCAGCCGATCCAATTGGCGGCCCATTTGGCGCGGGCGTCAGAGGTGAACGCGACGGCGCGGCCCAAGCCGTATTGCCAATGGGCCAGGAGCGGATCGCCTTTCTGCGTCAGCAGCGGAACTTCGGCGCGGCCTTTGGGCGTGGTGCAAACGTAACCGAGAAGCTGGGGATACTCCGCCGGCTCGATGCCTTTGACCACCTCGCTCAAGGCGCGCAGTTGCGGTTTGAAGGGTTCCTCAAAAATGGCGGATTTCAAAATGACAGAGGCCTCCTTGATGAAGATCTGCGGCAGGTCGGAGGCGGAATCGACCGCCCAAAAGCGGCCATGCCCCTCGGCCGCCAGCCAGGACATGGTGTCGGGGGCGACGTGCCCGCCGATCATGACGCTGCTGATGGTGATTTTATGGGTGACGATATTGTTGACGAGGTCCCTGGCGGGCGGGGAGGGATCGCCATCGCTGAAAACGATGAGGTGTTTGAGGCTGGCGGTGGATTTAACGAGGGCTTCGTAAGCGGCTTGCATGGGGGCCTGAAAGCTGGGCATGTCGCCGGGATTCATGCCGGAGATTTTCCGGCCCATGTCGCTTTTGTCCCCCACCGGGGCGAGCGGGAAAAGCCAATGATTATTGCCGTCCCAGAGGACGATGCCCATTTCGTCGCGCGGCCCCAAGGCGTCAAGGGCGGCAAAGGCGATATCGCGCGCCCAGCCATTGCCGCCGGGGAATTCGGTGGCGTGGCAGACGATGGCCAGAGCGCCGTTGGGGAGGACCTTTTTGCTGTTCAATTCCATTTCGACCGGGAGCATGGCTTCGAGGGGCGTGCCGCGATAGCCGCCGGCGGCATAGGTCTGATCGCCGCCGACGCACACAACGCCCACGCCGAAATCGCGCACGGCGCTCTCCAGCAGGAGCATGGAGTCATGGCCCAGATCGCCGGCGGCCAGATTGCTCAAAAAAATGGCGTCGTAACTTTGCAATTCGGCCAGGGTATCGGGAAATTTGTCCGTCAACTTGACATCGAGCCTGCCCTCTTGCAGGGCGCCGGCCAGGGGTTGGTCCTTTTGGGGATCGCTGGAAACAATGAGGATGCGCGGATTGCCGCGAACCGTCGCGAAGGACGTGGCGTGGTTGTTCTGCGGCACGGTGTCGCCGGGGGCGTCCAATTGCACGTCGTACTTGTAAAAGCCCGGCTCGGCCAGGGTTTGGGGGATGGTGAAGAGGTTTTTGCCGGCATTGAGTTCAACTTTTTGTTCGCCCAGCAAGGTTTCGTTGAGATAGAGGCGGAGGGCGGCGGCTTGGGCCTGGCTGGCCTGGGCGAAGATTTTGACCTCAAAAGTCTGGCCCTTCTTGACAGAGGAGGGCACGGACAGTTTTTTGACGGAGACGTCGTTGCCGCGGCTGGCGCCCAGCGGCACAACGTCCAGGCTCACGCCCAACGGGCGGGCGGCGGCGAGCGCGGAAATGGCATCGCCGAGGTTTTCGTTTCCGTCAGACAACAAAACCAGGCGCTTCTGGCCCGTCTCGGGAAAGGCGGCCGTGCCCAGGCGGATGGCAGAGGCGATGTCGGTGCGTTCGACGCCGATGACGGCCTGGATTTGGCGCAGATCGACCTGGAGGTTGGGGCGGGATTCGATGGCGGCATCCGCGCCGAAAACCAATACGCCCGCCATGTCGTTGGGTTTCTTGTCCCTGGAGGCTTGATTGACAAAGGCGCGGGCGGCGTCCTGTTGCGGAGAAGGGACGCTTTGGGAGCGGTCCAGCATAAAGAAGACGGTCATTCCTTCCAGCGGCTTGCGCCATTGCAAGCCGGCCAGGGCCAGGCCCACGGCGAGCACGACCAGGAGGCGCAACAACAGCGCCGTCCAATGCCGCCAGGGGCCGATGCGCACGTCGGACTTGAACGACAGCCAGAGCACCGGCGGGAGCGTGGCGGCCAGGGCGAGCAACCAGACTGGATTGGAGAACTGGAAGGTCATTTGCGGATGAACTTTTGCACGCGGTTGTTCAAGGCGTCCGCCACGTAAAGATTGCCCTTGGAGTCGAAGGCAATGCCCCAGGGATTGCTGAATTGGCCCGGGGCGCCACCCGGCCCGCCCAGAATCTCGACGGTGCGGTCCTGCTGGTCGAGGATTTGAATGCGGCTGTTGCCGAACTCGCAGACAAACTGCATACCGGCGGCGTCGATTTGCACGTCGTAGGGGTAGCTGAATTGGCCCGTCCCCGCGCCCGGCCTGCCGTAGGCGCGCAGAAAGAGGCCGTCGGGGGAAAAGACCTGGATGCGGTGATTGCAGGAATCGGCGACGTAGATGCGGTCCCGGGCGTCGATGCCCAGGCCCTCGGCGCGGCTGAATTCGCCGGGGCCGTCGCCCAAGCGACCCCAGGCGCCCAGGCACTTGAGGCCGTGGGCGGTGAAGCGCTGGACGCGTTCGGAATCGGTGTATTCACAAACGTAGATTTCGCCGCGGGAGTTGATGGCGGCGGCGCGCGGCATGCCGAATTGGCCGACGTTGGTGCCTTTGACACCCCATTGCGCGATCTGATCGCCCTGCGGAGAAAAATAATTGACTCTGGAGTAATGCGGTTCGACCAGGACGACGCCGCCGCCAGGGTCGCGGCACATTCCTTTGGGTTTGCCTTTTTCGATTTCGGGCATTTGCCAACTCAGAAGGTAGCGGCCGTCGGGCGAGAACTTCTGCACCCGCCCGGTCATATCGACGACGTAAAGATTGTCCTGGGAATCGACGGCGACGGAGCGGGGCTTGTTGAATTCGCCGATGCCGGCGCCGCGCGAGCCGATCACCTCGACGCCGCGGAAGAATTTGCTGTTGACGGAAGCGCGGGTTGGGTCCCCGGCGGGGCACCCCGCCAAAAAGCAGAGGCCCAGAGCGCCAAGCAGGAGGAGGGGACGCGCTTCCATGATGCGAATTTTTGCGAAACGGCCCGGAAAGGCAAACGGAAAACGGCGCGGAACGGACTTCCGTTCTTATGGGGTTTTGGCGGTCGCGTGGGCCAACGGGCGTGTCACGCGCGCGGCCACGTGCGCCGCGTTCGGCAGGATGAACTTTTTGACCTCCACCGTCACGCGGCCGGGCTTGTATTGGCGCAGGACCATGCGGGCAACGTCCACCGCCAGGGTTTCGACCAATTTCCAGGAGCGTGCCTGGCCAAAGCGCGAGAGCCGGCGGGCGACCGCGTCATAATCAATCGTTTTTCTCAAATCGTCCCCTTTGGCGGCGGGGCCGAAATCGTGCTCCAGTTGGACGGTCAGAAGCAATCGTTGCGGTTTGGCCCGCTCGCGTTTGGGAACGCCGACGCGGTAGAAAACCTCCAAATCCTGGATGATGATTTGGTCCATTACCTTCCCATTTTTTCCGCCACGACCTTCTCCAGCAAGGTGCGGGTGGGCTGGTTCAACGGCATCCGCAAGGCCTGCGCCGGCGTCACCCAGCGGAATTCCTGGGCCTCCTCGTTCAGTTTCACTTCCGTTCCCGGTCGCGCGCGGCAGGTGTAATTGAGCAGAACGAAATGGGCCTCGCGATAAAACTCCGGCGATCGGATGCAGTCCTGCTCCAGAACAAACGCCACGGCGTCGATATCGAGGTTGGTTTCCTCCTTGATCTCGCGCCGCAGGGCGTCGGAGGAAGGTTCGCCCCATTTTATTTTGCCGCCCGGAATGCCCCAGAGGTTGGACCACTTTTGGGTGCGAATCATCAGGACTCGACCCTCCGCGCCGAAGATCAGCGCGCCGACGGTGCAGACCGGATGGGCGGCGCCGTCCCCTTCCGCGCCACGCCAGCACGGACGCCATTCCAATTGGTCGCGGTCGAGGATGTCGCGCAGTTCGCCCAAATGTTCGACGATCAAGTCCGGCTGGCTGGCGCGTAATTGCTCCAGGCGGTTGTAGCCGGTCAAAACGGCGCAGGAATGGACGCCGCCGAATCGGGCTGTCTCGATGTCGTGCTGCATGTCGCCGATGAAGAGTGTTTCAGCGGCGGCGAGTTTGTTTTCGGCCAGCAGTTCGGTGATCTTGGCGCGCTTGTCCCAGACCCCGACGTAAGGCCGGTCAATGTATTGCTGGAAGCCGGCGCCGCCCGCCTGCAATGCAAAGTAATCCTGATGCACGGTGCTCAGGACGAAGGTGCGGAGGCCGCGCCGGCGGCAAAAGATCAAAAAGTCGCGCGCATGGGGCAATTCGCAAACTGCATCCTGCACCTTGCGGAAATGGGTGTGAAAACTCCGCTCCAAATCCGCCATCGGAACATTGGGCACGAACCGGTCGTAAAAATGCTTGAACGGGAGGCAGAACTCGGCGCGGAACTTCTCCAGGCTCATGGCTGGAACGCCGCATTGCTCGAACACAAAGTTGGTCGCCGCCAGCACGGCGGGCAAATCGTCCACCAGCGTCCCCGACCAATCAAAAATGATGTTCCGAATCACAACGGCGAAACTCTAATCGTAACCGCGCCAACCCGAAACCTAAAACGCGCGTCCTGCCTAACGGGCATCGGGACGCCGGCATTGAAAGAGGGTTGGGCGGGTGTCGCGGGGATACTTTTTGCGGCCCAGCCCGTTGTTATCGGTGCAAAGCCAGAAATAGTCCTTGTTCACAGCCAGGCCTTCCATCACGCCGGTCACCAGCGGCACGACCTTGTAGTAGGCGACTTCGCGGTCGTTTTCCATCGCGGCAAAATTGTATTCCGCCAGCACGCGGTGGGTGGCGGGGTTGATTTTCAGAATCACGTGGTCCTCGCGCATCAGGGCGTAGAGCGCCCCGTCAAACCAGCACAAATCCGAATAGTGGGCGTCCGGCCACAAGCTGCGGCTGGCGTGGAGCACAAAATCATCGGTCACCTTCAGGGTGTTGAGATCGACCGCTATGAGGCGGCCCCGCTTTCTCTCATTGGCCACGTAGAGGGTCGAGCCGTGAATGGCAATTCCCTCCCAGGCCGCATTGCGGTCGGACGAAAAGTATTTTTTGACGGGCGACCAATCGATGGCCAGGCGCTCGACCGTTTTGGCGGCCGGGTCCCAGCGCAGAATCCACCGATCAGCCTCTTCGCAGAGGTAAATCCGGCCCTGATCGTCTTCGGTCACGCCCTCGCAGTCGTAGCGTCCGAATTTCTCGCGGGCGAAGGGGGCCAACTGGGCCGGGGTGAAGCAATCGGGAATGCGGGCCAAATCAACCGCGTCGGCGCCCGGCGTAAAAACGATCCGGTAAACGCCGATTTGTTGATCGCTCTCGGTGAGCAAATCGCCGGATTTTTCCAGGAAGAGACCGGAGGCGTCGAATCGCTGGCCTTGCGGGAGGTTCATTTGCCAGATGTGTTCGGCCCGCAGAGTGTAGGCTTTGAAGTCCGGCGCATTCTGCGCGGCGGGGCGCGTAAAGCAGCCGCTCAGCAAATCGCACAGGCAAAGCGCCGCAACCAATTTCATCCATTGTGTCATATCGTCGTTAGACTGCGCTTGGGGGCAGCAGACTCAAGCTTTTGGTTTTCGCACGGCCACACGCGATTTGGGCAGCGCGGAAACCGGAGAATTTGCCAAAATGATATTCATACTTTATTGTCGATCCCATGACAAAGGGCAGCCATACGCGCAAACCGGAACATCCTGTTGACAACATTTTTCCCGACCGCTGGTCGCCCCGCGCCATGTCGGGCGCGAGCATGACCCGCGAGGAGTTGATGGCGCTGCTGGAGGCCGCGCGTTGGGCGCCGTCGTCCTATAATAACCAGCCTTGGCGCATGGTCTATGCGTTGCGCGATACCGCTCATTGGCCGCGGCTGTTCAATCTGCTCGGCGAGTTCAACCAGGCTTGGGCCAAAAACGCGGCGGCCCTGGTGGTTTTCATTTCCAAAACCACTTTCGATCACAACGGCCAGCAGTCGGTTACGCATTCGTTTGACACCGGCGCCGCGTGGGAGAACTTCGCCTTGCAGGGGTCGCTCAACGGCCTGGTCGTCCACGGCATGCAAGGCTTCGATTATGATCGGGCAAGAACCGAACTCGGCGTGCCCGACGGTTACCAGGTCGAAGCCATGGCGGTGGTGGGCAAACCGGGAAGAACCGAGGACTTGCCCGAAAGGCTGCGCGAACGGGAGACGCCGAGCGAGCGCCGCAAAGTTTCCGAGACGGCCTTTGAAGGGCGCTTCCAGCCCTGAATTCATCCTCCCCGCAACCACCATAGATGGTGCGCCAAGGCCGGGAGTCAGGGGGACGCGGGCGATTCGATGTAAAACAAACCGGCCAGGACAGTCTGTTCCTTGTCCGGTAGCGAGAGGAATATTCTCCCCGGGATAAACCCGCCGGCCGGATTGCCCAGTTCGAGTTTCATGGCGTAGCCGGAGGTGAATGTCTTTTGCATCGGCGCAAAGCGCGGGTTGGGCTGCCACTGCTTGACCACTGACGGCACGCCTTTGCCTTTGGTTTGCGTGGTGATCGTCCAACTCCGTCCAATCGCGGTTTGGCCGAGGTCGAGGTTGAGAAAAATATAAAACGCCGGGTCGGCCGGGTTGACGCCCTGGCGCAAAGTCAGCACACGCTCGCCCCCCTGCGCGTCGATCCGCGCGGCCTGAATGACAAAGTTCGTGCCGGAAATGTTGCCATTGACGCGCCCGTCGGGGATTTTGGCCGCCGCGATGTCCAGCGTCCATTCCGGCGGAAGGATGGGAAGTTTCTCAGCCGGATTGGGCGGCGGTGCTTCTGGCGCCATGTCGGGTTCCAACCCAGGCACGGTAGGGCGGCGCATTGGCCGCATGTACCCCATCTTTTCCGGATCGGTCTTGTCCAGCGCCACGTAAAGGTTGGCGATGTGGCCCAACTCGCCGCCGCCGCTCTTGGCCACCATTTCGCGCTGTTTCTGGTTGAATCGCGTTTGCGCCTTGTCGGCCCAGCCCAGCGCAAAATAAAATACGACTCCGGCCACGATCACGCCGCCCGCGATGGCGGCAAATTTTTTGACGCTGACTTTCGATGGCCGCGAGCGGCCCGGAGCCATCGGACGCGGACGCGGTTGGGCGGCGGTTGGGGCTGGGGCGGACGGAGTTGCGGCGGTTTGGAATTGCGGGATGACCATCAGTCCGCGGCAGGCGGGGCAGGGCAATTGCTGCCCGCTCCAGCGTTCGTCGCAATCGACATTCTGGCCGCAGTGAGGACAGGAGAACTTCATTTCCGCCATAAAACAACTGTCGGCAATCGCCCTTTCCCTTCGCGGACCGGGAGACGTTCCCCCCGATCCGGGCCAATCAACCATGCATCCGCGCCAGCGGATATTCAAGTCAATAATTCAGCCAAAGAGCCGGACGTGCGTTTATGCAGCCGTTGACAGTTCTGGTTTGACAGCGGCGCGATTGTCCGCGAAATATAGCAAGCCGGGCCAGCGTAGCTCAGTTGGTTAGAGCGTGGGACTCATAAGCCCGAGGTCACTGGTTCGATCCCAGTCGCTGGCACCACTTCGACCCGGAAAGTCTGGCTGTTCTGCGCAATTGCCTGCGGAAAGGAGAAACACGCGGATTGAATCCATGCGCGGTTTGGGGATCAGCGGCATGGTTCAATGATTGGTCTGTCCCAGTCGCGGCTTTTCAACGGCAGGGCCGTTGCTCTCCAGCAGGTCTTCGGGCTTGGGGACGTAGTCGCCGATGCTCTCCGGGTTCGTGGCGCGCGGCCCAAGCGGCGGCAGTTCGACCGGGAGACCGGCTCCGGCGGAAGCCGGGTGCGCCGGGCTCGCGCGGTGCGCTCCCAAGCGGTATCCGGCAAAGAGGGCAAGCCCCATGCCGGCGACCAACATCAGGACCATCTGCGCGTACGAAAACCGCGGTCTGCGGCTTCCGACCCACCACCATTCCCGCATCCGCGCGCCGGCGCTTCCGACAAACGCCCTGAGGGCCTGGGCCTTGAAGTGTTTGGGAAAAGCCGCCGGCTTTGGCCAGTCCCACTGCTCGCGGCAGGCCGGACAGGTCACGTGAATCCTTCCGGCTTGGGCGGGGATGCGGAGGTTCTGTCCGCATTTGGGGCAAGCAAGGAGAATGGTCGAACTCATAAGACGCAGGGGCCACTTGACTTTATTTTAATCTTGCCAGTTGCCGGAAAGAATGACCAATTATTTCAATGACGGAGCAAATTTTCATTCTGGATTTCGGCGCCCAATACACGCAAGTCATTGCGCGCCGGGTGCGGGAGTGCAAGGTCTATTCCACCATTGTGCGTTTCGACATGCCGGCGGCGGAAATAGAGGCCGCGCGCCCCAAAGGCTTGATCCTGTCGGGCGGGCCTGCCAGCGTTTATGCTCCAAAGGCGCCGGTGCCGGACCGCGAGATTTTTAATCTGGGCATCCCCATCCTCGGCATTTGCTACGGCACGCACTTGATGGCTCATCTGCTGGGCGGGAAGGTGGAGCGGGGCCAGAAACGGGAATACGGCAAGGGCACGTTGCTGATCACCGACCCGTTCTCGGCCCTTTTCGCCAATCTGCCCGACTCGTTGCAGGTGTGGAATTCGCACGGGGACAAATTGGTCGCGCCGCCGGCCGGTTTCAAGGCTGTGGCCACTTCGGACAATTGCGAATTTGCCGCCATCGAGGAGCGCGACCGGAAGTTTTTCGGCCTGCAGTTCCATCCCGAGGTCGTTCATACGCCGAGGGGACGGGAGATCATTTCCAATTTCGTCCACGGCGTCTGCGGCTGCGGCAAGGATTGGACGATGCGCCATTATACCGAGCAGGCGGTGGGTGAAATCCAAAAAGAGGTGGGGCGGGAGCGGGTGATACTGGGACTGAGCGGCGGGGTCGATTCGAGCGTGGCGGCGGCGCTGATCCACAAAGCCATCGGCGACCAGTTGACCTGCATCTTTGTCAACAATGGTTTGCTGCGCGGGGGCGAGCCGGAGGTGGTGCGGGAAGTTTTCGGACGGAATTTCAAAATCCGGCTTCAGTATGAGGACGCTTCCAGGTTGTTCCTCCGCCGCCTCAAGGGAGTAAGCGATCCCGAGCGGAAACGAAAGATCATCGGCAAGACTTTCATTGAGGTGTTTGAGGGCGCGGCCAAGCGGGTTGGGGCGGCCCGGTTCCTGGCGCAAGGGACGCTCTATCCTGACGTGATCGAATCGGTGCCCATCGGGGGCAATCCGGCCGCGTTGATCAAAAGCCATCACAACGTCGGCGGGCTGCCGCGGAAAATGAAGTTCCGCCTCATCGAGCCGTTGCGGCGGCTGTTCAAGGATGAGGTGCGGCAATTGGGACAGGAATTGGGACTGCCCGGCGAGATTGTGCATCGCCAGCCCTTTCCCGGCCCGGGTCTGGCCGTGCGGATTTTGGGCGAAGTGACGCCCAAACGTTGCGACATCCTGCGCGCCGCCGACGCCATCGTGGTCGAAGAGATGAAGGCCAGCGGGTGGTATTACAAAATCTGGCAGAGCTTCGCCGTGCTGCTTCCGGTGCGCAGCGTGGGGGTGATGGGGGACGAGCGGACCTACGATTTCACCATTGCCATCCGCGCGGTCGATTCCCAGGACGGGATGACGGCCGATTGGGTCAAGCTGCCCTACGATTTGCTGGAAACGCTTTCCAGTCGGATCACCAATGAAGTCAAGGGTGTCAACCGCGTGTGCTTCGACATTTCCAGCAAGCCACCGGCAACCATCGAGTGGGAGTAGGCCGCTATTTCCACCGGGGACGCTATTGGGAGGGGTCGCAAATGGCAGCAATTGCTGGCATTTTTGAGGGTTTTTGGGCATGGCGAACAGCGATGCACCAGAGAACGCGGAGGGCACGGAGGCTGAACCGTTAGCGATTAATTGAGTTTTCATGGGATTTGGGTATTACGAAACTTTGACCCAGGGAGGACAAAGTTTGGGGAACGGGTTGAGGCACGTTGAGGCTTTCAAGCGATTGGCGGCAAGCGGCGGCAAAGGGTCGCAAATATCAGCAATTGCTGGCGTTTTTGAGGGTTTTTGGGCTGGGAACATGGGAATCGGGCAGAGGAATGTTTGGCAGAGGAATGGGCAAGAGCCTGACTCATGTTGCCCTGAGTTGGCTTGATCGGGTTTTGCTTTAACGTTAACGTGAATCACTCGATTTCAATTCTTGGTGCTTGATTCCTTTCGAACTGCCCGCCTGATGGGGCGAGCGGCTGGCGTTTGCCGATATGTCAAAGAACCCGCCTTCGCTAAAGCTTCCGGCGTCGCCAAGGCTTTCGCCTTTGGCCGCGGCGCGACGAGCCAGCGCGGCAAGAAAGCCAGCCTGCCCGTTCCAATGTCCCATATAATAATGGGACTTGCAAGGACTTTTTGAAGATTTTTATCGACCCCGACTTTGTGGCGATATTAACGCCTACCTTCGTACCATTTCATTTATCGCCAGATCAAGCGGTAGAACACGCAGTCGTTGCGCACGACCACCGGTATGGCCAGGCTGTTCGTCAGGGACGAACCAGGGACGTTAAACCAGCCGTTTGCCAGGCCGTTGGTCTGAGCCTGCAAAAGCCAGCCCGTGTGATCCGCGGGCCAGGAGAGATTCAATGCGCCCTTAGAGATCCACGCCGTAATATCCACCGGCTCGGTCGATACCACGCTTAAGAGGCCGTTGTTCAAGCTGGCAACGTTCCAAGCCAATCCAGACGCCAAAGATGGGAGGTTCGTGGAAATGAATGCGTTCGTGTAACCGGCCGCGCTGAACAGCGTGAAGGTGTCACCCGCCTGGGGCGGGCCGCCGATATTGATAACGGTCAGAGCGCCGCCGCAGGTCAGGGGACCGCTGGCAAGGCTTAACAGGTCAGCCCTCTGCGCGTTGGCGCGGTTGATTTTCATCAACAGTGTTCCGTCCAAGGCGGGCGCGGTGTTGAAAGTCAGCGTGCCGATCGAGGCGGTGGACGCGCCGGGCGCAACGGTGCCATTGACCGTAACAGCGCCGTTGACGGCGCCATTGCCCAGCAGGGTTTGAGCCGCGCCCAAAACGTAGCTGCTGGCGGCCGATACATCGAAAGTCGCCCCGCTGTTCACATTGATAGTGGCCGAGCTGGCAATCGAACCCGCGCCGGACAGCGCCAGGGTGCCGTTGCTCACCACGGTGTTGCCGGGATAAGTGTTCGCGCCGCTCAAAGTAAGGGTGCCCGTGCCGACTTTGGCCAGCGAACCGGCGCCGTTGATGGCGCCTGCAAAGAGCGTGTTACTGGCATTGCCGACGGTGAGCGTGCCTGTGGCAGTGGTGGCGTCGGCCAGAATCACACTGCTCCCGCCGGAGCCTGTCAGGGAGGCGATGGTCTGCGTGATACCACCGACATCGAGCGTCGCCCCGGAAGCCACAGTTACGGCTGTGGAGGCGGGCAGCACCGGCGGGGCGACGGGAGTATTGGAATAGAGCGATTGGACCTGGGCCTGAGACAAGGCGTAATCATAGACATAAACATCGTCAATCAAGCCGCCCAGACCAACATCTTGATCGCCGGCATCGGCAGAGCCTCCGATCCAGAATTGGCTGCCCACGCCCGTGGCCGGGGACCAACTTGAAACGATGGCATCGACCTTGCCGTCCACATACATGGCCTTGGTGCTGCCGTTGCACGTCATGACCAGAAAGTGCCAGTTGCCGTCGTTGACGGTGGTGGTCCCTTCTTCCCAACCCTGACCCCAACTGACGCCGCCGGCTTTGGTTCCAGGACCGCTGTCGGAGCCCTCGTTCAGATAAAAAGTCATGTTCCCGCTGACCCAGCCGCCGGAGCCTTGATAGGCATAAACCCCGCCCGCTGTCGTGGTTTTGACCCACATCCCGATCGACCAACCCGCAGCGCCGGTCATGGCCACGACCGGATTATTGATGCGCACGCAGGCGGCATTGGCCGCGCCAGAGGGGATGCTCAAGGCGTTGCCCCCATGGATGCCGCCGGAAACAATCGTCGCGGCACCGGTGAGCGTGCCGTTCATCGCGGCGCCGCCGGCGCCCTGGTTGATGACTGTGGAGCCGGAGACGTCGTTAAATGACATATACAAAACCGGGGCGCTGGAAAGCCTGAGAGTGCCGCCGCTGATGGTGGTATTACCGCCATAGTTTTCGTGCGCGGCAAGCGTCACCACGCCCGTTCCGGTTAATGTCAACCCGCCACTGGTGTTGGGGGTGGGCGCGGCGCCGGTGATGGTGGCCGCCGCGGCCGGCCCGCCACCGGTCAAGATGAATGCCGGGGTGGCGGTGTAGTTGACCCCCGGACAGGTGATGATGACATTGGTGACGACTCCGGCCTGAGGATTGATTTGAGCGATGGCCGTGGCGCCAATGCCGGTGGTGTCGCCGGCGCCGGGAAGGACCGTGACGATGGGAGGCGCGATGTAGCCGGCGCCGCCGGTGAAGGAGGCGATGCTGTTGACGCCATTCCCCGCGGGGGCCAGAAGCGGCTGGCCGATGGCGATGACGTAGCCGTTGTTGTTGATGGTCGCGCCTCCACCGTAGATGTTGACAGCGGCCAGTCCCGAAATGAAGGCAGCGCCGGCCTCGCTGGCTTTGAGGGTTCCACCGTTGAAATTCAGCCGGGAGTAGGCCCCGATGACGCCACTGGCCTGAGCCGAACCGCCATTGAGGTTCAAGATGGAGGTGTTGGCAGAGCTGCCGGACCAATTCAAGTTGAACCCGACGGTTGCGAGGGTGTTTGCAATGCTGCCGCCCATGATGTTCACGACGGCGGTTTGGCCGGCGCCCCAGCAGTTGACCTCGCCGCCGCCGGCATAGGTGATCGTTCCGCTGAAAAGATTCAAGACGCCGATTTGGGCTGCGCCGGAGCGGGAAACGACCACCCAGCCGCTGTCGCTAACGGCGCCGCCGTTGATCTCCATGAGTCCGTTGCCGGGGGAGATTTCTCCGGCCACGCCGATTTCGTTCACGGACAAGTTCCCGCCGCCGGCGGAATAGCAGCCATAGGCGCCCGCGGCATTGCCGATTTGGAAATCAGTCTGACCGGCGGCCTGGGTCGCCGCCACCGTTCCGCCGGTTTGATAAACGGCACCCGCCGCGCCACTGACCGTGCCGACATTGAAGTTCAGCCCCGTAAGATGACCGCTGGGAACATCCAGCACGGCGTTATTTGCGGCGTTGCCCACCGTCACGGCGCCGCCGCTGGTGAGTGTCCCACTGGGCGCAACATTGACCCTGCCAGCGCCCACGGCAAGCCCGGCGCTCAATGTTCCGCCCGTGCCCGCGAGGTTCAGCGTGCCCGCGCCCGTCTTGGTGACGAGATTGGTTGCGCTGACGCCGCCGCCGAGGGTGAGGTTGCCGCCGGCGGTCGAGATGACAGGCGTGGCAGCGACCAGTGTGATATTATTGTTGATGATTTGCGGATTGGCGCTGTTGACCGTGATCGTGAATTGGCCACTGACAGTATTCGTGCCCAGCGAGAAAGGGTT
>JBEKSF010000044.1:0-40588 GCA_049517295.1 Verrucomicrobiota bacterium
GTGTCGAATTCGAGGTAGTAGAAAATGGCCTGCATCTGCTCGTAACCTTGGGCGTCTGAGCCGATGAAGAAGGAGTTGGCCGGCGGAATGATCGTGACCGGCCCGCCGGTGGCGGCGAGTTGCCCGTCCAGGAACATCGTCGTGTTGGTGTCTCCATAGCAAATTCCCAACAGATGGATGGAGTTGGCCGGCCAGCTTATCGGGGCGCTGGCGTAGGTGACGGTTTGGGAATTGCTGACGCCGCCGAAGATGAGGTTCTGTCCGGCGGCATCGGCCCAGATTGCCCACAGTCCTTGGGGCGAACCGCTTGAGAAGTCGCCGGACGCCAGCAGGAAGGCCGTATCGCCGGGGCCGGCGCCGAGTTGGTTGGTGTCGGCGGTGGCCCAATCGTTAATGAAGATGCACCCCACCGCGCCGGTGGCGAGAATTACGTTTGTGTGTCCGGAATCAACGACGGACTCTTCCAGGAACGCGGGGACAGAATTCGTGGTATCCAATTGCAACGCGTTGCCATCCAAAAGCGGCACGCTGACCAGATGGGCAAAGGCAATTGGGGGATAACTGCCCAGGTCTGAAAGCCAATTGGTGTCGGCAAAAGAGTAACTTTGCAAATACGGGTCTGGCGGGGGCGTCGGCGGGCCCGATTGGGCAAGAGCGCCAAGGGGGAGGAAAAGGAGGGAAACGGCAGCAAGGCAGTTGGTTGCTTGTTGTTTGAGGATTTTCATGGGGGGCCTTCATGAAGTTTTCATAACGCTAAACCCGGATACGGAACAAAAGGGCGCGAACCTGACGCACCCTGACCAGAGGCACCGCGAAGCGCCTTTTCGAGAAAGCACGCCAAGCCGCGCCACATGGCGGCTTGATTCTCGAAAATAGGCTGGAAAAATTCGCGGTTTCTGGTCAGCCCGTAGCCGAAGCCACATAGATTTTAGATAAACGTTACCTCATCGTTTTCACTACTGACACGGGGAGGTTGACAGGTGGCGTCAGAATTGTCAAGCGGAAATGGGAAAAATAACGGCACGGCTGGCTGCGTTGTGGCGCCTTGTTCCTTGACTGGCGGGGCGCCAAACTTATGATGCGGCGCCGACAGATGAAGGAAACGATAACCCACTTGATCCAGTGGTACCAGAACACGCTCGACTCGGGCGGGTATCCGCTCATCGCTGTGTTGATGGCCATTGAAAGCACGTTGGTGCCGATTCCCAGCGAACTGATCATTCCGTTCGCGGCGCAGCGCGCTCACGCCTCGGGCCGGTTGAGCGTTCCCTGGATTGTGGTGGCGGGGGCGCTCGGATCGTGGGCGGGAGCAACGATCATGTATTGGGCGTCGCGCGCGGCGGGCCGTCCGCTGGTCCTTCGCTACGGCGGGTATTTCATGGTGCCGGCGGCCAAATTACACGCGGCGGAGCGATGGGCGGCGCGTTTCGGGCCTTTGGGGGTTTTTGTGGCGCGGCTGCTGCCGGTGGTGCGGCACCTGATCGGCATTCCAATGGGGATCGTGCAAATGGATTTCAAACTTTACTCGTTCTTTACACTGGCAGGCTCGGCCCTCTGGTGCGCCGTGCTGGCGTGGGTGGGCGTGGCGGCGGGCAATGACCAGAAACTGCTCCAGGGCGATCTGCATCGCGTCACCCTTTGGCTGGCGGGAGCGGTGGTCGTTATCGGGTTGCTCTATTATTTCCTGGTTCACCGGTTCATGAAGGAAGACCGGAGGGCAAAAGAACTTTAAACTCCAACGCGAACGGATTAAATTCATCATCGCATGACTTCAGCGGAAATTCGACAGTCGTTCCTGGACTTCTTCAAATCGAAGGGGCACACCATCGTCCCGTCGTCTAGCCTGATGCCCGACTCTCCCGGCCTGCTCTTCACGAACGCCGGCATGAACCAGTTCGTCCCCATTTTCCTCAATGAGCGCGCGCCCGACGTTGACAAATGGCCCGGCGCGGTTCCCGGCAAGGCGACCCGCGCCGCGGACACGCAGAAGTGCATTCGCGCCGGGGGCAAACACAACGACTTGGAAGACGTCGGCCTGGACACCTATCACCACACCTTCTTCGAGATGCTGGGCAATTGGAGCTTCGGGGATTACTTCAAAAAGGAGGCCATCGAATGGGCCTGGGAATTGGTCACGGAAGTGTGGAAATTCCCGCGCCATCGCTTGTATGCGACCGTCTATTGTCCGGACAGGGCCAAGGGCGACCCAAGCGAATTTGACAGGGACGCCTTCGATTTTTGGGCGGCGAAGTTTTCGGCCGCCGGCCTTGATCCGAAGGTCCACGTTATCCATGGCGGCAAGAAGGACAACTTCTGGATGATGGGCGAAACCGGCCCGTGCGGCCCCTGCTCGGAAATCCACATCGATTTGACGCCGGAGGGCGATACCAAAGGCGCGCTGGTCAATCAAGGCCGCGCCGAGTGCATCGAGATTTGGAACTTGGTCTTCATCCAATTCAACGCCAATGCGGACGGCACCTTTTCGCCTTTGCCCGCGCGGCACGTCGATACCGGGATGGGCTTCGAGCGGGTGACCGGCATCATGCAGAACACGCGGGGGTTCACCGATTTTTCCCGGATCATTTCCAATTACGAGACCGACATTTTCCGTCCGCTGTTTGACAGGCTGGAGAAGTTGAGCGGCAAAAAGTACGGCTCGACGCTTCCGGGCAGCGGAACGCACGCGCAACAGGAACAAATCGACGTCGCATTCCGGGTGATTGCGGACCATATTCGGACGCTCAGTTTTTCGATTGCGGACGGGATATTGCCGGGCAACACGGACCGCAATTACGTGTTGCGGCGCATCCTGCGCCGGGCCGTGCGGTACGGGCGGACGCTGGGTTTTCACGAGCCGTTCTTTTACAAGCTGGCGGAGGTCCTTGCGCAAACAATGGGCGATGTCTTTCCCGAAGTGCGCGCCCGCCAAACCCATGTCCAGGAGGTCATCAAGACGGAGGAGGAGGCGTTTAATAAGACGCTGGATCGCGGGATCGAACTGTTTAACGAAGAGGCAGACAGAGCCGGTGTCAAATCCATCTCCGGGGCGTTCGCATTCAAACTCTATGACACCTACGGTTTCCCGCTGGACCTGACTGAATTGATGGCGCGCGAACGCGGGCTGAGCGTGGACTGCGCCGGTTTTGAAATTCTGATGGAGGAACAACGCGCCCGCGCCCGAGCCGCGCAGAAGAAGGAGATCGTCGCCGCGTCGAATATCGACACGTCCAAGCCCACCCGTTTCGTGGGCTTCGAGCAATTGGAAGCCACAGCCACGGTTTTGGAGATTGTCAACGTAAACAATAAACTCGCGCTCACGCTTGATGTTTCCCCGCTTTACGCGGAGATGGGCGGGCAAGTCGGCGACACTGGCGAGGCCCGCGCCGGAGGGGAGATTTGGCGCATCGCCAACACGCAAAAGACCGGCAACACCTTCCTGCATTTGCTGGCGGACAAGGACGCGCCCGAACCCGGCACGAAAATCCAATTGCTTGTCAACGCCCCGCGCCGGGCGGCCATCCAGCGGCATCACTCGGTGACGCACCTGCTGCACTGGGCGCTGCACGAGGTGGTCAGCGCCGACGCCACCCAGAAAGGGTCGTACGTCGGGCCGGACAAACTGACCTTCGATTTCAGCAGCGGGCCGCTGTCGCCGGCGCAAGTCAGCGACGTGGAGAAACTGGTCAATGAACGGGTCTTGGAAAACGCCGAGGTCACCTGGAGCGAGGTTCCGTACGCGCAGGTCAAGGGCCGCAAGGAAATCATGCAGTTCTTCGGCGAGAAATACGGGCAGTCTGTGCGCGTGGTGCAGATCGGCGGCAGGCCGGGCGCGTTGGACGGTTATTCGATGGAATTGTGCGGCGGCACGCACACGCGCGCGACGGGCGAGGTGGGACTATTCAGGATTGTCAGCGAGAGCGCGGTCGCGGCGGGCATCCGGCGCATCGAGGCGGTGGCCGGCCTGCGCGCCTATGACAAAACGCGGGAGGACGCGGCGCTGATTTCCACCGTCGCCGCCAAAATCAACGCCCCCCTTGCGGAAGTGGAGAAGAAGATCGAGTCGCTCCTGGCACAGCAAAAGGATTTGGAGAAGCAACTGCACGCGGCTCGCCAAAAACAGGCCGCCGATGTGGCCCGATCCCTCGCAGGGAAGGCGTCCGCAACCAGCATTGTCGAAAATCTCGGCGCGGCCGACGGCGATTTTCTGCAAGCGGTGGCCGACGCGCTCAAAGGCCAGTTCAAGGGCGTGATTGTGCTCGGCGGCACCGCTAACAACGCGGTGGCGCTGGTGGCGGCCGTCTCGCCCGAGTTTACGGGCCGGTTCCACGCCGGCAAAATCATTCAAGGCATCGCGCCCATTGTCGGCGGCAAAGGCGGCGGCAAACCCGACAACGCGCGCGGGGGCGGCAAGGACGTTTCCAAATTGGACCAAGCCCTCCAAAAGGCCCGGGCTTCCATCGCCGCCCCGATATGAACCGCGAGTTTGACTCCATCGAATCGGTTGTCGATGATCTGCGCAAGGGGCGGATGGTCGTGGTAGTGGACGACGCCGACCGCGAGAATGAAGGCGATTTGGTCATGGCCGGCGAAAGCGTCACGCCGTCGGCGATCAATTTCATGGCCAAGTATGGCCGCGGCTTGATCTGCGTGCCGACCACCGAACAGCGGTTGAAGCAGTTGGGCATCGAACAAATGGTCGCGCAAAATTCCGAGTCCTTCCGCACCGATTTCCAAGTGAGCGTTGATGCCGCGCGCGGCGTGACCACCGGCATCAGCGCGGCTGACCGGGCGCGGACGATCAAGATCATGGCCGATCCGACGGCGGTGCCCGAAGACCTGGTGCAACCGGGCCATGTCTTCCCGTTGCGGGCCAAGCCGGGCGGTGTTTTGCAGCGCGCCGGCCATACCGAGGCGGCGGTCGATCTGGCCAAAATGGCCGGACGGCGCGCCATCGGCATCGTGTGCGAGATCATGAGCGAAGACGGCTCGATGGCGCGGTTGCCCGAACTGCGGCGTATCGCCCGCAAACATCGGCTGAAAATCTGCAGCATCGCCGAATTGATCCATCACCGGCGCACGCGCGAGAAGCTGGTCGAGCGGGTGGAGGTGGTCAAAATGCCGACGGCTTACGGCGATTTCGACCTGTATCTCTACCGTTCGAGCATTGACGGCCAGCATCACTTGGCGCTGGTCAAAGGGCGGGTCGAGGGCCAAAAAAACGTCCTGGTGCGCGTTCATAGCGAGTGCCTGACGGGCGATGTCTTCGGCTCGCGGCGGTGCGATTGCGGGCCGCAATTGCAGCAGGCCATGCGGCAGATCTCGGCGGCGGGGCGGGGGGTGATAGTTTATATGCGACAGGAGGGGCGCGGCATCGGCCTGGCCTCCAAAATCAAGGCCTACAAATTGCAGGAGCGCGGCTACGACACGGTGGAAGCCAACCTCAAGCTTGGCTACAAAATGGACCTGCGCGAATACGGGCTGGGCGCTCAGATCATGGTCGATTTGGGATTGAAAACCATTTCGTTGCTGACCAACAACCCACGCAAAGTGGTCGGCCTGGAAGGCTACGGGCTGGAAATCGTCAGGCAAGTGCCGATTCGAATCCGCCCCAATCCGCATAATGAGCGGTACCTCAAGACGAAGCGGGAAAAAATGGGGCATTTGCTTTGACACTGATTATGCTGACCGCGGTGAAACATCACAAAATCCGGCGCGCGACCGGCGCGTTTGCCATTATCGCGTCGCGTTACAACGCCCGCTATGTCGATGCCATGGTCGAGGCGGCAACACGCGAATTGAAGAAGGCCGGCGCCAAAGGAATCCGCCTGGTTCGCGTGCCGGGGGCGTTTGAGATTCCGGCGGTGGCGTCGCGTCTGGCGCAGTCCAGCCCGCCCTTTTCGGCCCTCATCTGTCTGGGCGTCATTTTGCGGGGCCAGACGACCCATGCGCAACAGATCGCCGACGCGGTGAGCGCGGGGCTGGCGCAATTGCAAATTCAGCGGGCGTTGCCGGTCATTCACGAGGTTCTGCTGCTGGAAAACGAAGCGCAGGCGGTGGTCCGTTGTCTTGACAAGAAACACAACCGGGGGGCCGAAGCGGCGCGGACCGCGCTGGAAATGGCGCGGGTGATGGCCTCGCTGGGCTAGACCGTCCCGAAACGGCGGTGACGGCGTGTGTACTCCTCCAGCGCCTCGAAGAATTGGGGCTTGCGGAAATCAGGCCACAAGGTGGGCGTGACGACCAGTTCGGCGTAGGAAATCTGCCACAGCAGGAAATTGCTCAGGCGCATCTCGCCGCTGGTCCGAATCAGCAGGTCGGGGTCGGGATAGTGGCAGGTGTAAAGGTGCTGCGAAACCAACTGCTCGTTGATTTCGGCCGGCTCCAAGCGCCCGTCCCTGGCCTTCTGCGCCATGCTGCGGGCCGCCTCGACAATTTCCGTCCGCGCCCCGTAGCTCAGGGCCAAAATCAGCGTCAACCCGTTGTTATTGGCCAGGGCGGCTTTGGTTTTCTCCAATTGCTGCTGGACAAATTCGGGCAGGCGGTAGATCTGGCCGATGGCGTCGAGGCGGACGTTGCTGCGGTTCAATTCGGCGATTTCAGTTTTCAGAAACCTGGCCAGGTATCGCATCAACGTGTCCACTTCCTCTTTGGGCCGGTTCCAGTTCTCGACGGAGAAGGCGTAGAGAGTCAAGTATTTGACGCCGGCCTCGCCGGCGGCGCGCACCACGGCGCGAACCGATTCGACGCCGTTGCGGTGCCCCTCCACGCGCGGAAGATGGCGGCGCTTGGCCCATCGCCCGTTGCCGTCCATGATAATGGCGACGTGGGTGGGGACAGTCGCCTTGGCCTGGGGACTTAATGTGCCGCGGGGATTCAATGCTTACTCGTCTTTTTTCTTTTGGTTGCGCCGTTGCAGCCCGACGGATAGGGCGATGTCATCGAACTCCTCGCGGGAGACGTCCTCCAGTTTTTTCCCGCGGGCGGCGAGCTTCTCGTTGATTTTGATGGCCTTTTCGGTCATGGCGTCGTGGGTTTCGGCGGTGCCGCCGAGGAGGGCGAAATTAGGCCCGGCTGTGACGCGCTTGTGGCCGTCGGAATCCAACCCGACGCCGATCATCACGGCGACCTTTTTCTTTTTCGGCTTGTCTGCCACAGGTGTCCACCATAAATGCGACCTTCAGCCCTGCCAAGGGGAAAAGGGAAAGGCCGCTAAGGGGCGGGCGCGTTGGTCGTCATGGGTATGAAGTGGTGGGAGATGGTGCGATTGAGATAGGCGGCGAGCGAAATGACCTGCTCGTCGGTCAACGGGCCGCCGTGGGCTGCGGCGAACGCGGGCATCATCGTATGCGGTTTGCCCAGGGTGATCACGGTGCGCCAATAATCAAAATCGGTCGCCTCTTTGGGCGCGTGCAGGTCGGGGACCATGCTGGCGCGCTGGGGGGATTCGTGGCAGATGCCGCAGTCGGCGGCGTAGAGGTCCTGTCCCAGCAAGTTGCGCCCCTTCTCCACGTGGCAGACGGCACACGAGCCGGTGAAGATGGCTTGCGCGTTTGTGGCGGCTTGCGCCATGGCCGCATTGCGTTGCGCTTCCCCCAAGGCTCCGCCCGCCGCCGGCGCGGTCGGGATGCTGACTTTGAGGGTAAGGACGCGCGTGCCGACGGAGGTGAAAAAGGTGAGCGTCTTGGCGATGAGGCCGGATTTTCCGGCCAGCCGGACCTGGGCTTTAACCTGCCCGGTGCCGCCGGGCGGAATGTGCCACGGCACTGGCGGCAGGCTCGCCGTGGTGCAGCCGCACGAGGCCTGAACTCTGTCAATGATCACTTCGCTGGTCCAGACGTTGGTGAGGTTGAAGACAAACGGGGCGACGGCCTCGCCGGGCGTGGCGTCGTATTGTTTGACTTCGGAATCGAACACCAGGGAAGGGCCGCCCGGTGTAATGCGCCCTTGGGGCTGGGGCGGACGCGGCGGCGTCACCGGTCTGAGGCCGGGAGGGACGAGCGGGGGCACATTAGCCGGCGTCGGCTGCGCGGCCAGGAACCCGGCCGGCAGGCAGGAGAGCATCGACAAAAGCCAAATGATGGCGCGCTTTTCGCACCGCATGATCGCTTACATTATCAGGCCAGGCAGGGAATGGTCAACGGTCCTTGCGGCAAGACAGCCACGCGCGCTTGCGGCCCCAATTGGTCCAGGCGCCGCCGGACGGCGGCCGCGATGTCGGGGCACGGTTGCAACAAGGCCCGCCGCACGATGTCGTCGGGGAGCGAACTGTAGAGAAGAACGTCCGCGCGGCGCTGGATGAGGGCCTGGATTTGGGCCTGCCATTGTTCGGGGCGGACAAATCCGGGCGTGGCGAGCATGGCCAGGATTTCGCCCGGATCGCGGGCGGCGCGCAGGAGGTTGTCAAGAGGACTTTTCGGCGGGATGCCCTCGCGGCATTCGCAGGCCAGGATCAGCAGGCCGCCCTGTTTGAGAATGCGGGCGCCGGCGCTCATGCCTTTGACACCCTGGTAGAGGTTCAAGTCCAGGGGGTAGCCGCTGTTGGTCGTGACCACGATGTCGAACGGGGCGGGGACGATCTGCATGGCCGACTGGCGGACGAATTGGCAGCCGGCGCGATGCGCCTCAATCAAGTCCCCGGCAAAAACGCCGGTGATTTGGCGCTCTTCATTGAGGCTGACGTTGAGGAGGAAGGACGGGCCAACGCGCAAGGCCACATCGCGCAATTCCTCCCAGAGGGGATTGCCCTCGGTGACGCCGAAAGTGGCGTTCGGGTGGCCGACGTTGTTGAAACCGTGGTTGCTCATCACGCTGCGCAGGCCGGCGCAGCCGGGGATGATGCCTTTGATGCCGCCGCTGAAGCCGGCGAAGAAATGCGGCTCGATGAAGCCGGTGATGATGCGCACGTCCGCCTCGGCTATGTGACGGTTGATCAGCGCGGGCGTCCCGTCCCGCATCGCGCCGAATGGCACCAGTTCGGCGTCGTTTTCGGCCTGGTGATTGAGGACGCGATAGCCGCGGACCACCGCCGGAGTCAGCAATGTTTCCAATTCGGCCTGGGTATTGGGGCGGTGCGTGCCCAGTTGGTTGAGCAGCGTGATGTTCTGTGGCGGCACGCCGGCCAGGCAGTCCAGCAGCCACGGGATCAGCCGGTTGTTGGGCGTGGCCCGTGTCAAGTCGGTAAACGTGATGCAAACGCGGGCGCCCGGGCGGAGCCACTGCCGCAACGGGGGCGCGCCGATGGGTTTTTCCAGCGCGGCCAGGACGGCGGCGCGCTCATCGGCCAGGCCACTGCGGTGGGCCGGCTGGATGACCGTTGTGCGGTCGTCCGGCAAATCCACCGTCAGGTGTCCCTTTCCGTAGGCCAGATTGATCTTCATTGGGATGCGTGGGCCAGAGCCGCGGTTATTTTGGGGAAATGACAGGCATTAACTTTGCCGGAGGCGTTGGCGGCCATCAGAGCACTTATTGCAGTTCCTCTTTGAGGGCGGAGGATATTTTGCGGTTCCACTCCTCGATCACGGAGGCGTCCCGTCCCTCCAACAGCAGGCGCACCTTAGGCTCGGTGCCGGAGTAGCGCAGCAAGATCCGCCCGCCCTGCGGTTTGAGGCAGGCTTCGGCCTCGCTGACGAGGCGGGAGACGGCGGGCAAGGTATCCAGCGGCTTTTTTTCCCGCACGACGATATTTGTCAACAATTGCGGAAAGCGGGTCCAGCAGCGCGCGAGTTCGGAGAGGGGTTTGCCCGTGGCCTTCATCACGCGCAAGACCTGCAAGGCCGCGATGAGGCCGTCGCCCGTGGTGCTGAAATCGCGGGCGATGATGTGGCCGCTCTGCTCGCCGCCGACGTTGAGATCATCGGCCAACATGCGGGCCAGGACATTTTGATCGCCGACGGGGGTGCGCACGGTGCGGCCGCCGGCCGCGGCAATCGCGGCATCCAGGCCGGCATTGCTCATCACCGTGGCGGCCAGCGTTTTGTGGGCCAGCGCTCCGCGCGCCAGCATTTCCAGGGCGATGATCGCCAGAATATCGTCGCCGTCGATCAAGGCTCCGTTTTCGTCACACAACAGCACGCGGTCGGCGTCGCCGTCGTGGGCCAGGCCGATGTGGGCGTGATGTTCGCGCACCAGTCGGCAGAAGTGCTCCGGGTGCATGGAACCGCAATCCTTGTTGATGTTCAGTCCGTCGGGTTGATTTCCATAGACGGTGACCTGCGCTCCGAGTTCGCGCAAGACGCATGGGGTCGATTTATAGGCGGCCCCGTGGGCGCAATCGACCACCACGCGCAGGCCGTCGAGGGTCAGATTGCGCGGGAAGGTGCCTTTGGCAAACTCGATATAGCGGCCCAAAGCGTCGTCGATGCGGACGGCCTTGCCGATCTCCTTGGCGGTGGGCCGGATTTTTTCGATCTGCCCGCTGAAAACCAGTTTTTCGATCTGGGCTTCGATCACTTCATCGAGCTTGTAGCCGTCGGCGTGAAAGAACTTGATGCCGTTGTCGTCGTAGGGATTATGGGAAGCGGTGATGACGATGCCGGCGTCAGCCCGCAAACTGCGCGTCACGTAGGCGACCCCGGGAGTGGGCAACGGACCGATAAAGAGGACATCGACCCCCATGGACAGGACGCCGGAGGAGAGGGCGTTTTCGAGCATGTAACCGGACAGGCGGGTGTCCTTGCCGATGACGATCTTATGTTTGCCGCGCCCGCGGGATTCGGAATGGAGGTTTTTGAAGACGTGCGCGGCCGCCTGGCCGAGTTTGAGGGCGGTTTCCGCTGTGACGGGTTCGATGTTGGCGGTGCCGCGGACGCCGTCGGTGCCGAAGATTCTCTTGGTGCGACTCATGTTAATCCGGGGTTACAATGAAGAGCGGGGACGCAAATGGCAAGGCAACAGTGAGCCTTAACCGAACCCAAAGATGCACTGCACCTTTTTCGGTGCCTCTCTTATGGAGCGCGGTGGCAGAGCGCAGCGACGACACCGCTTTCAACCTCACGAGGCGCTTGGAAGTCCGCCGGCAACGGAAACCGCGCTGCATCAAACCCGTGTCATGTCGCCCTCATCCTGACACCGGTGCCCGTCCCATGTTTTGGGGAGCGCGATCGTCCCGATCGCGGCGGCTGGCGTCTCGCCAGCCACACCCCCGCCCGGAGCAACTGCGGTATCACCCATTAGCAAAGGCATGCACTTGCCGGTCCATCTTCTGACACCCTTCCTCCAGCGTTGAGAGAAACTGCCGGCGGTCCAGATCGCCCTTGAATATGTCCTCCCGTCGATCTCCGCGATTGACGAGGTGGTAAATGGCTCCCGGATACTCAATGCGCAATTTCCGTGACATCAGGTAACCCTGCCGCGCTCCTCAAAAAGTGTCAATAGTCAGGACCCCGGCTTCCGACGCGGTGTTCGTGCGGTCCGACACCGACGCCAGCAGCGAGCCGTTGTCGTACTCATAGTCAAGGCGAATGCGGCTGAAATGTTAAACCTGAAAAATGCGCCTACGGCGCATTAAATGCCGCCGTCCACAGAGGTCTTTTTCCATTTTCAGCGCGTTGCCAATAACCTCACCATCAGTGAGGTTATTGGCTCGCCGTCAGAAGCGCGTTTTGTTCCGTTCCGGGCATGAAAAAAGGCTTGCAATCATTGGGGTTTTCGTTCGAGGCGGATGGTCTGACCCACTACGGCGGCCTCTTCCTCATTCAGCGATTTTGCAACAAACTGGATTTTCGCCGTCGCCTCCAACGTCTCTGGCGCGCGGCCCCGGATTGGTCGGAGTTCAATCCCGTCGATATGATTGTCCTGCTGCTTTTCCTTTTGATCGTCGGCGTCCAGCGAGTCAACAAATCCGACAAGCTCCAGTATGACGGTTTCTTTCTGGCCTTGCTCGGCTTGGAAAAGCTTCCGGACCAATCGACCCTGCGCCGGTTCTTGCAGCGCTTGTCGCCCGACGCCATCCGCCAGTTGGTTCGGCTGCATGATCAATTTCGCGCCGAGCTTTTTTTGTTTCCCAAAGCCAGAACCTCTCTGGTCTTCCATCTGGATTCCGTCGTTCTGACCCTCTACGGCAAACAGCAAGGGGCCCACTGCGGTTATAATCCCAAAGCCAAAGGCCGGCCCTCTTATCACCCCATTCTCTGTTTCGAAGGCCATGGGCAGGAGTTCTGGCACGCCTCACTCCGACCCGGAGATGCCGGCTCCAATACCGGAGCGCGACACTTCGTCCAACGCTGCCTGGAAAAGGTCCCTTCTTCCATCGCCAGGACGCGGATCCGTTTTCTGGCCGACGCCGGTTTCTTTTCCGGCGCCTTGGTCGATGATTTGGACCAACAGGGATGCGGCTTTACAATCGTTTGCCGCAGCTACGAAGCCTACAAGCGGATGGCCGAACAAGCCGGCTTTACCGATCTGAAAATGGGGTGGGGCTTTGCGGAGTTTTATCATCACCCCAAAACATGGGCCAAAAAACAGCGTTTCATTGCCATTCGCCGCCCTCTGCCCGTCGATCCAGAGCAAGCCCGTCAGTTGACCCTATTCAAAGACACCCGCTACAGCTATTCTGTCCTGGTCAGCAACCTGGGGCTGACGCCTTGGCGGACTTGGACCGACTATGTCGGCCGGGCCAATATTGAGAAGTCGATCCGCGAACTGCTCAATGATCTGGCGTTGAACAAAATTCCCACCCAAAGCTGGACGGCCAACGTGGCCTTTCTGCAATTGCTGCTCCTGGCCTACAATCTGGTCCATTGGTTCAAGCGCCTCTGCCTGCCAGAAGAAAAACTCCGAACCACGGTCGAGACGTTGCGTCATCAGCTCTTGGGGATTCCGGGCCGGTTGGTCTGTCGGAGCGGCAAAAACATTTTGGTTCTTCCCAGGCAGTATCACCGCCAAGCGGAATTCTTGGCGGCGGCCGCGCGCGTGGAAAAAGTCAAACGATCCAAACGGAAGTTCTGATTTTTGCGATTTTGCCAGTGAGGGCCAATCGCCCAGCCAATCCGCACGAGGTAATTTGCGTCACCCCATGCCCGCTGACGCATTTTTCAGGTTAAATGTTAAGATGCGGTACCGCTGGCCTGGCTGATTGGGGCCTTCCTGGAAGCGTGGAATGAGGCGCCCCGGCCGTTTGTCTGGACTGCAACGGTGGAAGGAATCATGGAGAAAATAAACCGGGCGCGAAACCAGTTGGATAAAATCAAACCGGGATGGGCTCTGCGAAAAAAACGGAAAAAGCGAAAATGAGGAGGATATGTATAGTCATTTCCGGGACACTACACTAGACAAAATGGGAATCAGTGATAGAAGAAGGAAACCGATTCCGAATCCGATGGGAATCCAGCTTAGCGGGGTTGTGCTCCGTTCGAGAACCGACTTCGCGGGATTCTTTGGATTCACAAACACCACCACGGGCGACTCGAAGGGATAGCGGGATACCACGGCGGTGGCGCTGTCCGCATCTCCGAGAGAGTAGTTGCCGGCCCTCCAATGCGATGAAGTGAATGTTTGTCCGCGATACGTGAACTGATATTCGATTACCGGAACGAACTGCGCTTGTCCAGGGCGGCCGGTCGGTTGTCTCTCGGTTCTTGAAACGATGATTTTGCCGGCGGATTGAGGCCAATTGCGGGAAACCCGTTCCTTATGACGAATCCAAAGGCCAATGATGAAACAGACCGTGGCCACGCCGATGAAAGATTCAAGGGCGCCTTTGTTTTCACTTGTCATAAATCGATGGCGAAATCGACCCATTCATCACCGCCACGGTGGCGCCCCACCCTGAATTGACCTCCACCTCGACCGGGGAAGGCTTCGATGCCGTTGACGGCGGCGGATAAAACGCGGGCCAGCATGGCTGGATGTTATGCGAACACGGGCGCAAGGGCAATGCGGTTATTGCGGCGTGGCGGTCCCGACCCAGGAAGGCCATAGGGGTCAGAGATGACTATTGACACAATTTCAGTCTTTGGACAAGCAATTCTCTAGGCATTTTTGCAACCGAAACCAGCCCCATCCATCCATTACGTCCCGTTGATTTATCGGTGACAATCTGGGTCCATCCGTGGCTCAAGAGAATCTTCAAAAATTCTGCGATTTTTCCCCCAGTCGGTTTTTCTCCGTCGTAAAAATCTGATCAACTCCTCCGCGTGAAGGCATGGATTATGTCTGTCGCGCGGGACCGTTTGCCGCGCGCATTGGCCAAGGCGGACGCTGGCCGGCCAACGGCGGCAACCGTCCCAGCCGCGCTGTCTTCCGCGTCCGTCCAGGCGCCGACGCCATGCCTGGTGCCAAAGAAATTAGAAACACTTATCATCAATACACTATTAGATGTCCTATTAAACTATTAACAGTAAATTTTTTATTTCCCGATTTCTATGAATGACACTTATAACCGGGAATGCGACTGGACAAGGCCGGGGATGTGGCTGGCGAGACGCCCGCCACCGCGACCGAGACGGATCGCGCTACCCCAACGCACGGATCGGCTACCGTGGGAGAATGGCGGGAGTGTCGAGATGCGGCCGGATGGTGGAAAAGGCGCAAACAAGACTTGCCGATGGCCGGGGAGGGCATTAAGGTCGGGGTGGCTTTGCCGGGGCCCATGGAATGTGGACTTACGAACCCCGCCAGGGCAGGAATGCAGCAACGGCAGTTTGCTCCGCATCCGCCGTGGTCACCCTGGCATTGCCTGGTTTGATAAAGGCATGTCGTACCAAGTCATAGCGCGCAAATACCGCCCGCAACGTTTTGCGGATGTCGTCGGCCAGGAGCACGTGACCCGCACCCTGGCCAATGCCATCGCGCAAAAGCGCATCGCGCACGCCTACCTGTTTGTCGGGCCCCGCGGGACGGGCAAAACGACCATCGCCCGGATTTTCGCCAAGTGCCTCAACTGCACCGACGGCCCGAAGGTGGACTTTTCCGACGAGGACCCGCATGCCCGCGAGATCACGGAGGGCCGGTGCATGGACGTGCTGGAGATCGACGGTGCGAGCAACCGTGGGATCGACGAGGTGAGGGAGTTGCGGGAGACAGTCAAGTATGCGCCGGCATCGTGCCGGTTCAAGATTTATATAATTGACGAGGTCCACATGCTGACGAAGGAGGCGTTCAACGCGCTGCTCAAGACGCTGGAGGAACCGCCGGCGCACGTCAAATTCATGTTCGCAACGACGGAGCCGGAGAAGGTGCTCCCGACCATCCTGTCGCGGTGCCAGCGATTTGATCTGCGCCGCATCCCCTCGGCGCAGATCGTGCAGCACCTTGGCACGATAGCCCAGGCCGAGACGGTGCGGATCGACGAGGCGGCGCTGCATGCCATCGCGCGCGGGGCTGACGGGAGCATGCGGGACGCCGAATCGACGCTGGACCAGTTGATCAGTTTTTGCGGCAAGGAAATAGCGGAGGCGGACGTTCTTTCGATGTTCGGGCTGGCCGCCCGCGGCCAGATTTTGGCGCTGGCTGAGGCCGTCCTGGACGGCGAAACGGAACAGGCCTTGCGCCAGCTTAACGAGCTTGCCCGGCAGGGCAAAGACCTTGGGCGGCTGGTTTCGGAACTGTTGAGCCATTTTCGCAACATGCTCATTTTCCAGGTCTCGCACGGTGATTTGAACTTGATCGAGGCCTCGGAAGCGGAGGCCGCCGCCCTGCGCCAACAGTGCGCGCGCCTGCACAGCGATGCGCTGACGCGCATGATGGATGTGCTGACTGATTGCGAGGGCCGACTGCGCGAGACCACCTCCAAGAGAATCCTGGTCGAAATCACGCTGCTGAAGATGATCGAGGCCCGCAACGCGGTTAGCATCGACACGGTCCTCCAGCAACTCCAGCAATTGCGCGTCGAGGCGGCGTCTGGCGCCCGCCCGGCGTCCGCGAAAGCCGCTCCCGCCGCCAAAGCGGCTCCCGCGACGAAAGCGGCCCCTGTAACGCCCAAAGTGGTGGCCGCAGCAGCGCCGTCGCCGTCGGCCTCGTCCGCGCCCGGCACTGGGGACTTGAGCCAGTTGTGGGACAATTTGAAGGAGGCGGTGCGCCGCGCCAGTCCGTTTGTGCATTCGTATCTTGTCGAAGCCTATCCGGTATCTTTCGTCAACAACGAGTTGACGATCGGATACGATCCCGAGGATGCGGATCAACTGTCATTGGTCGATAATTCCAAGAGCCACGCCCTCCTCCGCACCAAGCTGGCGGAACTGGGCCATCCCAACGCGCTGGTAAAGTTCATCCAGGCCGAGGCGCGGCCGGTGGAAAAGGCCGCCGTGGCCAAAGCCGCCGCCGTTTCCGCCCCGCCGCCGGAGCCGGAGGCGGCGCCATTGAAGAAAGAGGATTTCAAGAACGACCCGCTCATTCAAAAGGCACTGGAGATTTTCAAAGGACAGATCGCCGATGTGCGGTCTTAAACCCAAAACCGGACACTCTTATGTCGAGCATTGGAAAACTTGTCAAACAGGCTGCCCGCATGCAGCAGCAAATGGAACAAATACAGGCCCAGTTGGCCCTGCGGACCGTCGAGGCGGCCAGCGGCGGGGGCGCGGTCAAGGTGGTGGCCAAATGCGACGGGACGATTTCGGCGATCAAAATCGATCCCCAGGCCATCAATCCCGCCGACGCCCAACTGCTGGAGGACATGCTGATCACGGCGATCAATTCCGCGTTGGAACAGGCCAAGGCGGTTTCGTCCGCCGAAATGGGCAAGGCGACCCAAGGTTTCAGCCTGCCCGGCTTGATGTGATTTCGTGCGGCTGCCCGAACCCATCACGGCGCTGACTGAAGCGTTGAGCCGGCTGCCGGGGATCGGCCCCCGCTCGGCCGAGCGGCTGGCGCTGCATTTGGTGCAAAGCGACGCCGACTCGGTGCGACAGTTGGCTCAAACGCTGGTGCAGGCGCGCGAAAAAATTCGGACCTGCGCGGTCTGCGGGGCGTTGACCGAGGCCAGCCCCTGCGCCATCTGCTCGGACCCGCGGCGCGACGCGGCCCTTTTATGCGTCGTCGAACGTCCGCTGGACATTTTCGCGCTGGAAAAGGCGGGAAGTTTCAAGGGCAGATACCATGTTCTGGGCGGCAAAATTTCGCCCCTCAACGGCGTGGAGCCGGAGGATTTGCGCATTGGGGAATTGGAAGGGCGCCTGGCCGGCGTGAGCGAAATCATCATCGCGTTGAGCACGGACGTGGAGGGCGACGCCACCACTTTTTATCTGGCACGGCGCCTGGCGGGCAAGGGGAAAGTATCCCGCCTGGCCCACGGCCTGCCCGCCGGGAGCGGACTGGAATTTGCCGACGAAATCACCCTCAGCCGCGCCCTGGAAGGGAGGAGGGAATTATTGCCCTGAGAACATTGTCAATATGAATGATTCGGTGGCCGTCGTTTTTGACCTGGGCAAGGTGCTCCTCGATTTCGATTACGGGATCGCCGCGGGCAAAATTTCCCGCCAGAGCCGCTTTACGCCGCGGCAGGTGCGGCAATTGCTCGACCACTCTCCCTTGCTCTATCGCTTTGAAACCGGGTTGCTGACCAACGAGCAATTCTGCGCGGAAGTTTGCTCGGCGTGCGGGTTTTCGGGCGCTTTCCGGGATTTTTGCGAGACCTTCGCCGACATTTTTTTCGAGATCGAGCCGATGGTTGCGATGCAGGGCGCCCTTCGCGCGAACGGCGTGCCGACTTACATATTCTCCAACACCAATGGCATCGCGGTGAGCCATATCCGGGCGAGATTCCCGTTTTTTTCCAATTTCGACGGCTACGTTTACTCGTACGAGCACGGGGCGATGAAGCCCGACGCCCGGCTTTACGAGGTTGTCGAACGGCTGACCGGCCGCAAAGGGAGAGAGATCGTTTATATGGATGACCGGGCGGAAAACGTCGAGGCGGGGTTGGCGCGCGGCTGGCGGGCGCTGTTGCACGAAACGCCGGAAAAGACCATTCCCGCCCTCCGCCAGATGGGCCTGGCGGTGGAGCCGCAAGGGTAACCTGACTTTCGCAGTGGACCAAAGGGACCCAAAGGACGAAAAAAAGCGTGTGGCGCTTATGCCTGCGAATTCTCGCGCGGGGGGAGGCGGGTCAATTTAAGGCGGGCGACGCGGGCGCCGTCAGTTTGCTCGACGCGCAATTCGTAATCGTCCAGGGAAAGGAGGTCACCCGCCTTGGGGAAGCCGCCCAGGCGCTGGGTGACCCAACCGCTGGTGGTGGCGATGCCCTCGGCGGAAAGATTCTGGCCTACCAATTCGGCCAGTTCGTGCAACGGGAGCGCGCCGTCGAGTTCCCATTGGTTTTCGCCGCGGCGCAGGAGGAGCGGTTTTTCCTGGTCGAATTCGTCCTGGATCTGGCCGACCAGCTCTTCGAGAATGTTTTCCAAAGTGACCATGCCGACGGTGCCGCCGTATTCGTCCACGACGATGGCGAAATGGAGTTTTCGCTCCAGGAAAAGCTGGAGGAGTTTTTCCAGGCGGGTGGTTTCGGGCACGTAGATCAATTTGCGGGCGATGGCGGCAAGGTTGGCGCCGCGCTTGGCGGTGGCGCGCACGGCGAAGAGGTCCTTGATGTGGACGACGCCGAGGGTTTTGTCGAGGTCGCCGCCGTCGCACAGCGGGAAACGCGAGTAGCGGGTTTTCTCCGCCAGTTCCAGGCACTGGGTCAAAGTGGCGTCGGTGTCGAATGCGACGATTTCCTTTCTTGGGCGCATGACGTTGCGAACGACGCGGCGGCTGAGGTCGAGGGCGTTGAGGATGATTTCGTGGCCGAGGCGGGTGGCGGCGGTTTGGCTCTTGCCGACCATCAGGCGCAATTCCTCCTCGGAATGGACCGAGAGAAGGGAGCTGGAGGGTTCAAGGCCGACGCGGCGCAAGAGCCATTGGGCCGACTGGTTCAAGAGCCAGTTGAAGGGATAGGAGAGGCGGTAAAACCAATGCAGGGGCGGCGCGATCCACAAGGCGGTGGGCAGCGCCCGCTGAATGGCGAACCATTTGGGCCCCAACTCCCCCAGCACGATCTGGAAGAAGGTGACGGTGGAGAAGCCGACGGCGAAAGCGGCCGATTTCTGAAATTGCGTCGATTGAAAACCGATCCACCCCAACAGAGGCCCCAGCAGCGCCATGAAGACCGGCTGCGCCAGCCAGCCCAGGCCCAGACTGGCCATGGTGATGCCCAATTGGGTGGCGCTGAGGTAGGAGGTGAGGTTGCGCAGAATGTGCCGCGCCAGGCGCGCCCGGCGATGTCCGGCCACGATCAGCGTGTCCAATTGGGTGTCGCGCAATTTGACGAAGGCGAATTCCGCGGCGACGAAAAAGCCGTTGACCAGGACGATGGCCAGGAGGCCCAGCATACGCAGCGCGCTGGAGGCGATGAGTTCGCCGCTCATAGGGTGACGTCTCCAAAAATGACTTTGAGCACGTCGCGCAGGCCGATAATGCCCGACTCGCGGTTGTCGGGTCCCAAAACGACGGCCTGGCGCCAGCCGGTGTGTTGCATGCGGCGGAGGGCCTCTTCCAGGAGCAATTCTTCGGGCAGAAAGAAGGCGGGTTGGAGATAATCGCGGGCGGGGCGGGCGGGGTCGAAATCAGTCAAATAGAGAACATGGTCGAGGTTAACGACGCCGGCAACGCGCTTGGTGTTCGGATCGATGGCCGGCAGGCGCGTGAGGTTGCGCTCGCGGCACAAATCGAGGACTTGAGACATGGGGGATTGGGCGCTGACGGTGGTGACGTTGGCCATGGGCACCATGACGTGGCGGACGCGCAAATTGGGCAGGTCCAGCACGCGGTTGATCATGGTTTTTTCCTCGGTCGTGAGGTTCGGGGCGGCGTCCTGCATGACAAAGCGCAATTCGTCGCGGCTTCCGAAGAGGCGACCTGTGCGGGCCTGGCCGCCGGTCCAGTGCAAGAGACCGCGGGAGAACCAGGCGACGACGGCGACCAGAGGGGAGAGCAGGCGGTGAATCCAGCGGAAGGGAACGGCCAGGGAGAGGGAGAGGCGATTGGGATAGCGCTGAAAGAGGGTCTTGGGGGCCAGTTCGCAAACGATGTAAAAAATAAAAACGCCCGCGCAAAAGACGATTGTTTCCCACACCGGTCGGCGGCTCAGTCCATTGCGCAATTGAATGAAGCCGAGGCTGAAGATAACAAAGTTGACGACCGTGTTGCCGACCAGAATGGTCCAGAGAAAATCCTCTGGGTTTTGCAGGAAGCCGTGAAGGACGGCTGCCCGGTGGTCGCCGGCGCGCATGAGTTGGCGGATGCGGAAGCGGTTCAAGGCGAGCACCCCCGTTTCCATTCCCGAAAAAAGAAAGGAGAGGGTGACGCACAGAAGCGCGGCCAGCAGAACGAGGATGCCAATATTTGTCATCGTTTTTTGACCACTTCGGCCAGTAACTCGTGAATGCGGCGTTCGTCGGCAGCCCGCACGGTCAAGCGCAAGCCGGCCAGCGTCACTGATTCGCCGGGTGCGGGGACGACTTCGAATTGGCGGAGGGCCAGGCCGGCCATGGTTTCGCAATCCGGGACATCGGGCAGAGCGGGATATTCGCGGCGGAAACTATCGAGGCGGACGGCGCCGCTGACGCGCCAGCGGTTGTCGCCGAGGCGTTCGAGGATGGCGCGTTCGGGGGCGAGCTCGCCGTGCAATTCTCCGAGCACCTCGGCCAGGATGTCTTCGATGGTGACAATGCCGGCGGTGCCGCCAAATTCATCGAGGACAATGGCGAGGCCGCGGCGCTGGCGCTGGAGGCTTTTCAACAATTGGAGCAGATTCATGCTTTCGGGCACGAAGGAGGGAAACTCGACGGACAACGAAAGGTCGTCAGCCTGGTTGAGCAGCAGGGCGCGAGTGTTGAGCACGCCCACAATGGTGTCGGGCGATTCGTCGTAAATGGGCAGGCGCCGATGTTTGAAACGGCGAGCGGCGTCGATCATTTCCGGCACGGAGAGATCGTCGGAAACGCAGGCCATTTGAGCGCGGGCCTTCATGACCTCGCCGGCGTGGCGGTGGTCGAGATTGATGATTTGGAGAATGATTTCCTTTTCACCGGCGGCAAGGGCGCCCTGTTGATAGGCCATTTCCAGCAACTCCTGGTATTCCGCGTCGGAAAGGCCCGCGGCGGCGGCGGTTAGGGGCGGTCCGGCGGGGCGGAGAGCTAGGTTGGTGAGGCCCTGGGCGACGCGGCGCAAGGGGTGGCTGGCCTTTTGGAGAAAGAGCATCAAGGGGGCGACGCGCAAGGCCCACAGTTCTGGAGCGCGCACGGCGAGGGTTTTAGGCGAGACTTCTGCGCCGAAGAGGATGAGCAGCAGGAGGGCGAGGAGAACCGGGGGCAGGGGCCAGCGATGCCGCGTGGCCAACAGGAGAGCGATGGCGACAATGCCGGCGTTGGCGAAGCTGTTGCCCAGAACGAGCGTGGCCAGCAAGTCCTGCGGTTCGGACAGGAGGCGGCGGATGATCGCGCAGCGGGCGGGTAAGCGAGACTCCAACTGCTTCAACTGCCATTTGCCGAGAGAGAACAGAGAGGTCTCAGCCAGCGCGAAGAAGAAACTGGCGCCGGCGAAGACGATCAAGACAACCAATGCCACAGTAGGCGTCATGCCGGCAAGAGTGAAGGAGAAAGGCCCGGGGCAAAAGCGAAAAGATGCGGAGGCGGCGCGTCCGCCCGGTGGCTGGCCCGCTTTCAGGCCAGGGAAACCTTCCCTCTCTGGTGGTCGGCCGCAAAAATACAACTTTCAAACAAACACGAGAACCGGTACATCTTTCGCCATAAAATCGAGCAGACAACCTGGCATGACGACCGAAGAGTTTCTGCATAAGCTTCAAGCGCACGCGGAATCTTTCGCGAAAGCTGTTGCCACAAATGAAGGTGAGTGGATCATCAAAGGATTCATTGATGTGTACCGTCGCATCTACACCATTTCGGTGGATACGAAGATTGTCTCAAAAGTGCTGGAACTGCTGCTGTTTCCAATGTTCGTTGAGTTCGGAAACGCGCATCGCCTTAAAATCGAATTGTGCCCACAGCAAAATTTTTATCCGGATTTGACTTTCACAGATGAGGAGACGGGCCGGAAATTTGCGGTGGACATTAAGAGCACGTACCGCATAAGCGACACTGAAGTCAACGGCATGACCCTCGGCGCGTTCACCGGCTATTTCCGAAAACGGGACAGCAACAAGAACACGCTTTACCCGTACAGCCAGTACGCGGGCCATTTCGTGCTGGGCGTCATCTATTCCAAGTGCGGCGATGTCGCCGACGAACGAAAGCAATTCACACTGGAAGACCTTCCGAAAATCCCGTCGGTCGTTAAAGATTTTCAGTTTTTTGCGCAACCCAAGTATCGAATCGCGTCCTCCCGGCCTGGGAGCGGCAATACCAAGAACATCGGTTCCGTGCTAAAAATCGAACAACTTGTTCACGGGAACGGGCCGTTTGCATCTTTGGGGGAAGGGGTTTACGACGATTACTGGACGTTCTATTTGACGCGCGACATGGCGCAGGCACTGTCCCTCACACGGCCGTACACAAATTTGAAGACTTATCTTGAATACAAAGAGCGTGGGGTTGACACGCTGCGAGCGCACGAAAAGGAAATTGCCGAACTGGCAGAGGACGAAGCGGGAAAAGGTGAGGAGGAGAGCGAATGAGCCTGCCGCCATTGGTTCCTCCGCTCAAATGCCAGGGCATCAAGACCAAATTGGTTGGCGATATTCGGGAACTGGCGCGGGCTCAAGCGTTCGAGCGTTGGGTGGAACCGTTCTGTGGCTCTTGCGTGGTGGCACTGAATGTCCAGCCGAAAAGAGCCGTTCTCAGCGACTCGAATAGCCACATTATTCGCCTGTATCAGGATATCCAATGCGGCCGCCTAACCCCTGCCACTGCAAAAGCTTTTCTTGTTGATGAAGGAGACAAATTGCGCAAAGAAGGCGAGGCCCATTATTATGCGGTTCGCGAACGCTTCAACGCCCAACCCTCCTCTCTGGATTTTCTGTTTCTAAACCGGTCGTGTTTCAACGGGGTGATGCGATTTAACCGCCAGGGGAAGTTCAATGTTCCTTACGGCCACAAACGCAACAGGTTTGCCGCGGCATACGTGACAAAGATCACCAACCAAATCAGGCGAATCTCAGAGGTTGTCTCCGCCTGCGACTGGACGTTTGCCGCGGCCGATTTCCGGGAAACACTAGCGTTGGCCGGACCGGAGGATTTGGTTTACGCCGACCCGCCCTATGCTGGGCGTCACGTTGACTATTTCAACTCGTGGTCGGAGGCGGATGAGTCGGAATTGGCGGAAACTCTCAAGCGGCTTCCGTGCGGCTTCATTCTCTCGACTTGGCACAGCAACGAATTCAGAAAGAACACGCTTATCGAACGGAATTGGAACGAGGCGGGGTTTCATCTCCTGATGCGGGAGCACTTCTACCACGTAGGATCGAGCGAAGACTTGCGACACGCCATGATCGAGGCGCTGATCACCAATTTCCCGGTTCCGGCGACCCAGCAGGAACAGGCCGAAGTGGAACAATTGGCCTTCTTCGAGAAACCGACCGGCGTGTTTGGGCGGGGGACGGCGACGGAGCCAAAGGGTGGAACTGTCCGCTGATGGGCGGGTTTGGGCGCCTGGCGGCGAAGTCGGCAAGGGGATTGCTATGTTAGCTGGGAAATGGTGTTGTGCCTTCAACCAATGGCGGCGCCCGGAAATCGACGGGAGCGGGAAAAGACGCGATTTGTTGGGGTTTTTGATGCTTTTCAGGGCCAAGCCGCGCAGGCGATAAGGCAGGAGATTGAGTTGGTTTTGACGCGAATGAGGTGGTAGGCCGGAGTTCAAAAATGAACAGGATGCGCAAAACAACACTTTTCAACTGATGCTGCGAAAATACGGCCACGAAGGTTTTTTTGATGAAATGCTCGATGGCGAGGGGCAGGTGCGACCCCACTATCGCCGGTTTTTTTCACTGTTCGAATCGTTCGGTGAGGATGAGTTTGAGGACAAACGGCATTCGGTCGATCTGACCTTTCTGCGTCAGGGGATCACGTTCAATGTGTATGGGGACTCGCAAGGGGCGGAACGGATTTTTCCGTTTGACCTGATCCCGCGCATCATCCCGGCCAAGGAATGGGAGCATCTGGAGAAGGGGTTGGTGCAACGCATCACGGCGCTGAATTTGTTTCTGCGCGACATCTATCACGAGCAGAGAATCATCAAGGACGGCGTGATCCCGGCCCACTACATCCTGTCGGGCAAACATTTTCGGCGGGAGTTTGTGAATTACAAGGTGCCGCGGGACATTTACATCCACGTTTGCGGCACGGACCTGATTCGCGGGCGGGAGGGGGAGTATATGGTGCTGGAGGACAACGGGCGCTGTCCCAGCGGAGTCAGTTACGTGCTGGAGAACCGGCGAGCGATGAAGCGGAGTTTTCCGGACATGTTTGAAGGGATCGGGGTGAGGCCGGTGGAGCATTACCCGCAGGAGTTGCTCAAGATGCTGGAGTACATCGCGCCGGCCGGGGTGCCGCACCCGACGATCGTGTTGTTGACGCCCGGGGCGTATAACAGCGCGTATTTTGAGCACACGTATCTGGCGCGGCAGATGGGGATTGAAATAGTCGAGGGGCGGGATTTGGTGGTGAGCGAGGAGCGTGTGTTCATGCGCACGACCAAGGGACTGCAGCCGGTGCATGTCATATACCGGCGGATCGACGACGATTTTCTGGATCCGACGGTGTTCCGGCACGATTCGATGCTGGGGGTGCCGGGACTGGCGCATGCCTACCGTGCGGGGCAGGTGTCGCTGGCCAATTCCATCGGCACGGGGATAGCGGATGACAAGGTGATTTATCATTTTGTGCCGCGGATGATCAAGTATTACCTGGACGAGGAGGCGGTACTGCCGAATGTGCCGACCTACCTTGCCGGGGAGAAGAGCGACCGGCAATACATGCTGGAGAACTTGCAGAAACTGGTGGTCAAAGCGGCCAATGAATCGGGCGGGTACGGGATGCTGATGGGCCCGCAGGCGTCGGCCAAGGAGATCGAGCTGTTTCGACAGCGCATCCAGGCCGACCCGCGCAATTACATTGGGCAGCCGATGATCTCGTTGTCGCGGCATCCGACGCACGTGGAGAGGGCCGGGTTCGAGGGACGGCACGTTGATTTGCGGCCGTATATAATATGCGGGGAAAAGACGACGATTGTGCCCGGGGGGCTGACGCGCGTGGCGTTGCGGCCCGGTTCGCTGGTGGTCAACTCGTCGCAAGGCGGGGGGAGCAAGGACACGTGGGTGCTGTACGGAGAGGAGTAGCCATGTTGAGCCGGGTTGCCAACTGTCTTTACTGGATGTCGCGGTATATCGAGAGGGCGGAAAACACGGCGCGGATCGTCGATGTGAACCTGCAACTGCTGCTGGAATTGCGCAATCTCAATGACGAGCGGCTGGCCGAGCATTGGATGCCGGTGGTGGAGAGCACGGGGGACCAGGAGGCATTTGAGAAGTTGCACAAAAAGGCGACCGGCCAGGCGGTGACGGAGTTTTTGGTCTTCCAGCCTGAGAATCCGAACTCCATAGTTTCGTCGATTTGCCTGGCGCGGGAGAACGCGCGCATGGTGCGGGACCAGATCACCGTGGAGTTTTGGGAGGAATTGAACCGTGTTTATTTGTTTTTGCGCTCACCAGAGGCGCGGAAGGTGTGGCGGCAAAGTCCGAGCGAATTCTTTCAGCAGATCAAGTCGGCTTCGCTGCACCTGGTGGGCATCGGCTACGCGACGATCCTGCATAACGAAGGGTGGTGGTTTTCGCAGGCGGGGAAATTTCTCGAGCGCGCGGACAAGACGTCGCGCATCCTGGACGTGCATTACCGGAGCCTGCCCGAACGGGGGATGCCGGGGAGTGTCAGCCAGGCGGAGGCGCTGGGGTGGTCGGCGGTGCTGCGGTCGTGCAGCGCCTGGGACGCCTACAAGTCACTTCACGGGGCGGAAATTCACCCCCGTTACGTGGCGGAGTTTCTCCTGTTCAACGAGGACTTCCCGCGGTCGGCGCGGTTTTGCGTTGGGGAATTGAACGGCGCGTTGCGGCGGATTTCCGGGACGCCGTCAGGGAAGTTTTGCAACGAGTCCGAGAAACTGGCGGGGCGGTTGGAGGCGGAGTTGCAATTCAGCACGGTGGAAGAGATATTCCAGCAAGGGCTGCATTTCTACCTGGATCAATTCCAGGACAAACTCAATTCCATCGGCAACGCGCTCTTCGACGCGTATATCTTCCAAGGGTTCAGCAACGAGGGGACCGAAATGATGATTCAACAGGAGGAACAGCAGCAGCAGTTCCAAAGGCGCTAATTGACGTCCAGATATACGCGGGTCATTCTGCCAGGCTGGATGGTGATGGGAACCAAGACCGGGATGTCGCCGGGGTTGACATTTTTTTCCAGGGCCTCGATTTTGTATTCGCCTTTTGGAAGGGACACCGTTGCCGGTAGCGGATCGTCCGGGTTGGAGGCGTTGCGCACATGGTCGAAGAGCTGGCCAGACTCGGTGTAGATGGTATAGTCGGAGTGAGCCGGTTCAACCGGGAACAAGTTGCCACCAAAGTCGTCGTCGGCGAAGAACTCCTGGTAGTTAACGTCCGTAACTGCCGGCACCCTGGCCGAATAAACCTGGAGAGCACCCAAGCCCGTAGGGACGTGCGGGGCGGGTGCATCGGGAGCGACCGGCGGAAGAACAACCAGTTCAGAGGAGGTGCCGCAACCGGCCAGCAGGAGTAAAACCAAAGCACTAGTCAGCGGGAAGAGAGTATTTGGAAACAGAGACGTAGATTTCATAGCATTCATACCGGCACTTTTAAACATTCACTGTTGCGCGATGGCGGAGTCAACGTAGCCGCCAATAAAAGCATGCGCGCATAAAGCAGCTTCAGTGATAATTTAATCAGGCAGAAAAAGGCCGCAAGGTCAGAGAATCGCTGTAACACGGATCAGAGAAAGACCGATGAACATTGGACAGTTGCCGGGAACCGACCTTACACGGCCAAGGGTTGGAGGCCGATGGTGCCCTTGAGGCTGGCCAGGTATTCTGGGGATTTGACCTTGTGATAGGTTGCCCAGGCGTTCTCAAGGCGGGCGGGGATGTTGAGGCGCTGGGCTTCCTCGGTGTAGTTCTTTTTCTTGAGGAAATTCTCCAGGTAAGTGGTGTGGTTGCGCCACAGGGAGATGTCGTGGCGCTGCTTGGCCGCGAGGCGCCCGGCGTACCAGGCGCTGGCCATGACGGATTGGGGGGTGAAGAGGGCGCGGAATTCGGGATGGGTTACGTCACGGTTCTCAAAATGGCCGTAAGCCATAATGTGGAGCAGCGCCTTAAGGGGCGGGCAGGCCATCTCGACGCTGCCGTCGGCGAAATAACTTTCCGCCACGCGCTTGTGGGTGCCGACGATGTTGTCCACGCCGTCGGCGAAGACTGCCATGTCCTGTTTTTCGGGGCGGAGCATGTCGTCGGTGAAGACGGCATAGGGATAGCTGAAGACGCGGCCGAAGAAGGTGCGGACGAAACTGGCGGTCATGCGGTAGCCCAGGCGGCTGGCGAGGACTTTTTGGCCGTTGAACTCGAAGTCCTCGCATTTCTCGAAGTAGCCGTTTTCGATCAGGAAGGCGGGGCGGCGCTCGGCCGGCTGCATGCGGCACCAGACTTCCGGGATGAGAAGGCTGATGTCGTGATCGACCCGGACCTTGGGCCCGATGTAGCCGGCGGCGGAGATGAAGGCGTCGTAACCGGTCACGGCGTAGGAGACAAAAGCGGCATTCAAGTCGATGATGGGTGGCAGCGCGTTGAATGGGCCTTTGGTCAGGGCGCCTTCGGAACCGGCGCCGGTGGTGGAGGGGGATTTGCCGGTGACGCTGGAAATGAATTCCATGAACAACTCCGGCAATTCCATGTAATGAATGGGATTGAAGACGGCCAGCGAACGGATGCGCGCCACCGGATCAGGCGGATTATTGCGCCGGCCCGGCACGACGGCGTTGACGGGGGTGTAAAGGGGGTCGCGCAAGGAGATGCGGCGTTGCAGGCGGGTGGCCATTTCGGCGGCGTGGGCATCGCGGGCATGGACCAGGTCGGGCCGCTTCTGAAGGTAGCGCGGGTTCTTGGACGGCTGGCCGTCCACGAGCCTGGGGTGGGCGGAGGAGACGAAGTAAGCAGGGCCGGTGGTGTTTTGGGCGGCGTCAAGAATGAGACGGCGCATCGGTTCGGTGTAGGTGTCGAATCCGATGGAGTCCTCGACCAGTTCGCGGGCGTCCGGGGCGGTGAGGGGCTGGAAATTGGAGAGGAAATTGCCCGGTTCGGACAAGTCTTGTTCGGTCAGTTTGTCATAGCCGCGATGAATCGCCTCGTCGGGGCGTTGAAAGAGGCGGTTTTCGGTGTTGAAGACAAACTTGACGGAGGGATTGGAGTAGTCCGGATTCAGATGCGGCAGCACCTGGGCGGGGACAACGACCGAGGCGGTGATGTCGTCCTCGGATTGCAATTTGGCAGCGGGATGAAAGTCCTTGCGCAAGCCGAAGACGCGCCAGGAGCCGTCGGCCTCGTAACCGACGCGCAGGAAATTGGAGACCAGCTTTCGGCCGTCGAATTTCAATTCATTGCCCGGGGTGCCGTTGATGATATCGACGCTGAAATGGTCGCGCCAGGCGTCGGCCCAGGAGGATTTGTAGAAGCGTTTGACGACAAAGAGCAGTTCGAGGAGGTACTGGGGGATGGAGGCGAGCCATTGGTTAAACTGGTCGGAGTATTCACGCTGGGAAGGAGTGAACAGCTTGATGACTGAACCGAGAGAGCGTTCGGAGCTGAGAATGGGGCGGGCGTCGGAGCCGGATTTGTTGGGATCGCGGAAACGAGTGGAGTAATCGCGAGCGACCAAGTCCTCCAGCAGATCGAAGTCCTTTTTGAAATCGGAGGTGAAGACCGGCCCGTGCAAAACGGCGTCGGTGATGGGCTTGGAGATTTCGGATTTGCCGCCGCCGGAGACGGTGCTGGGCTTGTGGCAGAGAGTGGGTTCGGCGACGGTGCCGATGAGGCGCCAGGCGCGATCGGCGGGCTTTTCCATCTGGACGCGGTAGCCGGAAGGGCGAATGTAGATTTTGCCGGTGAGCAATTTGATGGTGTGGCCGCCCGCTTCCGCGGGCCAGGAGATGGATTGTTTGCGCAGGTCGAAATGGACGTCGCGCGGGACGTAAATAATGTCCGGGAAACGCTTGTCCACGGCGTAGCCTTCGGGCTGCAATTCCATGGCGTCGCCCGCCAACTGGAGGACTTCCTCGAAGGAATGGCCGCGGTAACGGACGTGGATGTCGGTGTAAAACTCTTCGCCGAGGTCGTAGCTGGGATAGACTTTGGCGCCGCCGGCGTGCTCCTCCTCGCACAGGCCGAAGAGGTTGGCGGCGAAACTGATCTGAGTTTTGATCTCTTTTTTGCAGTAGCCGTAATAGTTGTCGGCAATGAGTGTGACAATGACGCCGCGCGCGTCGCGGGCGGAGATTTTGAAGGCGCCGCCGTCGTTATAGAATTCGTTCTCCTGTTTCCAACACATCCCGTCGCGGCGCTGGCGTTGTGTGGCGGCGTCCCAATGCGGGAGTCCGAGCGAGTGCTTGGTCACTTTGACCAAATGCGGCGCCAGGATGACGCAGCCCGTATGGCCGGTCCAATGTTCGACATCCAGGCCGGCGTCGTTTTCGGGCAGGAAGGGATCGCCCGCATTGCCAAAAATCGACTCCACAAAGTCCAGGTTGCTGACCAGATTGCCCGGGGCGAAGAAACGGATTTCCATTGTTTTTTGGCCGATGAAACCGGGCACCGCCGGGCAAACCACCGGGCGGAGCAGCAAGGAGACAAAACATTCGGCCTGCGCCTCCTGCGAGGACGTAAAGGGCAGGCGCAACAACTGGGGCGGCGGTTTCAAGGCCAGGCTCAGCAAGCGGGCGAAGACGGCCTTGGGTACGGCCTTTTTGTCGTCGGGAATCGGCAGGCCGCCTTCGGCGATGTGAAAGACGCCCTGAGTGGTGCGGCGGTCATTGACCGGATTGTGCAAAACGCCCTGGCGCACGCGATAGGAATGAACGATGTCCGAGGTGAAATCATCACGGTCCGGCGGCAGGGACAAGGCGCGGGCCAAGCCGGGGCTGTCCAAGACGAAGGTGCGGGCCGGCCAGGTCAGCGTGAGGCCAGTGTCATAGAGGTATTCGCGAAGGAAATGATCGATGCGCCAATCGGCTGGGCAGAGGTAGTCGGCCAGCAGGCGCATGGTTTCCTTCTGGCGTGAGAACATGGGGGCGGCGAGCTCGGGCAGGGAGCTCATGGCGCCATTGCCGAAGGTGGGGCAGCCGGTCATGGCCAGGCGCAGGTTGATGCCTTCGATAAGAGTGGCGTCCGGGCGGGCCGGTTGCGCTGTGCTGGCGGTGGAGTGGCTATCCAACATCATGTCGGGCTGGAATGGTGCGGGCAGAAAGGGCGGTTGGCAACAACGGAGTGGGGCTAGGTATCGGGCAAAAAGACAAAAGCCGCGGCGGCCACGATGCAGACAAAGGCCGCGAAGTGGTTCCATTTGATCGAGCTGCCGAGGTAATAGATGGAGAAGAGGGCGAAAACGGTGAGCGTGATGATTTCCTGGGCAACTTTGAGTTGAGCGGGCGAATAGACGTTGCTGCCCCAGCGGTTGGCGGGGACTTGCAGGACATATTCAAAAAAGGCGATGCCCCAACTGGCCAGCACCACCAGCCAGAGCGGGCGGTCCTTGAATTTCAAGTGGCCGTACCAGGCGAAGGTCATGAAGACGTTGGAGCAGGTCAATAATACAAAAGGCAAGAAGCGGGATTGGGTGATATTCATGCAGCAAAGTTATTGATTTTCACGTTGTGGGTTTGATTCGCAAAAGTTGAAGCGCAAGGCCTGGCTGCCGCCTTGGTGCGCCACGGGAGGAATTGAGCCGAAGCGAAAGGCTTGTTCCAGGATGGGCGGGGTCAGAGTTTTTCGGTCGGGGTAAAGGGCAGGCCGCGTTGGCCGTTGAAAAGTTTTTTCAGCCGGCGGTCACTGGAACTGGTTTTGCGGCGGATGACGCCGGGGACGACGCGCTCGCATGATTCGCGGCGGGCACGGCGGCCTTTCAACCAGTCTTCCCAACTAATTGAGCCTTCAATCGGGATGCAAGGGACTTTCGATTTGGAGTTCATAAATTCAGAGCCGTACTGGGATGTTTTTTTCGGCCAAAAACTTTTTCACATCGGCGACAGTATATTCGCCGAAATGAAAGATGCTGGCGGCCAGGACGGCGTCGGCTTTGCCCTCCAACAGGACGGCGGCCATGTGATCGAGGGAGCCGGCGCCCCCGCTTGCCACGACCGGCACGCCCACCGATTGGCTGACGCGGCGGGTGATCTCCAGGTCAAAGCCGGCCTTGGTGCCGTCGGCGTCAATGCTGTTCAACACAATTTCGCCCGCGCCCAGAGCGACGGCTTTTTTGGCCCACTCCACGGCATCCAATCCGGTCGGTTTGCGTCCGCCGTGGGAGAAGACCTCCCAGCGATCCGGGGCGACTTTTTTGGCGTCGATGGAGACAACGATGCACTGGCTGCCGAATTTTTCCGCGCCCTGGCGGATGAGGTCCGGGGTGGCGAGGGCGGAGGAGTTGATGCTGGTTTTGTCGGCGCCGGCGCGGAGCATGGCGTGCATGTCCTCGACGGAGCGAATGCCGCCGCCAACGGTCAGGGGCATGAAACATTGATCGGCGGCGCGCTCGATGACGCCGATCATGGTGGCGCGGGCATGGGCGGTGGCGGTGATGTCGAAAAACACCATCTCGTCGGCGCCCTGGTCGTTGTAGCGCATGGCCAGGGCGACGGGATCGCCGACGTTGCGCAGTTCACCCGCTTCGGCTCTGCCGAATTGGACACCGCGCGTGACGCAGCCGTCATGCACGTCGAGACAGGGGATGACGCGTTTAGCCAGCATAAGAATGGCGAGGGGAGGGTAGCAGGCCGCCGGAAAAGGGGAAGCCCAGATTAAGTCTACGATCAGGATTACGAGGGGGAACCCCAAAAAGTCAAATCCACGCATATCGGCGCTGAATCGATTCGGTAATAGACAAACAAAGGACGCGGCGGTAATAATTGGGTAACATGGCGGGCGCAGTTTTGGGCGTATGAAAACAATAAATCTTTTCAGCTCGCGCCGCGCAGGCAAAAGTCTGCTCGTGCTTTCCACCGCAACCGTCCTCTTGGCCGCCACAGCGGTCCGGGCGGATTCACCGTCGGATCTTCTCGAACAAGGCATCTATTCGGAGGAAACCAAAGGCGACATCGAGACGGCCATGCAACTGTATCAAAAAGTCATCGCCCAGTCCAAGGCGGACCAGGCGATTGCGGCGCTGGCGCAATATCACCTGGGTGCGTGTTACTACAAGAAGCAGGATTTCACCAATGCGACGGCGGCGTTTGAATCGTTGATCAAGAATTATCCTGACCAGACCAACATCGTGGCGCGGGCGCAGAAGTACCTCGATGCGGCCAACCCCGGGCTGCAACCCGCCGCCTGGGCCGACAACGAGGACATGCGTCTGGAGGTCAAACTGGGAGGCGGGCTCAAGATCGGTTTTACGGAAATCACCGCCGCCGCGGGCGAAACCAACGGGCAAAAGACGTGGCGCTTTTCCTCGCGCACGATTGTTGGCGAAAATCAATCCGTCAGCCACGTGGAAGTGGATGCGGCGACGCTCAAGCCGCTGCACAGTGTGTGGAAACACACGTTGCTGGGGGAAGTCGAGGCGGTATATGCAACGGACCACGCGGACCTCAAGTTCACTGGCAAGGAGGAGAGCAAGAAGATCGAATTCCAGGGATCGGTAATTGACAACGAGGAGACCCTCCAATGGATGCGTTGCCTGCCGCTGGCCGATGGGTACAAGACCAGCCAGCAAATCCTGGCCAGCCTGGGGTCGCACGTGATACCCCTGACCTTTACTGTCAGCGGGCCGGAGCAGGTGAAAGTGCCAGCCGGAACCTACCAGTGTTACAAGGTTGAGTTGAGCATTAACCAGACATTTTGGTACTCCAGCGATCCCAAACATTATTTGGTCAAGTTTGAAGCGGGCGGGGTGGTCGCCGAGTTGACGGGTGTCACGTATCCATTGCCCGGCGCGGATGTAACTTACAGCGATTCGACCTTCGGCTTTACGGTGTCGGCTCCCGCGGGATGGGCGTTGGACAAGCAAGAGCATCCCACGACCAACAAAACGGGCGTGATGATAGTGGACCCGCGCAGCATCGCCATGAGCAGCCTGACGGTGGAAACGATGAGCACTGTGAAGACCAATGAATCGGCATCACTCCGCGCCTATGCCCAAGCCAGGCTCGACGATTCCGCCAAGCAGTATAAGGATTTCAAGGTGCGCGCCAATAGCTGGACAGACCTGACTGTGGCGGGCCAGCCGGCCGTAAGCGTCGTCGCCGATTACGTGCAGGGAGAAAACAAGAAGGTTGGTTACGGCACGTGGAGTTTTGGCCCGACCAACGCGGTCTATTTCGAAGCCCTTGTCCCAGCGGCGGATTTTGAGGCATTCCAGCCGAAGTTTGACAAGGTGATTCAATCGTTCCAGTCCCAATGAGGCGGCTGCTGCGTCATCTTTCAATCGGCGCCAGCCGGCCCGCGACGGGCTGGCTGACGCTGCTGTTATTGCTGGCCGTGCTGGTGCCGTCGGCCTGTCTGCTGTGGTTCATGAATGAGGCGATGCGAAACGAGCGGCTGGCCATGCGCCAGAAATTGATGGAGGCCTACCGAGCGAACCTTGCCCAGGCCCGCAGCCGGCTGGACTCCTACTGGAGCGCAGCCACCGGGCCGCTGGAATCCAACACCCTTTCCGCTCCCGCACTTTTTGCCACCGCGATTCGGGCGGACGTGGCGGACACGGTGATCATTTACGATTCAACCGGCAAAGTGGCTTATCCGGCTGCCGGCTTCCCGGCGGGCCGGTCCGACGATTATTCGCCCGTCGAGGAGCGTGATCCGGAGGCGGCGGTGGCGGCGTTCGCGGAGTTGGCCAGGGACGCAACCAATGCCACGCGGGCCGCGCGGGCGCTTCAAGCCCAGGCGCGGTGCCTGATCGAAGCGGGGAAAAGGCAGGCCGCGCTGGTTTTGTTGACCAACTCGCTGGCCGTCGCGCGCTTCTCCCACGCGGTCGATGCCCAAGGGCGCTTGATCGTGCCCAGCGCCGAATTGCTGGCGTTGGAATTAGGCGGCCCGGCGTCGGATTTGCTCTCGCGCCTGCGGGCGGAGTTGGTCGATTACGACAACGGCATGCCCGCGGCGCAACGGCGCTTTCTCATGCACCGGCTGCGAGAAATGTTTCCCGGCCAGGTGTCATTTCCGACCCTGGCGGCTGAAGATCTGGCGGCGGAGTATCTGGAAGGCGAAACGACCAACACGTGGCCGATCTCCGCGGCGAACGGCCATCTTCTTCTGCTCTTGAGTGCGGATGGGTTGCAACGGCGGCTGCGCGGGGTTGCGGGGGCGGACGTGACGCTGCTGCCGCCAGGCAGAGAGACAGGCAGTTACCTGGTCGCCGATTCCGCCGGCGGCAATCTGCCCGGATGGCACATCGCACCGGCCGCCGACGACCGCGGTTCTGACGCGGCAGCGGAGGCGCAAATCGCCTCTTACTTTTGGGTTGGGATCATGGCGGTGGCGGCGGTGGTTGTGCTGGCGCTGCTGGCGGTGGGGCTGATTCGACGGCAAGTGGCCGTGGCGCAGCTCCGCAATGATCTGGTTGCCAACGTAACCCACGAGCTGAAGACGCCACTTTCCTCAATGCGCCTGCTGGTGGACACGTTGTTGAACTCGCCGACGCTGGATGAGCAGACGGCCCGTCAGTATCTCCAACTGATCGCCGGCGAGAATCTGCGTCTGAGCCGGTTGATTGACAATTTTCTGGCGTTTTCGCGCATGGAACGGAACAAGCAGGCGTTCGAATTCAGCGAGACGCGGCCACAACAGATCGTTGAGAGCGCCGCGGGAGCGGTCCGTGAACGGTTCAACACGCCCGATTGCAGTTTTCAGGCCGAGGTCGCGCCGGATTTGCCGGCGATCTTCGCCGATACTGACGCGCTTGTGACGGCGGTGGTGAATCTGCTGGACAACGCCTACAAGTACTCCGGCGAGCCGAAGGAAATCCAGTTGCGGGCCGGCGCCAAAAACGGGCAGGTGGTTTTTTCCGTGACGGACAACGGCATTGGCCTGGCGCCGCGGGAAACCAGGCGGATTTTCAAGCGGTTTTACCAGGTGGACCAGCGGCTGGCCCGCGCGGGGGGCGGGTGCGGATTGGGCTTGAGCATTGTCCAATTCATCGTCACCGCCCACCATGGGACGGTGGGGGTGGAAAGCGAGCCGGGGCGGGGCAGCACTTTTACCATCAGCATTCCGGCCAAGCAGCAGACAGTATGAAAGGCGCGAGAATATTAATCATCGAAGACGAGCCGGCCCTGTTGCGCGGCTTGAAAGACAACTTTGAAACCGAGGGCTACGAGGTGCGCACCGCCAATAACGGGGAAAAGGGCCTCGACGCCCTGATGCGGGACCCGCCCGACCTGGTGCTGCTGGACCTGATGCTGCCGAAGGTCAACGGCTACGAGATTTGCCGCGCGGCGCGCGCGCGCCAGTTGGATTTGCCGATCCTCATGCTCACGGCCAAGGGGCAGGAGGACGACATCGTGCGCGGGCTGGAATTGGGGGCCGACGATTACGTGACCAAGCCCTTCAGCATCCGCGAATTGCTGGCGCGCGTCAAAGCCCTGCTGCGCCGCGGCGGCAACAGTTCCGAATACCGCTTCGGCCGATGCCGGCTGGACTTGACAGCGCACAAACTGTTTCGGGATGACGCGGAGATAGAGCTGACGGCCAAGGAATTTCGCTTGCTCGAGTTTTTTGTGCGTCGCGCCGGGCGGGCCTTGACGCGAGACAGCATTTTGGACGCGGTATGGGGCCAGGAGGTGTTGGTGACGGATCGCAGCGTGGACCGATGTGTCACCACGCTGCGGGCCAAGATCGAGCCGGACCCCCACAACCCCGCCCTTATCCAGACGATTCGCGACATTGGCTATCGCTTCGAGGTTCCGCAATGATCCAGGCGCGGCAATTGACCAAGGTATTCAGCGACCGGAAACGCGGGCAAGTTGTGGCGGTCGATCACGTCGATTTCCGATGCGAGCCGGGGAAAATCTTCGGGCTGCTGGGTTGCAACGGCGCGGGCAAAACGACGTGTCTGCGGTTGCTGGCCACGCTGCTGCGGCCCAGTTCGGGCAGCGCCACCGTCAACGGTTTCGACGTCGTGGCCGAGGCGGAAAAGGTGCGGGCCAGCATTGGATTTCTTTCGGCGGCGACGGCGCTTTATGGGCGGCTGACGGCATACGAAGTGGTGGAGTATTTTGGGCGGCTGCACGGTTTGAATGGGAGCGCGCTGCGGGCGCGGATCGACGGACTTTTTGGGACACTGGACATGAATGAGTTTCGCGACCGCCGTTGCGACAAGCTGTCCACGGGCATGAAACAGAAGACGTCCATCGCGCGCACGCTGGTCCACGATCCGCCCGTGATGATTTTTGACGAGCCGACGCTGGGGCTGGACGTGCTGACGGCGCGGACGGTGCTCGGTTTCATTGCCGAGTGCGGGCGCGGGGGGAAGACAGTCATTTTTTCAACCCACGTGATGAGTGAGGCGGAGAAGCTCTGCGATACGATCGCCATAATTGATGGGGGGCGGATTCTGGCCGAAGGGTCGCTGGAAGAACTCAGAGCGCGCGCCGGCCTCCAAAGCCTGGAGGATATTTTTGTCAAGACGGTGGAGGAGAAAATATGAAGCTGCGTCCTATTGGCATTGTATATTTGAAAGAAATGCGCGATTTGCTGCGCGACCGGCGCACGATCATGTCGATGATCGTTGTTCCCGTTCTGGTGCTGCCCGCGCTGATGATCGCCATCACGTCGATGGCCAGCAAAGTGGTGGGGCAGGCGCGCCAGGAGGTTGGCAAGGTGATGTTGCTGGGCGGGGAGGATTCGCCGGAAACAGTGGCGGCGTTGCGGGAGTTGAAAACGATCCGAATTGTCGCGGCGGCGGCTGATTACACCAATCAGATATCCGACAAAAAAATTGGCGCGGCGGTGGAGATTCCCCAAGGTTTTGACGCGGCGCTGAAAGCGGGGGCGACCACCAGCGCGGTGCGCATTTACACTTACGAAAGCGAGTTGAAATCGACCATAGCCGCCGAGGGGCTGGAACAGTTTTTCCGCAAACGGAAGGAGGCCATTGTGAGCCAGCGGCTGGAAGAGCGGCACATTCCACAAACTGTATTGACGCCGTTTTCAGTGACGCGAACCAACGTGGCGTCGCCCAAAAAAGTGACCGGCAACACGGTTGGAATGATACTTCCCTACATGGTGATTCTGATGTGCCTGGCAGGCGCGATTTACCCGTCGGTGGACCTGACCGCCGGCGAGAAGGAAAGAGGGACGCTGGAGACGCTGTTGTGCAGCCCGGTGGCGCGCACCCATTTGGTGGTGGCCAAGGGCATGGTGGTGCTGACGGTGTCGCTGGTGACGGCGGTGCTTTCGATTTCGTCCAACGGCGGGGCGCTGCTGGTGATGAAGCGGATGGCCGGGGGTCTGGGCAACAACGGCGTGCAGGGGCTGGCGTTGGACCCGGTGGCGCTGGTGGGAGTTGCCGTGATGATGATACCGATGGCCGTTTTCATTTCGGCGCTAATGATTGCCATCGGTTTGTTCGCGCGCAGTTCCAAGGAGGCGAACAGCTACCTGCAACCGCTGATGATCTGCGCGATTGTTCCGGCGCTGGCGGGCGGGCTGCCGGGCGTCGAGATGAATTATCGGCTGGCGCTCATTCCGATTTTCAATGTGAGCCTGATCAGCAAGGAGATCCTGGCCGGGGCCAGCCATTGGAACCACGTGCTGCTTGTCTTCGGTTCCATGTGGCTCTATGCCGCCATCGCGGTGGCGGCCGCCGTCGCGCTGTTCAAACGCGAAAGCGTTCTGTTCCGAACTTAACGCTTCAAGAGGTCTGCGACATCGACGGAAACGTCGGGAAAGGCTTGGGGGGTGGCTTGGTTGCCGGCGGAAAGGACGGTCCTGCTTGCGTAACCGTCGTAATGAGGCTGGCGATAGACTTCGATCGTTTCATCATTGAGGTTGACAATCCAGACCTCGGCGATGCCGGTGCGCCCGTAAAGGGGAAGTTTTTGATTCACATCCCGCGTCAGGCTGGTGTCGGCAACTTCGATCAACAGGAAAACGTCGGAAGGATTTGGATGCCGTTTCCGATAAAAATCCGCCGACGGCTTGAGCAGCATCACGTCCGGTTCCGGCTCGGAATAGTCATCCAAACGGGTTGGGTCTTGAACCGAGGTAATCCATCGGCCTTTGGCGGCGGTAGCGAAGAATTGAAGAAGGTATTTGGTGACACCGCCATGAAAGGGACCGATGGGGGACATATCGATGATTTCTCCATCGAGCAATTCTACGCGCGCGTCCGGGTGCAAGATTCCCGTCTCGGCCATGCGGTAGTACTCGTTGATGTTGAAACGATGTTTGGTCGGCGCAAGCACGGAACCAATCTAGCGATCGGGCCAGGTATTTGCAACCCGCGAATCAGCCGATGCGCAGCCAGACTGTTTTGAGGTACGCAGGCTCGGCCCGTTCGATCGGGAAATCCGGCGGTTGAGGCGCATAATGGGATTGCAGCACGGGGCGTCTGGCCAACGCTCCGGTGACGTCTTCCAAAAAATCCTGCGGCGTGAATCCGGCGGCGTTGGTGGAGGCGAAGAGAATGCCGCCGGGCTTGAGCAAGGGCAGGGCGGCGGCCGCGAGCGCGCGGTAATCCTTCTCCGCTTGAAAGACGCCGCCCTCCTTGGAACGGGAAAAGGTCGGGGGATCCAGGAGAATCAGGTCAAAGCGCCGCTGTTTTTTGGCCAGCCTGCGGAACCAATCGAAGGCTTCACCAAGAATAAAAGTGTGAGAGGACGGCTCCAGGCTGTTGAGGACGAAGTTTCGGCGGCCCCAGTCCAAGTAGTGTTTCGACAGGTCCAGACTGGTGGCGCGCCCGCCACGGCTGGCGGCGCATACCGAGAAGCCGCAGGTGTAGGCAAAGGTGTTAAGCACCTCCGTCGCGGGCGGGATTTCAAAGCCCGGCGCGACGTAACCTGTCAGCAAGCGGCGGCGGTTGTCCCGTTGGTCGAGGAAAAGGCCGACGGAAAAGCCGTCGGCAAGACGCAGCGCGAAGACCAATCCATTTTCGCGAACGCAAATCTCCGGGGCGGCCGGCTCGCCCCGCAGGCATTGCGGGGGGCGGCGCGACTCCCGTTCCAGGGTCTTATGATAGATAGCGCGCGCGCCTGTCCGCTGCGCGCACAGTTCGATCTGTTCTTGTTGCGGCGCGGTCAGCGGGGCGGCGGATTGGGCCAGCAGATAATCTCCCAGCCGGTCAATGTAGAGTCCCGGCCATCCGTCGGCCGCGCCGTGGACCATGCGGAAAGCGTCAGTCTGCGCCGGGTCGATGATCGTCGCGCGCAGCGTCCAGCGCGCGTCTTCGGCGAAGTCCGGCGGGACGGAAAGAGAAAGCGGCTGGCCGGTGGCGGGATGCTCGAACTGGAGGGCGGCGGCATGCAAACAGAGGCGCGGGGCGGGCGCGCCGCCATAGAGGGTGTCGCCCAAAATCGGAAACCCATGCTCGGCGGCGTGAACGCGGATTTGATGCGTTTTGCCGGTCAGTGGCACAGCTTCGATCCATTCTCCCGCGGGTCGAAAGAGGGTTTCCGCGGGGGGCGTTCCGGCGTGAGGGGGGCGGCTGGCATATTTTGAGCCGACGCGGACGAGGGCGGAGACGGCGCGCAGTTGGTGGAAGGACACCTTGCGGTCAGTCAACAAGAGATAGGATTTGCGCACGCGCCGGTTTTCAAATTGACGCGTGAGGGAGCGGTTGGCGGCCGGGGTTTTGCCGAAGAGGATGAGGCCGGAGGTCTCCTTGTCCAGGCGATGGAGGAGGGACAAGCGGCTCCAGCGGCGCTCGCGGTTTCGGAGCCAGTCGTAAAGGCCCTCGCCGGCGAAGGGTGCGGGGGCGTGGGTGTTCCAACCGGCCGGCTTATTAACGGCCAGCAGGTGCTCATCTTCAAAAACGATCCAGTTCATCCGGGGCGCGTGCCGGTGGGAAGAGTGGCGCAAGGGCGTCCGCGCGGTCAATTTCTCAATTCTTTTCTCTGGTTTCCGGGCGGTGGATGGCGCACGATGTGGAGGTTATGATTGCTGATAGTACTGCTGCATCGTCCATGAGCCGGCGTCAATTCCTGAAGGTTGCGGGCGCGACAGGGGCTGCCATCGCCCTGCCCACATTTATCCCAGCGACGGCGCTGGGGCGGGGCGGCAGGCCAGCTCCGTCGGGGCGGATCACCGTTGGCATAGTGGGGTGGGGGATGATTGCGCCGGACAATACGAAGGGGCTGATGGGGTTGAATGATTGCCAGGTGGTCGCCTCGTGCAATATCGACAAAAAGCACCTTAAGAAGTCGCTGGGGGTGATCAACGGTTTTTACAAGCACAGGGG